>JBILWX010000112.1:0-11258 GCA_044369655.1 Pirellulales bacterium
CGCGCTCCAGTCGGGCGGGATGTTTTCGCCGGTGTAAAAGATCCGCACGCAGTCGTAGCGGCGATAGTCGCGTCGTCGTTTGCCGACATACGCAAAAATGATGTACTCGGGGTCGTCGCAGAGTTCGAGCCGGTACCGGCCGCCGAGCAGCCTCGTGAAGAAGTTGTCGTGCGGATCGAAGCCGTCCCAAAAGCCCACGAACTGCAGCCTGATCGTCGGGCGTGCGTCGCTGAACGTTGCAGCAAAACCGGGACTGCTATCGTTCACGTCGCGGCCGTCCAGCCGTAGGGCACATAGCGACGCTCGACGGTGCCATCGTCGAACAGGTCGACCATGGCGTAGCCGAAGTCGGTGTCACGGTTCTTGCCTTTCCACCAGCCTGCCGAGACCGCTCCATTGCAGAGATACCGCACTCCCTGAAAGTCGAGCTGTTCGACCAGATGCATGTGGCCCGACACGCAGGCTTTGATGTTGCGTCGCGCGGTGAACAGCGTCTGAAAGCGGTCGGCGTCGACATGGATCCGTCCTCCCGGCACCTGGATGCCGCCGGCCTCCGGAGCCGTCGGGCCGGCCACCGCCAGCGGCGTGGCAGAGAGAATCGGAATGTGGGAGAAGATGACCACCGGCGTCGCCGAGGGGACTGCCGCCATGTCGCGTTCGAGCCAGTCCCATTGCGCGTCGTCGATCCGGCCGACGTAGCTCTGCTCGTGGGGAAACACGCTGTCGAGCAGCACGATGTGCCAACCGCCGCGATCGAAGCTCGTGTAGGGCAGGTCGCGGCCGAATTCGTCGCACACCCACCGTTTTCCGTAGAGCGGCTCCGCCCCGTTGGTGCCGGACTTCACCCGGTCCCAGCCCCAGACGTCGTGATTGCCTACGACGCTGTGCATTTCCATCCCGCAGTGATCAGCCTTCACCTTCCGCCACAACTCCCACTGGAGCTTCGTGCGGGCCAGGTCGGCCGCGAACGCATCCATGATGGTGTCGCCGCCGGTGATGATCAGATCAGGCTTGACGCTGTCGGCCGCGTCGCTCGCGGCGGGCTGCTGCACGTGGGCAAGGCACGCGGCGACCCCGCGGGTGGCCTGCAACTCCGGCTGGAGATGGAGGTCGGTGAGATGGGCGATCCGCAGGCGGCGCGACCGCGGCGTGGCGGCGGCGGCCGGCTCGCCCCCTGCCGCCGCGGCCACGGCGATTGCCGTCGATCCGGCGGCCAGAAATTTACGGCGGGTGATCGGCATGAAGAAAAAACCTCCGAATCGACGTTCCCGCCTAAGTATAGGGTGGCAAGCCTCTTCCATGCATCCAAAGCCGCACGCCGCCCACGAGAGCCGAAGGGATCGGCTACAGCAACGCCGCCACTTTCTGCCCCAACGTCCACAGGCCCAGCAGGATGAAACCGGCCGAGCAGACCCACAGGAGCAGATCCCAGGCCCGCGACGGCGCCAGGCGGGCGTCGAAGTCGCGGTGCCGAAAGAAGAGCACGGCCACGCCGAGGGCGGCCAGCATGATGGCCTGCGCGATCCCGCTGGCGAGCACCATGCCCACGGGCTCGCGGATGATCAACGCCAGCATGAGCGCCACGAGCGGCCAAGCCACCGAGAGTCGCTTCGACCAGACGGCCCGCGAAGCATCGTCCGCCGGCAGGCGACCGGCGAGGATGAGCCCATCCACCACCATTCGCGCATTGCCCGCCGCAGCGACGAAGAGCGTCGAGTACAGAACGGCGAACGCACCGATCAGAAACACGCCCCGGGCCCACTCGCCGAACACGGGGGCATACATGGCGCCCAACGTGCGCACCATCTCGCCGCCGGCGGGCCGCAGGCCGAGCCTGCCGAGCGTGGCGGCGCCGAGCAGGTAGAAGCAGATCGTGACGGTCGTGTAGACGATCATCGAGCCCCAGGCGTCGAGTTGCATCACCCGCAGCCAACCGCGGGCACGGGCTGCCCAGGCGGGCGAATCATCCCGCGGACCGACGGCCCGACCGTAGCCCTTTTCCAGGCACCAGTAGGGATAGACCATCAGTTCGCTCGCCCCCACGCCGATGATGCCGATCGTGGCCAGCGCCGTCACGAGCGGTGACCGGCCGCCCACGGCGGGCGGAATCGAGGGCATCAGTCCGCTGGCGATTTCGCCGGACGAGATCGCCCAGGCGGGGTCGAACTGCAGCATCACGAGCGCCAGGAGCGTGACGAGCGTGAAGGTGCCGACGAGGAGGATCGAAACCCACTCGATGAGGCGGTAGCGACCGATCGCGAGCAGCACCGCGGTGACCACGCCCACGACCACGGCCCAGATCGTCTCATCCGGAGGGGCCGGCAGCGACTTCATCGCCACGGTGACGGCGTCGAGCCGGGCATGGATCGCGTCGGCCTCGGCGGCATCGCCCCGCCGCCGAACAGCCGCCTCCGAAACGATCATGCCCGCCGCCTCGTCGTGAAGCCGGTTCCACTCGCGGCCGGCCGCCGTCACGGGGAGACCACCGGCGAGCGACTGCGCCACCCCGGCGAGGATGCCTCCCTGCTGCACGAGGATGAGCGCCGTCATGCACACCCACCCCCAGTAGATCCAGCCCAGGCCGGCGAACCTGGGGCCGGGCACACGGTTGAAGGCGTCGAGCGGCGTGCGGCCCCAGGTGAGCGTCGTGCGACCGATCTCGACCTGGGCCGCCACCTTGATGGCGCAGCCAAGGATGATGAGCCAGAGCAGCACGAAGCCCGCCTCGGCGCCGACGATCGTCGTGGCGATCAGCTCGCCGCTGCCCACGATGGAGCTCGCCAGGATGATCCCTGGTCCGAGATGCGCAAGCGACTGCCAGAGCGTCTGCGGGGGATCGGACACCGTCGATGCGTCGGCCATGAAACCACCCCTCGCCCTCGGTCGGCTCGGTTGTCAGCCGTCGCCGACCCGCGCAATGCCCTCGAGCCAGTCGGCAAACCGGGCATACGTCTTCTCGCGATCGAACACCGCCTCGGCGAGCCGGCGGGCTCCCTGCCGCATGTCGAGCAGCCGTCGCCGATCGCCGGCCAGCGCGGCGATGGCACGCGCCAACGAATCTCCGCTGCCTGCGTCGTAGGCCACCCCGGCCCGATATTCCGACACGAACTGCCGGAGTTCGCCCGCCAGCGGGTTGACGAGCGCGAGGCCGGCAGCCGCATAGTCGCACGCCTTGTAGGGCACCGCCAC
This sequence comes from Pirellulales bacterium, assembly GCA_044369655.1. Lineage (GTDB taxonomy): Bacteria > Planctomycetota > Planctomycetia > Pirellulales > UBA1268 > CAMCQY01. The sequence goes on from JBILWX010000112.1 coordinate 3,190, forward strand.
GAGCGATTCAGGCTTCACGAGCACCAGTCCCACGTCGCACTCGGACAACAGCCGCACGTAGGCACCCCGATCGAGCAGCCCATGCACCCGCACCTGGCACGATCCACGGAGGGCGTCGGCCGCCGAGCGGAGCGCGGGCTCCAGCCGACCGGTGCCGGCGACGTGGAGCGTGGCCGCAACGCCCTGCGCGGAGAGGATCCGGGCGGCGGCGATGAGCGTGTCGAGATCCTGGCCCGATTCGAGCGTGCCTGCGTAGACACACGCCAACGGCTGGGCGGGAGCCCCGCCCGCCGGCTGGTCCGCGGCCGCAGCGGAGGGCTCCGTCGCACCGGTGTGCGGAACCTCGTCGATCAACCGCGGTGGCGCGGGAAACTCGGGCAGCCACGCCCCGAGATGGCAGACGTGCGTGCGCTGGTCGCGGCTCGTCGCCTCCGGTATCGCATCGAGATAACCATGGGCGCATGACGACACCGCATCGGCGGACTCGAGCAGTGCCCGCCGCCGTGTCGCCATGCGTCCGAAGAGCAGGGGCGACAACGCCCGCTTCAGCCACTGCGGCCCGGGCACAAGCCGCTCGAAAGTCTCGGGCCAGACATCCATCAGGTCGACGACCAGGTTTGCGTCGAGCCGTTTGGCCAGCCGCAGAGCCGCCTCCGGTCCCTCCAGCGGCGGAAGGCTGGAGAGAATCATGTCGGGGCGTTCGAGCTGCCCTGAGGCGATCGACTCGTTGGCCAGCCGTTCGAAGGTGCGACCAAAATCGCGATGACTGGCCAGGCGGGCGAACGAGACGTTTTTCGTGTAGGGGCGAGCTGCCACCAGGCGGACGGCAAACCCCTCTTCGTCGCGGATCCGGATCGGCGTGGTCCGCGCGGCCTTGCGGCGGTGGCTCCACGCGGCCGTCCACCAGGTCACGTCGTGACCACGACTCGCCAGCACGCGGGCCAGCGACCAATACCGCAGCGGGGGCAGGCCCTCGCCGGGGATGTCATCGAAGGGGTTGACGATCCAGAAGGACAGGGGCAGAGGCTCGGATCGATACATACCGGCAGGGTAGCAGATGCCTCCCGCCCGGCAGAGGAGCACGCGTCTGGGCCGTTGTTTTCGGGGGTTCGGTCCGCTGTCGATTCGCCAGCAGGCGGATGCCGACTACAACACCTGAGGCACAGCGAGCATTGCCCGACATTTCACCGGACCGCGGATCATGCCCACCAGCGACACCCTGCCCCCCCTCACGGCCGCCGATCGTTCCCCCTCCACTCCGCCGATGAGCACGTGTGCGATCGAGCTGGACACGGCCCGCGATCGGCTCGTGCACCATCCGATCTACGCGCTCATCGACCGTCCCGACCGGCTGCTGCGGTTCATGGAGCATCATGTGTTCGCGGTCTGGGATTTTCAGAGTCTCCTGAAAGCGATGCAGCAAAAGCTGACCTGCACCGGCATCCCCTGGCTGCCCACGCCCGATCCGGAGGCACGCCGGCTCGTCAACGAGATCGTGCTGGACGAGGAATCGGACGAACTCCCCGACGGCGGTCACGCCTCCCACTTCGAACTCTATCTGCAGAGCATGCGGCACGCGGGCGCAGATACCGGCCCCATCGAGCGGTTGCTGGCACGGCTCTCCAGCGGCGAGCCGATCGCGCAGGCACTCTCCGCGTGTGGCGGCCCACCGGCCGCCTGCGACTTCGTGCGACGGTCGTTCGAGGTGATCGAGTCGGGGTCGACCCACCGGATCGTCGCCGCCTTCACCTACGGCCGCGAGGACGTGATCCCCGACATGTTCCGACATCTCGTCGGCACGCTGGCGGCCGAAGATCCGGCAGCCTGGGGGCCGTTCCGCTTCTATCTGGAGCGGCACATCGCCCACGACGACGAGAAACACGCTCCCGTCTGCCGCCGGATCGTCGCGCGGCTGTGCGGCGACGATCCCGACCGCTGGGCCGAGGCCTCCGAGACAGCCCGGGCCTGCCTCGAGTCGCGGATCGTTTTGTGGGACCGCATCGCCATGGCCTGGCAATAGCGCCCAACTCGGATCGCTCTAGAACCGTGGCGCATCGCCGGACGTAGGCGAGGGGTCGGCGAACGCTCGAGGAGCATTGGGCCGTCGCGGCCCACGCGACGAGACTTTTGCCGCCCCGAAGCCGTCGCTCCACCAAAACGGCGTATGCTCTCGCAACTCCTACTTCGCAGCCGCCAATTCCGCCTTCTTCCGCTCCTCCACGATCTCCTTCTGGATGTTGCCCGGTGTCGGCCGGTACTTCGAGAATTCCATCGTGAACACGCCCTGCCCCTGCGTCATGCTGCGCAGGTCGGTCGAGTAGCCGAACGTCTCGGCCAGCGGCACCTCGGCGATGATCGTCGAAGTCTTGCCGACCGTTTCGGTGGAAACGATCAGGCCACGCCGCTTGTTGAGCTCGCCCGTCACCGGCCCCTGGAAGTCGGAGGGAACCTCCACCTCCATCTTCATGATCGGCTCGAGCAGCACCGGCTTCGTGTTGAGGAACGCCTCGCGGAAGCCCTGCCGGGCGCAGACCTGGAAGGCCATATCGGAGGAGTCGACGTCGTGGTAGGAGCCGTCGACCAGCGACGCCTTGACGCCCACGATCGGGAAGCCTGCGATCGGCCCCTTGGAGAGCACCGCACGGAAGCCCTTCTCGACCGACGGGATGTATTCCCGTGGCACACGGCCGCCGACCACGGCATCCTCGAAGATGAAGTTGTCGGCCGATTCCTCGGGGAGCGGCTCGAGCGTCCCGATGATGTGGGCATACTGGCCCGAACCGCCCGTCTGCTTCTTGTGCTTGTAGTCGTAGTTGGTGGGCTTGGTCGGCGCCTCGCGGTAGCTCACCTTCGGCGCACCCACCTCGACCTCGACCTTGAACTCCCGCTTGATCCGCTCGACGTAGATGTCGAGATGCAGCTCGCCCATGCCGGCGATGAGCGTTTCGCCCGTCTCCTCGTCGGTGGCGACGCGGAACGTGGGGTCCTCGCGGCTGAATCGCTGCAGGGCCTTGCCGAGCTTGTCGAGACCGTCGCGGTTGGTCGGCGTGATCGACATCTTGATCACCGGCTCCGGCACGAACATGTTCTCGAGCGTGCAATACTTGTTCTCGGCGGCGTAGGTATCGCCGCTGGCCGCGTCGACGCCCATCACGGCCACGATGTCGCCGGCCTCGCCCGAGTCGATTTCCTCGCGCTTGTCGGCGTGCATCTTCACGATGCGGCTGAACCGCTGCTTCTGGCTGGTGCGCTGGTTGATATAGGCCTCACCCTTGGTGATCGTGCCCTGGTAGATCCGCATGAAGGTGAGCTGGCCGTACGGGTCGTCAACGATCTTGAACGCCATCGCCACGAGCGGCTTCTTCGGGTCGGGGTTGAGGTCGAACGCCTCGTCGGGGTTGTCCCACTTCTTGGCGATCACCTTTCGCTCGAGCGGGCTGGGCAGATACCGCACGACCGCGTCGAGCAGCTTCTGCACGCCCTTGTTCTTGTAGGCTGAACCGCAGAAGACGGGCGTGATGCTCTGGCTCTGCACGGCGGCCTTCACGACGGCGTGGATCTCGTCTTCCGAGACCGGCTGCTCGCTGAGCAGCTTCTCCATGAGCGTGTCGGAATACATCGCGAGCGCCTCGAGCATGGCGTGCCGGCCTTCGGCCGCGGCCTTCGCGAGGGCGTCGGGGATCTTTTCCTCGCGCACGTGCTCGCCGTTGTCGCCGTCGAAGTAGGCGGCCTTCATCGACACGAGGTCGATCACCCCCTCGAGCTTGTCTTCCTTACCGATCGGGATCTGCATCGGGATCGCATCGCAGCCGAGTTTGTCGCGGAGCTGCCCCACGACCCGCTCGAAGTTGGCACCGGTGCGGTCCATCTTGTTGACGAACGCCAGCCGCGGCACCTTGTACCGCTTCATCTGGCGGTCGACCGTCATCGACTGGCTCTGCACGCCGCCCACGGCGCAGAGCACGAGGATCGCGCCGTCGAGCACCCGCAGGCTGCGTTCCACCTCGACGGTGAAGTCGACGTGGCCGGGGGTGTCGATGAGGTTGATGTCGCAGTCGTGCCACTTCACGCTCGTGGCGGCGCTCGTGATCGTGATGCCGCGTTCCCGCTCGAGGTCCATGTAGTCCATGGTCGCGCCGTCGCCGCCGCCCTTCACTTCCTGGATGCGGTGGATGCGGCCCGCGTAGTAGAGAATCCGCTCCGAGAGCGTGGTCTTGCCGGAGTCGATGTGGGCCGAGATGCCCATGTTGCGGAGCTTGGACAGATCCATGGACGAAAACACCTTCGGGGGGCGGAGGGCGGGAAATGGGGAGGGAATGACAGGAAAAAGGCCTGTCGGTCGCCCGGAATATACTCAAGCCGGCCCCAACGCGACAGACCACGACCGCCATGCAGCAGCCAGACGCATCACCGACCTTGAACCCTGCGGGCCCGGACCGACCGTGGGGGGCCTGCGTCGTGCCGTTTGCCGTCTTTTTGGCCGGGGGGCTGCTGGAACCCACCCGGAGCGGCGATGGGCTGGCCGGGGCGCTGGGAATCCCCTTCGCGGCCTACCCTCTCTTCTACAGCCTGCGTATCGCCGCCACGCTCGTGGCGATCGCATGGTCATGGTCGCCGATCCGCCGTTGGGTGGGCCGTCCGACCTGGTGGCCGCCGGTGGTGGGACTGGCGCTGGTCGTGCCCTGGGTTGTGCTCGCTTCGTTGCAACGTGATGCCGGCTGGGCGGCCGGCGTGGGTGAACGGGCGGCCTTCAACCCGTTCGCGGTCTGCAACGACTCGGCCATGCCGGCGTGGGCCTTCGTGGCGATCCGCGCCCTCGGCCTGATCGTGGTCGTGCCGCTGGTGGAGGAACTGTTCCTGCGCGGATTCCTGATGCGGTACGTGATCAACGAAGACTTCTGGAACGTGCCGTTTGGCACGCTCACGTTCTCGGCCGCGGCAGCCTGTCTGCTCTATGCGGTGGCATCGCATCCTGCCGAGTGTGTCGCCGCCGCCGGCTGGTTCGCCGTCGTCACCGGCATCGCGGCGGCGACGCGACGGCCGATCGACACGGTCCTCGCCCATGCGATGACAAACCTTGCGTTGGGTGCCTACGTGTTCATGACGGACAGCTGGTGGCTGCTGTAACACCGACGGGACCGTCCGCCATGCCCCTCCGCGGCCGACTCGCCCCGACGCCCACCGGCTTCCTGCACATCGGCCATGCGCGGACCTTCGCGGTGGCGGCGGCGCGGGCCGGCTCAGCCGGACTCGTGCTGCGGATCGAGGATCTCGATCGGCCGCGGTGCCGGGAGGAATTTTGCGAGGCGGCGATCGAAGACCTCCGCTGGCTGGGGCTTGCGTGGTCGGAGGGCCCCGATGTGGGCGGGCCGCACGCGTCGTATCGACAGAGCGAACGCACCGCCTGGTATCTCGAGATCTGGCGACGGCTGGAGGCGGCGGGCGTGATCTACCCGAGCCCGCATTCCCGCCGCGATGTCGACGAGGCCGCCACCGCACCGCACGAGTCGCAGCCTCGCGAGGCACGCGGCGACGCGGATGCCGATGTGGATGCCGAGCCGATCTTTCCGGCGAGCCTACGACCGGTGGCGTGGGAGCGCGCCGCCGCGCCGGGCAACGTCGCCTGGCGGTTTCGCGTGCCGGACGGCCGCGTGATCGAGTTCGACGACGCGATGGCCGGCCGCGTGCGGCGGACGGCGGGCGTCGACTTCGGCGACTTCGTCGTCTGGCGGCGGGACGATCTGCCCGCCTACGAACTGGCGGTGGTGGCCGACGACCATGCGATGGAGATCGCGGAAGTGGTCCGCGGTGAGGATCTGCTGACGAGCACGGCACGACAGCTTTTGCTCTACGAAGCCCTCGGCTGGGCGGCGCCCGCGTTCTGCCACGTGCCGCTCGTGCGGGATGCAGAGGGCCGTCGGCTCGCCAAACGCACGGGCGGCCTGGCGATTCGCGACCTCCGCGGCCGCGGCCTCTCACCTACCGACGTGCTGTCAGGCCCTGAAAAAGGTGTCAGGACTCTTTTCCACGAAGTACCTTTGCCCAGGTCGTCGGCCACGCCGGGAAAAGAGTCCTGACACCTTTTTCCTACCTCCGGACAGGCACGGTGAAATCGAGCCGGTCGTTGCTGCCGGTCAGTTCCATGGTCGTGCTGTAGTCGGGAAACATCGGCTGGCCCAGGAACGTCTGGCCCGGCATCATCTCGGCGAGGTCCTTCTCCGTGGGCGCGGTGCCGTCGCGGCCGATGATTCGCACGGTGTAGAGGCCCTTGCCCGGCGACGTTTTTGGCGGCGTCCGGTAGCTGCCGTTCTCGATCACGGCGAAGCCGGTGGCGGCGATCGCACCGACGGAAGCCGTGGGCTCGAACCACACCGCCCCCCGCGGCACTGGGCGGCCGTCGTGGGTCACGGTGCCCGCCACGGGAAAGCGTTCGAGGCTCGGGCCGCGGCTGCATCCGGCCAGCATGCCCACGATGCACCATCCACCGATGGCCGCCCACACGGCGGGCCGCCGTGAACGCATGGGCTGCCGCGGGTTTTTGAGGATCGGCATGACGTCGCGGAAGACTCGGAGACGTTGGCCCATCATGGGAGGACTACCGTCGGTCATAGCACACCTCCACCGACGGGAGCGCTGTCGTTCACCACGCCCATCGTCTGATAGACGGACAGGTTGACGTTTTCCGAGACGAACGACACGCCGCCGTCGGCGGTCAGGAACTGCGCGCCCCCCGGATGACTGCTGCTAAACGTGGTCTGCCAGATCACGTGCACATGAATGCCCGCGGCGTCCTGCTGGGGCTTGCTGTTGATCTGACTCTTGGTGGCGCCCACGTTCTGCAGAAAGGAATTCTGACCCGACAAATCTGACCGGGTGCGGGCCCCTTGCCCCCAGCCGTAATGCGTCGCTGGCCAAAATTGGTAGATCGTCTCGCCGACGAGGAAGGTCTTCGAGGTGCCGTCGGTGATGTTCTTGATGCCCGTCGCTGAATTGAGAAACAGGATGCCGTTGTTGTAGATCTCGTATGGGTTGCTTGAGGACGTGCTTGTCCAGGCCGCTCCCGTGCCGCTCACCGACACGCCCCCCATCACGCCGAAGTAGTTGTTCTTAAGCGGTGCCGCGGGCACGCCGGGGTCCGACGGACAATTGAAGAGCGGATTCCTGGTGTTCTGAGCCGCCGGATTGGGATTCGTGCCGGGAAGGGTCGTCTGCTGAAGGCTTTGATTCACATGGCTGGAAAAGGCCTGGTTCAAGTCGAACCTGCTGTACAGGGCGACATTCTCCGCATAGGGCAGGATGGCAATCGTCCAGGGCTCGCGGGTGGCCGTGGGATCCCCGGACGACGTGCCGGACGACATCGGCGGGAGGGCCGACGTGGTGCACTTGTTGCCCCTGGGAAACGCCCGCAGGGCGTCGTGATAGTTCTGCATCGCCACCCCGAGCTGCTTGAGGTTGTTTTGTCACGCGCTGCGACGGGCAGATTCCCGGGCCGCCTGGACCGCAGGCAGGAGCAGGCCCACGAGCGTGCCGATAATCGCGATCACGACGAGAAGTTCCACGAGCGTGAACCCGCTGCGGCATTGGCGCGAGGGATGACCGAACATACGAACCTCCATTCCAGACGGAAGAAAAAGGGGACGCAGCTCTTTTGCTGCCCGAAAGGTGGTATTGGGAAGAAAAAGGTCTGAAAAAGAGCTGCGTCCCCTTTTTCAGCGGATCGATTGCAGTGAAAACTCGCGCAGCAGTGCGACGGTGTTCGGGAAGACCGAGATCGCGACGTGGGCGATGTCGGCCGGAGGCTTGTCGTAGCTGCATTGGCCCACGAGCTCGTCGCCCAAAAGAAAAAATGCCTTCCAGCGGGAGCCGGTCGTGTCGAGGACGACCGTCCGCGTCTGCACGCCGGTCTGCCGGTCGCCGCGGGACAGTTCGCCCGCCATCTGCGGTCCCTTGTAGGCCACGTTGGCCCGAGCCTTCGCCTCGTGCCGCTGGAGCATCCAGGCATGGTCGAGCGTGGCCAGCCGCGTGTTCGCGGCCGCTGAAAAACCAAGTGCCGCCCAGCCGATGCCGCC
>JBILWX010000270.1:0-2908 GCA_044369655.1 Pirellulales bacterium
CATCGCCTGCGGCGGCGTCGGCTGCGATCCGGCCGAGCGTCCAGAGGAGCCAGGTCTGCCGGGCCTCGCGGCCGGGCTCTTTGATCGCGGCAGCGGCGAGTTCGGCAATCTCGCGTTGCGCGGCCGCTGCCTGCGAATCGCCACCGGAAGCCCGCCGCAGGAGTTCGTCCTGCGCCGCCACCCGCATCGCCACGATCGGCGAATCAAAATCGACGGCCACTTCAGCGACCGACCGTGCCTCGACCGCAGGCCGGGCGGCGAGCTTCGCCGTCGCCGCTGCCAGCGACGGCCCACCCTCCGCCGCGATCCGAAACACGCGGCCTTCGGTCTTGTCGCCATTCCAGCCGTAGGTCGAGCCCCAGCCGCCAATCCAAAGAGCGCCGTCGGGGCCGACGGCCATGCCGGTCGGACGGAAGAGAGGCTTTTTGTCGCCGAGCGAGACGAACGGCTCGACACGTCCGCCCGCGGGCATGAGCAGCGCGCCTTGCCACTCACGGCGGAAGATCTCGACCGTGCCCCGCAGCCAGTCGGCCCGGTAGAAGACGTTGCGATGCGTCTCGGGAAACATTGGCGAATCGTGGAACACGACCCCCGTGCCCGAACCTTCCATGATCGGCCCGCACGCCGGCACGCTTGCAAGTGTGCCCTCGCCGGTCCAGGAGTTGTTCCAGCGATGCCGCATGCCGAAGTGGGCGCCCATGAAGGGCATCAGGAACCGGTCGCCGCCGAGGTCGTCCTGATCGGTCGCGAGCCAGTCGAAGCTGTTATCGAAGGCCATCCCCCAAGGATTTCGACAGCCGCGGCAGACGATCGCGAGATTCTTGCCGCTGGCGTCGCACCGCATCATCCCGCCGCCGGTGTGGCCGTCGGTGGGAAACCGGTAGCTCCCCCGCCAGGCCGCCGGCCAGTCCGCCCGCGTGAACGTGACCGGCTCGGGATCGTCCACCGCGCCTACGCCTGCCTCGACCTGCGCGAGATCCCGGAAGGCCCGCGGGGCGTTGCCGAAGACGGGCGTGTCGCCCTTGCCGAAATAGAGATAACCGTCGGGGGCAAAGGAGGGGGCGTCGAGGGCGTGTTCGAGCGTGCCCAGGCCCGTGGCGATCCGCACGTATTCGTCGGCCTCGCCGTCGCCGTCGGTGTCGCGGGCGACCGTGAGGTCGGGCGCGTTGGCGACCCAAAGCTCCGGCCCCCGCGGTCCCTGCTTCCAGGCCATCCCCTGCACGCAGTGGAACGGGCCGGCAAAGGGCTTCGTCGCCTCGAACGTGCCATCGCCGTCGGCGTCGACGAGCATCACGATCGCGTCGCCCGGCGTGTTCTCCCGCGGATGGCGATACTGCGGGCCCATCGCCACGAATAGCCGGCCGCGGGTGTCGAAGGCGAGCATCGAGACGTTTCGCACGAGCGGCGCGCGGGCCGGCATCGTGGCCACGAAGCCCGCGGGCACGACCGGGACCGCGTCGGGATCGGTGCCCGACACGTCGAAGCTCTCGGCGCGGGCGTTGGCAGGAAGAACCGCCCACAACACCACCCAGCAGATGGCACCAAGTCTCGCCGCGATGCGAAGCGAAGCGGATTCGGCTCGAACGTCTCGAATCATTCGCCAAGGCCTCGCGAGGTCATGAAGAGTCCGGTGACGCGGTCAATCCACGCAGGTAGCGTACCCCGGCTGCATCGCCACTCACCGACTGTTTTTGCGCAACTTAGCGCAACGTCGACAGGGACGATTGACGGTCCATAGGCGACGCCGCTCACCTGCCGGAAACGGTGGCAGGCCGGGCAAGCATCAGAGGCACATGCGGCGGAATCTGCCAGTCCGGCGCCGCACCCCGTCGCTGGGCTTCGAGCCAGCTGAGCGCGGCTTCGTGCACGATCTCGTGGCCGCCGCGGAAGACCGTGAGGCGCCGTGCGCCGCTCGTCCGCCTCAGGAGGACCGGGTGAGAGTCGTAGAGCGGGTCGCTGCCATGGAATTCGAACGCCGGAGGCACTGCCCGATCCCGCCGCCTCCGGCCGGTTCGCGGGGCCGCGGAGATCGGGGTGCAGCATCGCCCAGCCGCGAGCGATGCACCACTCGGCGTAGGCCGACTCGTCCTGCATGAAGTCGCCTGACCAGGTATGGAAGCCGACGAGCAGCGGCACGGGCTCGTCGCCCGGCGGCAGATAGACGAGCGTCTTCTGCTCCGAACCGTCGGCCGGGGACTGGAACGTCGCAGTCTCGACCTGCGCAGGCCACGCAGCGATGGCACGATCAACGCCGACGATCACCGTGACGATCGCCAGGATCAGAAAGCCGAGAGCCGCCGATCGCAAGGCAGCCTTCTTCATGGATCTTATCTCGAGCCCTCAGGAGAATAGCTTGCGGATCGGCACGCCCTTGCCGTCCTTGGTGACGTAGAACGGCCGCCGTTCCACCGTGAAGGACTGCGTGGGCGGGATGCCGAGGGCGGCGTAGATCGTGGCATGCAGATCCTCGAGGAGGACCGGGTCGCGGACCGTCTTGCAGGGATGCTCGTCGGCCGTCTCGCCGTGCACGAAGCCGCGCTTCATGCCCCCGCCCCAGAGCAGGACGGAGCCGGCGTCGGCGAAATGGGCGTGCATGCCGTAGTGCCGTTCGTCCTGCATCACGGCGGCGATCGCCGCCGCACTGGCCTTCGTCCGCTTCTCGTCCTTGCCCTCGATCAGTGGATCGCGGCTGAACTCGCTGGCCAGCACGACGAGCGTGCGATCGAGGAGGCCCCGGTCGCGGAGGTCGCGAATCAACTGCGCCACCGGGCGGTCGATCATCTGCTTGAGTGTGACCGTGCGTTCGTGGCCGTGCTCGTGGGTGTCCCAGTAGCCGAAGGGCTTATAGGGAACGTGGACCTCGATGAATCGCGCGCCGGCCTCCACGAGCCGCCGGGCGAGCAGGCAG
>JBILWX010000257.1:0-3212 GCA_044369655.1 Pirellulales bacterium
CCTCATCCTCTACCAGCAGCACGAGCGCGAGCGAACCCAGCGGCTGGCAGCCGCCAAGCTCTCCGAGTCCACCAAGACGGCGACCATCTTCGACAGTCTCGGCGATGATCTCGACGCCGCCAAGGCTCGGCTGGATCGGCTGTATCGCTACGGACTGCCGAGCGTCAGTCTGGTCGTGGCGATCTACCTCTTGGGTGGTGGGGCGGGTCTGCTCTACGTGCATTTCACGGCGGTGCAGGCGGCCGACGCCGGCGCGCCGCGGCTCGCCGCCGGCTGCAGTCCCGTGGGGCTGATGTTCGTCACCGCCGCGATCGCCTTCACGGCTTTCGTGACCGCCCGCTGGATCAGCGGCTACACCCGCCAGCGGGCCTGGCAGTTGCTCCGCGGCGGCGCCGGTTTCCTGATGAGTTGTTTCGTGGTGTCGCTGTTCCTGTTCGCCGGGGCAGCCGCCGTCGCCATCGCCGACGACGCGCGACTCCTGGGCTGGCTGGCCGTCGCCATCCCCGCCATCATGCTGCTCGTCGGTTTGGAAATCCTGCTCACCTCGCTGCTCGAGTCGTACCGACCCAAGGTGCCGGGGGTGGTGGTGCGGCCGGCGTTCGATAGCCGGGTGCTCGGCCTGCTGACGGCACCCGATTCACTGGGCCGGGTGGTTGCCGAGACGATCAGCTACCAGTTCGGCGTGGAGGTGTCGCGAAGCTGGCTCTATCAGTTGCTGGGCAGCGCCGTGACGCCGCTGACCGTGCTCGGCATCGGGATTCTCATGGCGCTGAGCTGCCTCACGATCGTGGGGCCCGACGAGCGCGGCATCCGCCTCCGCTTCGGGCAGATGGTCGGGGAGCCGCTGCCCCCGGGCCTCCACACGAAGTGGCCGTGGCCGATCGAGACGACCGACCTCCACCCCGTGGGGATGGTGCAGGAAATCCTCGTTTCCAGCGACCTCACCGGCCGATCGCGCGACGCAGCCGCGATCCTCTGGACAGGCGAAGGTGATGCCGCTGCCAAACTTGGTCAGGAGAACTTCCTCGCGGCGGCCGCCCCCTCCACGGCCGCCAACGAATCGGCCGGTGTGTCGCTGGTGTCGGCCGACGTGATCGTGCAGTACACCGTCGGCGACCTGCGGCAGTTCGTGCTCGGGTCGGTGGATCACCGGCAGGCGTTGCATCTGGTGGCCGAACGGGAGGTGGCGGAACACTTCGCGACGCACGACATCGACGATTTGCTCGGCAGCGGCCGCATCCAAGCGGGTGCGGACCTGGAGAAGGCGATCCAGGGCAGGATCGATTCCCTGAGGCTGGGCATCGACGTCGTGGGAGTGGCCATCACCGCGCTCCATCCGCCGATCGGCCCGGTGTCGCGGGCTTTTCATTCGCAGATCGGCGCTGTCCAGGAGAAGGAGACGAGCATTCAGCTGGCCCGCAAAGAGGCTGTCGGGCAACTGGCCCGCGTCGCCGGATCGGTGGACCTGAGCATGCGGATCGATGCGGCCATCCGCCGTCTCGACGCGCTGCGCACCGCAGGCGACACGGCCCAGGCCGCCGCAGCCGACCTGGAAATCGACCGCCTGCTCACCGACGCCCGTGGCGAGGCGGCTGAGGCGCTCCACAAGGCCCGCGCCTACCGGTGGCAACGGTCCGTCGGCGAGCGGGCCAGCAGCGACCGCTTTGCCGGTGAACTGCTCGCGTACCAAGCCTCGCCAATTTACTATCGAACACGTCGTTACCTCGAAGTGCTCGCCGACGGGCTCACCGGCCGCCGCAAGTTCGTGATCGCCGGGGATGCCGGTGACGCACCCGTTTTCCGCATGGACTTCAGCGACCCCACATCCGCCATTGACACCCTGCTGGCGGAATGATTTCTCCAGTCTCGAACCGTCCGAAAGACCAGGCCGTGAAAAATTCCTTCTTCATCCTCGTCGGGCTGATCCTCGTCGGCCTGCTGTTGTCGCACATGTTTCTCTACCAGGTTCGCTACGACCAGGTGGCCGTGCGGACCACGTTCGACCGGGCGGATGAGTCGAGCGTGCAGGAGGCGGCCGGCTTGAAGTGGCGGTGGCCCTGGCCGATCAACAAGGTGGCGCTCTATTCCAAGCGCTTGCAGGTGCTCGACGACAAGATCGAGGAACTGCAGACCGCCGACGGCAAGAGCGTGATCGTGAAGACGTATCTCACCTGGCGGATCGCCGATCCCCTGGCCTTCTACGTGACCCTCAAGGATCCGGCCGAGGCCAATCGCCAGATGTCGTCGCGGCTGCGGGAGATCCGCGGGCTGATCAGCAACTACACCTTCGATCAACTCGTGAACGTGGACCGCAGCAAGCTCAAGCTGGCCGCCATCGAAGAGGAGGCCACACGGCAGATCGACACCGCCCTCCGCGAGGCCGGATACGGCATCCAGGTGGAGAGCGTGGGGATCCACAAGGTGATCCTGCCGGAAGCGACGACGGAGAAGGTGTTCGACACGATGATCGCGTCACGGCAACGGCTCGCCGAAAACGCCCTCCAAGAAGGGCAGGCGCAGGCGTCGGCGATCCGCAGTGAAGCGTCCAGCGCCCGTGACCGAATTCTCGCCTTCGCGGAACGGAAGGCCCAGGCGATCAAGTCGCAGGGCGACCGCGAGGCCGCCGTGCAATACCAGGCCTTCGCGGCGAACGAGGAATTCGCGATTTTCCTCCGCAAGATCGAGGCCCTGCGAAAGATGCTCGACCACAACACCACGTTCGTGCTCTCGGCCGACAGCCTCGGCATCCTGGATTGGTTCAACAAGGACCCCACAGCAGGCCGGAAACCGCAGTCGGCGGGGGAACGGGGAGCGCGATGACGGCCGACGTCAACCAACAACCCGACGCGGTGCCTCCCGCCCTCGATCCCGCGCAGCAGTCGCTCGCCGAGGCCCTGCGGGTGAGTTTTGCGATTCTCAAGATCGCCATGGCGGCGCTGTTGGTCGCCTACGCCTTCAGCGGCACCTTCTCGGTGGGCTCCAACGAGGTGGCCGTACGGCTCCGCTTCGGCGACTACGTGGGGGATCCGGGCAATCGCGTGCTCGAGCGGGGCACGTATCTCGCCGCGCCCTTTCCCTTCGAGCAGGTGGTGAAGGTCGATACGCGGCCCGCCGCGCTCGCGCTCGACAAGGAGTTTTGGTTCGAGACAAACAAAGAGGACAGCGGGCTCACCCGATCCCAGATGGGGGGGCGGAAGGCACAGCCGCTGCAT
>JBILWX010000029.1:0-34054 GCA_044369655.1 Pirellulales bacterium
CCGGATGTCTTGCAGCCGGTGGGGCCGAATCCGAAAAAATGCCGTGGCGTGGGCCCGCACCCAGTCGTCGCGGAAGATGCCTTCGCGGCCGGCCCATACTTCCGGATGGACCACGATCACGGAGTAGAGCGACGACAGCACTTCCAGGGCGATGCTGGCTCGCATCGCGGAGCCACCACCCGTGGGATACGGCAGAAAAGACGTGATGAACAGACAATAGGGCTTGGGTGTCATGGGTGCGCGGCTGTCGTGAACGCGGGTGGACGCGATGTTCGAGAACGAGCGAGGGGAATCGATCGCAGCCTGCCGGCCTTGCTCACCAGGCTCCGTGCCGCGGCATGGGCTAGGGATTCCATTTGGCCCGCCCACCGGCTGGGCGGCCGCATGGACGGCACCGGGCTGCCTGCCGTTCGCAGTTCGTCCAGACCGTCGAATGCCGCCGGCGCGTAGCAGGCGGCGAGGTCCCGGAAACGTTCCCATTGGTGGGCCGAGAGCATGACGAGCGAGGCGTCCACCTGCCATGGGATCAACGGATCGCCGAGATGTGCCGGACCGAGGAGCGAGAGCATGAGGTGCTCCGCCGGCATGATGGGCTCGGCATTGGCGAACAGGTCGGCCTCGCAGCGACGGGCTCTCCACGGTGCGACGTGCAGGTGTCGCCAGAGAAGTTTCAGCGGGATCCCGTTTTTCATGAAATTCATATGGCTCACCCAGTCGAGAGCCTTCGGCTCGGGCACCGTGCCTTCAAGGAGCCAGCCGGATGCCTGCAGGAGTTGGCGGGCCGCCGCCTGCTGGTGCCTGGGCACGGCAAGGTGGATCGCCGTCAGCGGTCGCACGGAGCCCGGCTGCGGGTTTCGCAGAAAGACCGCCGAGGGCCCGGCCACCATCACCGGCCCCACGCCGCCTGCTTGGAGTGTGGCCGTGCACTCCTGCAGCACCTGCCGCCGCATCTGGGCCTCCGTCCAGCCGCGACGGACGATACCCATGAGGATGCCAGCGTCGGGGTCGCCTGCGAGCCACGGCTGCAGCCGTTCGTGACCGAGTACCGGCAGGAGATGGAGTGCCGACCACGAGAGCTTCTGCACGTCGACCTCGTGGCGCCATTGCCTCCAGGCCGCGGCTGCCGTGTTGGCGGAACGGGCCACGATCGCCCGCAGCAGGAGCGAGGTGTCGTTCATCGGCCGGTGGCTCCGGCTGCAGCAGCGGCATGCCCGCGGCGGCGTTCCATCAGCCAACGCATGGCCTGGGTGTATTCGGCGAGCACCTGTCGGTTCCGCGTGGTGTTGTCCTCGTGCACACGGCGGCGGACGAACGAGCCGGGTACGACGAGCGACTCGAGTCCGAGGGTTTGGGACCAGCCATACCAGGCGATGAACTCCCCACAGCGGAATTCCGGGAGCGGCCCCGCGACGGCAAATGCCTCGCGGCGGGCGAGCAGGCCGGATGGCCCCATGAAGGGACGGGATTCCGTGTTGTGTGGAAAAGCGGCTGGCGGATCTGAAAACTCTGCGCCGTGGCAGAACACGAGGGATACGTCGGGGTGGGCTGTCAGTGCGGCGCGCTGGTCCGCGAGCTTTCCCGGCAGCCAGAGGTCGTCGGCATCGAGAAAGGCGATGAGCGGGGATGTCGCGGCCGCGATGCCGGTGTTGCGGGCGCGGGCCGCGCCGGGTTTGGGCTCATGCACGAGTCGGACGCTCGAACCGAAGTCTCGCTGCACGCATTCGCTTGTCGCGTCGCTGGAGGCGTTGTCCACCACGATCACGTCGAGATCGAGGCCCGCGGCAGCCTCACGCTGCAGCAAGACGCTCTCGATGGCCTGGCGGATGAACCGGGCGGCATTACGGGCGGGTATGATGACGCTGACGGAGGTGTTCACGCGGGAGCCTTCAGCCGGTCAAAAGCGCGGCGATCGCCGCCGGAATGCCGCGGATGTCGGTGCCGAGGTGCAGCAGGTAGGCCGGCAGTTTCTCTGCCAGCGCCACCATGCGGTCGCAGTCGTCGTTCGACGCCGCCGGCAACTGCCCGACGGTGCTCGGCAGCATCGCCATGAGTGCTTCGAACGGAGGGCAGGGCTCGACGTGAGAGCCAGGCTGGCCTGTGATCCGTGGCACCACGATGGCCCGCAGCGGCATGCCCGCCACCACGCGATCGGGCCAGATCTCGTCGAGGAAATAGACCCCCTTGCCGTCACCACCCCGTTCGAAGCTGTCCGGATTGCTGGAAAGCCCCTTGAGTGCAGGAAGCCGAGCGTAGTCATCCGGCCCCTTGAGCTTGCCGGTGTTGTAGAGGCTGTGGGCCCATATGCGGGCAGGGTCGATCAGGCAGTAGTCGTCGCCGGCATACTGCATGCCCGCGGCGGCGCAGAGCAGGGCGGTGGTCGATTTACCGGAGCCGCCGTTGCCGACCAGGAGCACGCCGCCCTGCTCCGTGCCGACCGCGGCAGCGTGCACATACTGCAGCCCCCGCGCGGCAAACCATTCGTGCAGCAGAAACCGGAAGGGCGAGCCGACCTCCCAGTAGGGGAAGGCATCGTCATCGAGCTTCAGTAGCCAGCCCCGATTCTTCTCGAAATCAACCACGCTGAGCACGTTCGGCCCGGCGTTGTAGATCGCCGAGATCCCGATGGAATGAAGCTCGAGGACCTCGCCCCGAGGGCCGCACTCCGCGCACCAATTGGCCCTGAGCCGCCACAACAGGTTGGCCAGTAACGGCGGGGCCGATGGAGAGACACCGTTCCAGGCGCTGATGGTGAGCCCGGCCGCCGTGACTTCTGCTTCAGGCAGCGCGAGGTGACCGAAGGCTGGCCGGAGCCTCGCCGCATCCTGTCCCGGGATCGTGCGCACGCAGACGTCATGGCCACCGATGCGATACCAATGTTGCACCGTTCCGCCGGCCGACGAGGCGTCGTCCATGAACGATTGCTCCAGACGATCCAGAAGTCTCCGCCGCTGCGAGGAGGGGGCGAGACGCGACGGTCGGTCGGCTTCGATCCATGGTCGCATCAGTGTTTCGAGGTCGTGGTGCACGGTGGTGCCGCCGTCCGCATCGAGCGTCGAATAGACGCCGGCATCACGGTTCACCAAAAGCGTGCTATTTCCGAGCCTCGCGGTGAGCAGGTCACCGCCAGTGGCGGCACCGTGCTCAGGCTGGGGAAGCTGGCCGGCCGTCGACGCCCGGGTTGGCGATGTGCCCGGACCCTGAGAAGCAGCGTGGGGCCATCCCGCCGTGGCATCCACTTCGTGCACCGGATCGAGCAGGAACAACTCCTGTAAATCGTTGTACGACCGCAGTTCGGGTGGAGAATAGACCGCTGTCGGCGCAGCCACCGGTGCCGCGTCCACTGCCGGCATGCCCGACGGACAGGCGACGATCAGATCGCGGGTGGTCAGTTCGGCGATAAAGGATTGCAGGTCTCGGGCAGCCACGTCGGGAGGGAGAGCATAGACGGCGGTCAACAGGCTCGCGACATGGTCGACCGTCGCGCCGCCGGAGCCAAACGCCAACCATGCCATGCCGCCGGACTCGGAGAGGCTGTAGTAGCTTCCGTTGCGCAGGTCGACGACCACCACCTCGCGGTCGAAGAGCTGGTGAATGACGTCGGGCTCATTGACCCGGCATGACTGGCCTGGAATAGCGTCGCCTGGCAACGGGTCAGCTCCACACGATCTGTTGCGTGTTCACCGGGACACGACGAGGACTCTCACCCGTCTCGATCGAATGTCATGCAGCCACCGCCGTCATGCCTCACCGACCGCCAATACGTCGACTATACATGGACTTCCCGGCAACGCGAGCAGCCGCCGGAATCGCCTGGTCCGGTCCTGACGACGCCGGCGGCAAGGCCGTGGCAACCGGGAAACCGGCGGGGGCTACAGCAGCCGATCCTTCACGCGGGCCAGGGCGCGGACCTGCCGCCACTGGGCTGGTGAAAGCTGCCAGGCGGCTATCGCGAGCCGCTTCACCCGTTCCGAAAGCGTAAGCGACTCCTCGCCGTTGGACGCCTCGAATTCCCGCATCAGGCTCACGTAGCGGCGCCAGCCGGACAGCGTGCCCGAGAGGATCTGCCCGAAGGCGCGAGGACTGGCGAGATAGGGCAGGTCGGAATTGATCGGCTCGGAATCGAGCTGCCGGAGATAGAGTTCGGCAAGCGCGGCGGCCGTGCTGCCGGTCGCGGACGCCTGAAGCGGCGAGTCGCCTCCGAAGTGTTGCACGATCATCGAGACCGCGTGGACGGCGTCGTCGAGGCCCCATAGGCGGGCATGTTCGAGGCTGCAGGAAAGCTCTTCGGGATCCGTGGCCAACAGGCGGAACCAGCCTCCGGAGTCGAGGATGTCGCGGGCGATCTCGTCGGGGACGAGGTCGTTCCGGACCGCATGGTGCACGGTGAGCAACAGCCCGAAGGCGGGACGAACCACCGTCGTCTCGACATTGAGCACCCGCACCGGCCGAGCCGTCGCCAGCAACGCCTCGGTGTCGAAGCGGCCCAGCTTCCAGTGGAGGTCGAGGTGGTTGCCCACTCGATTACACAGGCTGACCGCCTGGTTGCCGGCTGCTCCCGGAGAATTTTTCACGAAGGCGATGTAGTCGGTCAGGGATCCGGTGCCCACGTTCCTGCGATAGCCGTCCGCTTCGAGGATCGTCAATGCGGGAGCGAGGTCGTCGGGCCGGATCAGGATGTCGACGTCCTGCAGCATCCGATCACGGGCGTTGGCATGCAGCAGCGCGATGACTGCGCCGCCCTTGAACGCCGCCGCCGGGATGCCTGCGGCATGCAGCCGTTGCATCGCCTCGGATCCTGCCCGCAGGCAGAGCGAGGTGCGGATGAAGTGTGCCGCGGTGGCGCGACGCAAGTCGTCCGCTTCCGCCGCCGGCAGGAGCTGGCCCACCGCAGCAAGCCTCGCCGCGAGCGCCGGGAGCACCTTCCAGCGTTCGCAGAGTGTGAGGACCACGGGCCATTCATCTCGGACCCCGATGTCCGATGCGGCGGCCTGCGCATGCGTGGGAGGCGCGGCCAGAAGGCGCATCACCCGCTGCCGTGGCGATGGAAATGGCATGGGGGGCGGGATGAGTGGTGCTTGGATCTGGAGTGAGGTTGTGGAAGCGCGCGACCGCACCCGGGCGATCATACGCTGCTTCTGCACGCGATGCACCAAGGACTGGTCGATACCGCAGCGGCAAAAGCACTGAAGAAATCGCAGTTTCAATGGCGGGAGTGACGATGCGATCGGTGCTGGATTAGCATGTTGGCATGGCCACCATGGGTAGTGACATTTCTCGACCCCCGACAGGGCCGGCGAGCCCGCCGCGCCGCCGCACGGAGCGGCGCCGCACGCTCGCCGACGTCTTCACGCAATACCTGCTGCCTTTGGCGGCCTTGGCGATGCTCGGCTTCGCCGGCTGGTTCGTGGCCAAGACCCGGCCCGTGGTGAAAAGCCCGCCGCCGCCGATCGAGCCGGCCCGCAGCCCCTATGCCGAAACGCTCGCGGCAGCCGGCATCGTCGAGGCCCAGACGGAGAACATCGCCGTGGGCTCCGCCACGCCCGGCGTCGTGGTGCAGGTGCTCGTCACAGTGGGCGACGACGTCAAGGCGGGCACGCCGCTCTTCCGGCTCGACGACCGGGAGCTGCAGGGCGAACTGGCCGTGAAGCGCGCGATCGTCTCGCAGTCGAAGAGCGAACTGATCCGGCTCGAAGCCGAGCCCCGCAAGGAAAAGATCCCGGTGCTCGTCGCGCAGGTCAACGAGTTTCGGGCGGCGGTGATCCGGGAGACCGATGCCCTCAAGCGGACGGAGGAGACGTTCGCCCGTAAGGTGACCACCGAGCAGGAGCTGATCACGCGGCGCGAGGCCCTGGCCGCGGCACAGGCCAAGCTCGACAAGTCGCAGGCCGACCTCGATCTGCTCGAGGCCGGCTCCTGGCAATACGACCGCGACGTCGCCCGTGAGGCCATCTCGAAGGCCGAGGCCGACGTGGCCAAGATCGAGGTCGAACTCGACCGGCTGATCGTGAGGTCGCTCGTGGCTGGGCAGGTGCTGCAGGTCAACGTGCGGCCGGGCGAGTTCGTCGGCACGCCCCCGAACCAGCCCCTCGTGATTCTCGGCAACATCGACACCCTCCACGTGCGGGTCGATGTCGACGAGTTCGACATCCCGCGGTTCCGCAGCGAGTTGCCGGCGAAGGCGGTGCCGCGTGGCAACCTGCAGGTGCGGTATCCGCTGCGATTCGTCCGCGTGGAGCCGTTCGTCGTCCCGAAGAAGTCGCTCACCGGCGACAACACCGAGCGGGTCGACACGCGGGTGCTCCAGGTGATCTACGAATTCGACCCCGCCGGCCTGCCGCCCCTCTTCGTCGGGCAGCAGGTGGAAGTCTTTATCGACACCGGGGGCTCTCCCGCCCCCGGGCCGGAAGCGGGGTAGAAACGCCGGAAAGCCGGGAAGAATGGACTGACCAGGCGAGGGATTTTCGGGGCCTCGGGGCGGACAAACCTGCCTTGCACCGGCACTGTCGGGTTGGGACATTCCCGCCCCGACCATGCCACGAAACCGGCCCCGAACCACCGCTGTCGCGACGAGAGGGATCGCGGTGCGCGCGGCCCTCGCCCGTCTCGCTCTGGCACTCCTCGTGGCGTGGCCACAGCCGGGTGCCCTCGCCGTCGAGTTCGAACTGGTCGACAGCGTCGCGCCTCCCCGATACCCCGCCGACGACGCTGGCCGCGAACCCGCGGACGCTTCGCCAGCGGTGAACAGGAAGACGGGGGGCATGTTTCTGCCCAGCGACGACGGCACGAAGCTGTGGCGCCAGACCCTCGCCACCGTGTCGGCCGACTGGCCGATCGTGAGAGCCGTCGAGCCAGACTTCCGCTCCGTGCCGCCGCGGGAGGGGGTGATCGAATCGGCGTGGCTCGAGCCATCGGAGTCGACGCCCGTGGCCCGCGGCCTGCCGACCAGTGAAAAGGCCTGGCCGCCGCGGCGGCAACGGGTGGTCGTGCGCGTCGTTCCCGCCGCCAACGGCGCTTGGATCGATGCGATCGTGGAAACGCAGTCGATCGCCGACGCCTACGCCACGTCGGCGCCCGGCGGTGTGGAGCTCACCGGCGGCTGGCCGACCGTCAGCTCCGGTGGTCAAAGCGCCAACATCACCACGACACTCGCCGCCCGGATGGCAACCGCTCCGGGCGGGGTGGCGGAACCCATCTACTCGCTGCCGGCGCTCGAAGAGACGACCATGAGCGGGCGTGCGTCCGCCGAGCCCCCCTGGGCCCACAGCCAGCATCCCCGCCTGGCCCGCGCGGGCTACAAGGTGCTTGAGGATTACCGCAACTTCTATTCCTGCGAGAGCCTCACCTGCATCACGGCGGCCTTCGGCGCCGGGGCGCTGATGGCCAACACCGGCTTCGACACGACCATGCAGAATGCCTGGCAGGAGGGGGTGCGGCCCACCGACGTCGGTACGTTTTTCTCCGATTGCAAGGTGATCGGCGAAGGGAAGTACTGTCTGCCGATCTTCGGGGCGGCGGCCCTGACGGGCGTGGTGCTCGAAGGGCAGCCGGCCGGCGACATCGTCGGCGAATGGGGCTCGCGTGCGCTGCGCATCTTCGTGGTGGGCGCGCCGCCGGTCTACGTGTTGCAGATGGCCACGGGGGCATCGCGGCCCGGCGAAAGCCCCGCCGGCAGTGATTGGCATTTTTGGAACGACAACAACGGCGTCAGCGGCCATGCCTTCGTGGGGGCGATTCCCTTCCTGGCCGCGGCCGAGATGGTGGAAAACCCGCTGGCCAAGGGCACGCTCTATGTCTGCTCGACCTTCGTCGGCTTTTCGCGGATGACCGACAATGCCCACTACCCGTCTCAGATATTCCTCGGCTGGTATCTGGCCTGGGCCAGTTCCATGGCCGTGAACCGCACCGAGACGCACTTCGCCGGGATGGAGGTGCGGGTCGTACCCCTGCCGATGGCCGACCTCGGGGGCATGGGCGTCGAGGCCAAGTGGTGAGCGGGTTCGCCATCCGAGGCTCGTTTCGCGTATCATTCCGCCTCCGGCTTCCCATGCGGCGGCTGCGGTTCGTTGTCGATCGTGTTCGAGCATGTTGAATCGGACTTTTTCAAGCACACTCTTCAAGCACATTCTGGAGCAGGTAGTCATGGCCAAGTCATCTCGGGATTCGGTGTCGTCGGGTGTCTCGTCGAATCAACTGCGGAGCCTGTGCACGCCTGCGGAGCGGAAGCTCCTCGAGATGAGCGAAGCCACCAAGCTTTCCAAGGCCTCCCCTGCCGAGGTGCAGGCGTGGCTCGGACGGGCCCGGGAGACCCGCGACAAGTGGCGGGGGCTCGTCGGCAAGCAGACCCGCGTGGTGAAGCGGGCGCCGAAGGCCGTCGCCGAGGCCAACGCCCGGAGCCTCGCGAAGGCGGACCTGTTCGACGGCGCCGTGAAGCGGTTCGAGGCGCACCTCAAGACACGCTCCTCCGCCGCGGCGGGCGCCACCCCGTCGGCGGCGAAGCCGATTGCCGCGCCCGTGAAGAAGCCGAAGCGCAGCCGTGTCGCCGGCCATCGGAAGGCCCGCGCCAGCCTGCGGGCGGAACTCGCGGGCAAGGTGGCAACGCTGAACAGCGTGATCGCGAAACCGGCGGCCAAGCCGGTGGTATCGAAGTCTGTCGTGTCGAAGCCGGCGGCACCGGCCGTGGCCGCGAAGCCGGCCGCCGCTGCGGCCGCTCCGGTGGTCGTGAATGCCGCCTCGAAAAAGCGAAAGCTTCCGCCGGCCAAGGCTGCGGCCGCCGCGCAGGCGATCCGGTTCGACGGCGCGAAGCAGCGGTCGGCGCTGACCTCGGCCAAGAAGAACCGGCTGAAGGTCGGCGGACTGGCCACCCGTAGGGGCAGCCACATCATGGCCGCCGGCAAGCGGTCGCAGGCCCGCCGCGACAAGCGGCGGTAGGCGACTCGCCGTCCATCCATCCGGACCGGTCGCCCCATCGCGGCCCTGGCCACCGCATGGTCAGCGAAGCGCGAACTCCCGCGGCGGCGGAGAGGCGGGGTTCACCCATTGAATGACGGCGGCCCAGCCGTCGCTCTCCGGATCGTGCTGCAGGTAGCCGTGGATCGGCCGGACGACCGACCAGCCATCCTTGAGGTGGGCCGAGAGCACCGGGTCGGTCCGCCGGCCTGCGACGACGTCGCCGACATACGTGTCGGCATTCACGCTCGCCGCCACGGTGCCGTAGCCGGGCAGCCGGCTTGCGCCCACCATTCGCCATAGCCCCTCGTCGACCACGAGTTGCCTCGTCGCGTCGGTGAGTGCGTGGGCAAGCCCGTGATGCTGATGATCGGGACGTACGAAGACGTCGGCTCCATAAAGCGTCATGCCATGCACCGGATCGTGGTCGGCGAACGTGCCCCGTGCCGTGAGCACGTCCCATGAGTCGTCGACGTGGTAGTCGATCAGGCGAAGACGCAGCGTGAAATGCACGCCCACGGGCTGGCCACTCGGTACATGCTCCGCGACGAACTGTCCCTGCGGGAACACGGCATGATGCTTCGCCAGTTCCTCGGGAGTGTAGGGCGTTTCGTCGGGATAGACGATGCGGCAGATCTCGCCGATGGCGACGAAGTCGGACGGCTGCATCAGCCGAATGCGGTAGTCGGAGGACGTCATGGAAAGAGTCTTTGCCGGAAAGGATAGAACGGGCAACGGCCCTGCCGCAACCGTTTGGCTGGCGAGGGCAGGCTGATGCGACGACGCCCCGGCGCAGCTGCGGCATGCGAGGGGAATCCTCCCCACCCTCGCCATGAGCTTGGCCCACGCGATCCCTGAGGTGTCGTGCGACCGGGGCAGTGGGGCCGAATAGCGATGATCGGACTCCCGTGACGGGTGTCGGCGTTGGGCCCGGCGGGAGATCGCGGCCGGCCGGCACTTGCACGCCCGTCGGCGGCCGCCATATCCTCAGGCGTCGGGTGTGGAGTCGTTCGCGGTACGCCGGGCGAAACGCGCGCCGCGGTCAGCATGCTGAACTGGTCGATCACGGGCTGTCGTCCGCTCCCGGCTCCGAGAGGGTCCCACGTTGAAGTTCACCTTCGCCTGTTCGCACTGTGGAAAACCCCTGGTGGCGGACACGGCGCTGGCCGGACGGACCGGCCGCTGCCGCTCCTGCGGGCACCGGGCGGTCGTGCCGAGCGGGCCGGATGCGGCCCAGCAGGCAACTCTGCGACAGGGACCGGCCGCGGCCGATTGGCGGACGGCAGTCGCGAGCCAACTGCCGACACCCGCCGGCGGCGCCGCGCGGGCCGGGGGCCGTGCCGCCGCAGGCAATGTCGACAGGCCGTCGCCGGACGTGACGAGTGGCTACAAGCTTCGTCCCGTCACGCCGGTCGGGGTGCCGCCGATTGACGCGTCGGACTGGTCGAACGCCGAGCTCGGACCGGCCATCGTCGGCCCGGTCGCGAAGGTCTTGACGACGGCGGCGCCCGGCCCGAGGCGGTCGGCCACCGCGTCGACGCGGCGGACGCCCGATTCGCCGGCGGCGGGAGGATTCGGTGCGTTGGGCACCGTTCTTGAACCGCTGGCGGCCGTCTTCGGGCCGTTGCTGGGTCGGCCGGTGGCGAACGGCTCGTCGTCGGTGGTCGTCGCCTACCGCACGTTCTTCGGCCTGCTCGGCAGGTGGACGGCCTGGATCAGCGAGACGAGCTACACGGTGTCGTTCATCATCATCATCTTGGCGGTCGCCAGCGGAATGACCGGCCGCCATTCGCTCGCGGCGCTGGGGTGCGGTGCGATCGTCGCCTTCAATCTCGTGGGCCTCGCGGGCGATCTCACCAGCCTCGTCACCCTGTCGTACCGGAAGAATCCCCTCCAGGGAACGCTCTTCCTCGTTCCCCCGTTCACGCTCTACTACCTCTGGTCCGACTGGCAGCGGTATCGCGACACGGTCGTCCGGATGCGGACTCCGCTGCTGACACTTGCCGCCGTCGCCGTGGCGTACGTCTTCGTGCCATGGCTCCACGGCGGCAGCAGGGAGGAAGGCCGCATTGTCGCTGCCGTCAAGCGGGCCGTGGATGCCGTCGAGGAGAGCGTCGCCGGCCGGAAAGATGCCCTCGACGACGGGCTCAAGAAGGCGCGGACATGGCTGCGGGACGTGCCGTTGCCCGATCCTTCATCCCTGCCCGGATTGCCCGACACACTCAAGCCCGCACACGGCCATAAGCCCTGAGGAAAAGGCTCCGGCGGGCCCGTGCCAGGCACCCCGCCGCCTCTCCCGCAAGAAGGACACACCATGCGTGCAGCGAACGACCAGCCCGACCGCCGGGAGGATCCGCGCTCCCGAGACGACGATCTCGACTTCGACCTCGAGCCGGCGGCCGAAGACGCGGCGGTCGCGGGGGTGGGGAGGGACGTCGCCCGGGAAAGCCCGGCGGAGGATGGCATCGCGGTGCCGCACCTGCGGTGGCGGCTGGGAATCGTCGCCGGCTTCTTGTCGCTGTTCCACCTGGTGTTCGCCGTGGTGAAGATGACCGGTCCCACGTCGGGCGTCGCCTCCTCGACCGATGCACCTGCGTGGTCGCTCCTGCTGAGGGCGGTGGTGGCGGGACTCCTGTTCGCATTTCTCCAGTCGCCAGTGCGACTCACGCGCCGCCATCTCCGCTTCCTGGACGTGAGCCTGTTCGCGTTCGAGATGATGGTCATGCTGGCCGCACAGTACCTGTCCGCCATCGACCTCATAGACCGCCGTGACCTGGTCGACGCCGTCGCCGTCCAGAAGAACGGCGTGATCCGGACGCTCGTGCTCATGATCTGTTGCGGTGTGTTCGTGCCCCGGTCCCCCGCAATGACGGCGCGGATCGTGGTGACGATGGCAGCCTCGCTGATCCTCTGCCACGGCCTCGTGCTGCACCACGCCGACACGGCCGACATCGACATGGACGACCTGGCGAACCACCAGATCGTGATGGTCAATGCGCTGTTTCTCATCATGGGGGTGGCGCTCTCGACGCTGGCTGCCTGGGTGTTGCGGGGCCGCGGCGCGGACCACGACGGGGCCGATCGCGTCGGTCCCTACCGTCTGCTCCGCAAACTCGACGCCGGGGGGGCGGGAGACGTCTATCTGGCGGAGCACGAGGTTCTGCGACGGCCGTGCGCCCTGAAACTCGTCCGTTCCGGCGATCAGGAGGCGGTCGCGCGGTTCGACAGGGAAGTGCGGGCGGCGGCGTCGCTCGCGCACCCCAACACCGTTGCCATCTTCGATTTCGGACACACCGACGACGGCACTCCGTACTGCGCGATGGAGTATCTTCCCGGCCTCTGCGTCGCCGACCTCGTGCATGCCTCCGGGCCGATGCCCGCATCCCGGGCGGTGTATCTCGGCCGTCAGGTCTGCGGGGCCCTCGCCGAGGCCCACCGCCTCGGGCTCGTTCACCGCGACTTGAGCCCGGCCAACGTCTTCGTGTCGGTCCTCGGCGGACGCTGTGACGTGGCGAAGGTGCTCGATTTTGGCGCCGTCGGAGGAGGGGCTGCGGGCGTGGGCCACGACCCGGCCGGCGACGGCTCCGTCGCCGGCACGCCGGAGTACATCGCCCCCGAGCAGGCTGTGGCCGGCCGCGCGATCGACGGCAGGGCCGACATCTACGGGCTCGGCGCGCTGCTCCATTTTCTCGTCACGGGCGTGGCTCCATTCGAGCGCGACACGCCGGCCGACGTGCTGCGGGCCCACCTGTCGGAGCCGGTGGCACCGCTGCGGGAGCGGGCGGCCGACATCCCGGCCGATCTCGAGGCCGTGATCATGCGGTGCCTCGCCAAGCGGCCCGAAGACCGGTACGCCGATGTGCGGGCGGTGGCGGACGCGCTCGGAGCATGCTCCTGCGCGACGGAGTGGAACGAGGCCCGTGCGGAACGCTGGTGGCAGGAGAAGGCTTCCACCTCCGCCGGGACTCCGCCGGCGGACGCCTGAACCCAGGAAGACGAGCCATGGAAATGCACCGGCTGCTGAAGGCCGCCGTTCAGTTCAACGCCAGCGATCTCCACGTCCAGGTGGGGAGCCCGCCGACCGTCCGTGTCGATGGCACGATGGTGGCCATCAACGCCCCGCCGGTGACCGCCGAACAAATCCGTGAACTCGTCGCACAGGTGGCGAACGAGTCGCAGCTGCGGCGGGTGGAGAGCGACCGCAGTTGCGACTTTTCACACGCCATTCCCGACGTCGGCCGATTTCGTATCAACGTCTTCCACGAGCAGGGCAATCTCTGCATTGCGGCCCGCTCGATCCCGTTGCGGATCAAGACGTTCACCGAACTCGGTCTGCCGGCGGTGCTCCAGGATATCGCGGAGGAGCACCGCGGCCTGGTGCTGGTGACGGGGACGACGGGGAGCGGTAAGAGCACGACGCTGGCGGCCATGATCGACCATCTCAACCGCACGAGACGGTTGCGGGTGGTCACCGTCGAGGATCCGATCGAGTTCGTGCACGTGTCGCAGAAGAGCCTGGTGGCCCAGTGCGAGATCGGCCGCGACACGCCGAGCTTCGCGGAGTCGCTGCGCCGTGCCCTGCGTCAGGATCCCGACGTGATCCTCGTCGGCGAGCTGCGGGACGCCGAGACGATGCGGATCGCGCTGCAGGCAGCCGACACCGGCCACCTCGTGTTCAGCACCGTCCACACCACGAATGCGTCGTTCACCATGCAACGGCTCGTCGCCATGTTTCCGCCCGAGGAGCGGGAGTTGCTGCAGACGGAACTGGCGACGAACCTCGCGGCCGTCGTCAGCCAGCGGTTGGCGGTACACAAGCAGAAAGACAAGGGACGGATCGCCGTTCTCGAGGTCATGCGGAATTCGGCCGTGGTGAGCAAGGCGATCCTCGAGGGTCGCATCGCCAGCCTGCCGCAGGCGATCGCGAATCGCGAGAACGGCATGCAGTTGTTCGACCAGCATCTCGCCGAGCTCTACAAGTCGGGCCAGATCAGCGGCACCGAGGCGCTTCGTCTGGCGACCAATGCCGAGGCGGTGGCGATGCTGATGCATGGCATGAGCACGCTCGATACGTCATCCGGACTCGTGCACTGAGCGTTGCCCGCCCGGGGAGCGTTCGGCGTATCCTCGCCGTAGCGACGAGACTTCTGCCGTCCCGGCGGCGCGTCGCCGTGGATGATCCGCCGCTACCGCCGCCACCGGTTTCGCCAGCGGGGACGCGTCACGGGCGCGGGCGTCGCTGCAGCCGGGCCGGCCGGTTCGCCCGCAGGAGCCTGCCATGCGGATGGCGCCGGGAACCGGCTCGACCGCGGCGCGGGATTGACCTCGCCGCGATACCGACGGGCCGTCGCCCCGTCGTGCGACTTCTCGATTTCCAGGATGCCGAAGTAGGGATCGGGATACTGCCAGTCGTTCTGCGCCCAGGCCGGTGTCGCCAGCCACCACACGATGGCGAGCGTGACGAATCGGGCCGTGACCGAAGCCGGATGTGTGCGCCGCATGACGGTGCTCCTGGAGGAGAGAGGCGGATATCAGCAGGTGAACGTCATGAAGTCACGATCGCCCGTACCGTCGCCGGGTCGATCCCGTCGACGAGCTCGACGTGGCCGATCCGGGTGGGAAGGACGAAACGCAGTTGGCCGCCGACGGTCTTCTTGTCGCGGGCCATGGTGGCGAGCAACGCGTCGGCCGTGAAACCGGGCCCGGTCGGCAGGACGACCGGCAGGTCGAATGCCTGGAGGAGCTGTCGTTGGCGGGCGACGATGTCGGAGCCGATCCGCCCGAGCGCGTGGGCAAGTTCGGCCGCCGACATCATCCCGATGGCGACGGCCTCGCCGTGCAGCAGCGTGCCGTAGCCCGCGGCTGTTTCGTAGGCATGGGCGAACGTGTGGCCGTAGTTGAGGATCGCCCGCAGGCCGGAGATCTCCCGCTCGTCACGTTCCACGACCCCGGCCTTGAGTGCCGCCGACCGGCCGACCACGTGCCCGAGCGCCCCGGCATCCCGGGACAGGATCGCCCCGATAGTGTCCTCGAGCCAAGCGAAGAAGCCTGCGTCGAGGATCATGCCGTATTTCACCACCTCCGCGAGACCGCTCTTGAATTCGCGGTCGGGCAGCGTGGCGAGGGTGTCGACGTCGGCGATCACGCCGCGGGGCTGCCAGAAGCTACCGACGAGATTTTTCCCGGCCTCGAGATTGATGCCGGTCTTGCCGCCGATCGCGCTATCGACCTGCGCCACGACGGTGGTCGGCACGTGCCAGACCGACAGCCCGCGGCCGAAGGTGGCGGCTGCGAATCCCGCCAGATCGCCCACCACACCGCCGCCGACGCCCACCACATGCGTGTGACGGTCGACGGCCAGGCGGGCCATCTCGTTCCAGAGCCGCTCGAGGGCGGCGACCGATTTCGATGACTCGCCGGAGGGCACGCTGAGTGTGGCGACATCGAGGCCGGCAGACGTGAGGGAGGCGGCCGTGGCGGCGGCGTGGGACCGGGCCACGGCGGCATCCGTGATCACGACTCCCCGTCTCGCACCGGTGGCCGCGACCGCCGGTCCGATCGACTGGAGCACGCCGCTGCCGACGACGATTCCATAGGAGCGGTCGGGCTGGCCGGCGTCTGCCGGAAGATGAAGGCGGATGGTAGTGGTGTCGGTCGGCACGGGTGGCACAGCAAGCCGGTCAGGCCACGCTCACGCGGTCGAGGTCGGCGGCAGTGACGGTGATCACTCGGGCGAAGCCGGTGTGCTGCCGTTGGTAGTCGAGTTCCGCGGCCTCCTGCGGGGAGGCGTGCAGGAGCGTCTCGACACGGGCCTTGTCGGCCTCCGACCAGTCTTGATAGTCGTCCGGCCAGATCGTGTGGTTCTCGACGACGAGGGCTTCGCGGTAGGGATCAAACGCGTTGGGCATGCGCGGCGGCTCCGGATGGCAAGGCAGTGCGGGCAGCCTTATTGTCCCGCTGGCGACCGAGTATACAGTGCAGCGAGGACGGCGGCGGCCAGGCCGATCGCCCGTCGGAAGGAACCTCGCTGGCTGTGGAAAAAGCCATCCAGCGGCGGTGTACTGTATTCCCGGTCTGCTCGATCAATGCCGCTCGCCTCCCAAACACCTCCTGATCGACCTGCCGGCACCCCGCCCGGCACCTGGCTGGTGGGTGGGTTGGTTCTGCTGGGCGTGGCGGCCGCCTGCACCGGGGTCTGGTTTCAACGGCATCAGACCCGCCGGTGCCTGGCGTTCTACGGCCCGGCGGCGGCCCGGCGGATTTCGGCGGCGCCGCAGGTCGAACTGCTGCTGGTGCAGCCCGGGACCGGGCCGGGCCGGCTGATGGCTCAGACGAGGCTCGATGTCTCGACCGCTCCGGGACTCGTTCACCTGCGGCGGGGGCTGGTCGAGGATGCCAACTTTGGCTGGCCGGCTCCCGCGGGGGACGCCCCGGGACGACTGCCGCTCGAAGCGTGGGATGCGGCGCTCGTGTTTACCGAACCGGGTGGGGGAGAGGCCGCCGCGCAGTCGGGTGACCAGGGCCGGACCACACTGGTTCTCGACTTCGACCGCACGTCGGGCGGGGGCCTCGCGATGGTCGGGGAGCCTGGGCGAATTGGGTTGGGCCGCATCGGACCCGGCCTCGAAAAGTGGATCCGGTCCACGCTGAACGCGGCCCGCTAGCGACTCTTTCCCGGCACGTGCCGCCCGGGGGCGGCAGACGTCTCGTCGCGCAGGCAAAATCGGGCTTTTTTGGGGTGGGGGCGACGCCTATGCTCCCCGCCCGCCGGCGGACCGACCGGCGGATCTAGAGGCACCGACACGTACCGAGGTTTCGCATGCGTTCCATCGCCGTGGCCAATCAAAAGGGGGGCGTCGGCAAGACGACCACGTCCGTGAATCTGGCCGTGGCTCTGGCCCGCGCGGGCCGACGGGTCTGTCTGGTCGATCTCGATCCCCAGGCGCATGCCACGCTGCACGCGGGTGTGATGCCCGGATCGCACCCGCTGTCGGCGTATGACGTGCTCGTGGCTGGCCAGCCACTGGCGGCGGCGACGGTGGCCGCCGGTGAGAACCTCTGCGTGGTGCCCTCCCACATCGACCTCTCGGCGGTGGAGATGGCGTTGGCTGGTCGCAGCGGCCGGGAGTTGATCCTACGGCAGCGCATGGAGGCCGATCCCCGGTGCCATTCGGGCGCCGATGGGGGCGGCGACACCACGCCCTTCGATTACATGGTGATCGACTGTCCCCCGTCGCTGGGCCTGTTGTCGCTCAACGCCATGGCCGCAGTGGACGAGGTGCTCCTGCCGTTGCAGCCGCATTTTCTCGCGTTGCACGGCCTCAGCAAACTGTTGGAGACGATCGAACTGGTGGCCGAGCACGTCAACCCCCGGCTGCGGCTGCTGGGCGTTGTCTTGTGCATGTACGAGGCCGGTACGCGGCTGGCCACGGAAGTCGGCCGCGACGTGCAGTCGTTCTTTCAGTCGTCAGAGGGCAAGCATCCGGCCTGGGGGTCGGCCCGAGTGTTCGAGACGCGGGTTCGCCGCAACATCCGCCTGGCCGAGGCTCCCAGCTTCGGGCAGTCGATCTTCGACTATGCGCCCGACTCGCACGGGGCCGTCGACTATGGAGCGCTGGCTGCCGAGGTGGATCAGGCCGCGGCGGTGCTTCGCGAACCCGCACGGCGGGCGGCCTGACCTGCCCGCAGCAGGAATTGGGCCAAAGCCGATCGCCGCTGGCCGCCGTCGGCCGCTTCCTCCGCCGCTGCGGTGACCGTCTCGGGGCTCGAGGCCGTGACCACTTCGCCCGTCGAGGCCGGCGACATGCAGAGTTCCGGCATCCACCAATACCGTGATTCACACAGATCGACCCCGGCCAGGATGCCCGTGGCATCGTAGTCTTCTGCCGAGGCGAACAGTCCACTGCCCAGGCCCGAAAAACCGTCGCACCAGCCGGCTGTCTGCGGCGGGGCGGAAGGTCGGGGAGGCTGTAGGCGGTTGCGTTCCAGCATGGTCGTGTCAGATGCCGAAAGGCGTGAAGGGGGTTGGTCGGGTCGGTGGTCGTCAGTCAAACCGGACGCCGGAGTGTCTTTCGGAACGCCGCCGCAGCGAAGGCCAATATTCCAAGGGAACGAGGACTTTTGACGGGCGGCGGGATCGTCCAGAATGAAGCGGCTTTATTGGAGATTTTGCTTTGGGCGTTTGGGGAGATCAAGGAAGCTTAGTGAAATTGAGTTGTTTTTGCCGGTTTTGGGCTGCTGGGGCTGTTTTTCGTTAGGATTTCCGCAAAGGCACGTGGCCATGGACACCGTGAAAATGGGTCGGAAACACCGGATTCGCCGGCCGCTGGCCTGCTGGGGACTCGTCGGGATCGTGGCTCTCGGCGGCGCGATCGCGGCTGCGGATGAGGGTCTGCCCGGCCCGAAAAACGGGTTTCGCACACTGGCCCCCGGCGTGCTGACCGTCATACCGCCCCGTGCCAGCAGCGACTCCCATGTGATTCGCGGCGATCTGTTGGAAGTGACCCGCGGTCTGGCCCGGGAGCGGCAGTGGGCGCCGAAGCAGGCGGCTGCGAACACGACCCTGCTCGAGCGGGCGAAAAATCGAGAGTTTGAACGCGACATCTGGTGCCTGGAATTCGCCTTCAAACCACCGCGGCTGATCGACGTCGACGTGCCGGCCGGCGAGCTCAAGATGCAGCGGAAGCGTCTGTGGTATCTCGTGTACCGCGTGCGGAATACCGGCGGCCGCCGTACCGTCATCGACAAGGACGATCCGACCAAGCGAACCGTCGCAGCTGTCGAGACGCCGGTACGGTTCGTGCCGCACTTCGTGCTCGAGAGCCTCGAGGGGCTGACCGAGTCGGAGGGGGATACGGCCTATCGCAGCTATCTCGACCGTGTCGTTCCGAATGCCATGGGGCCGATCCGCCGCCGCGAGGATCCGGCGCGGGAACTGTTCGACAGCGCCAGCATGTCCGCCACCGAGATTCCACCCGGCGGTGAACGCTGGGGAGTGGCCGTCTGGCAGGACATCGATCCGCGGATCGACTTTTTCACCATTTCCGTCCGCGGGCTGACCAACGCGATCCGCTGGCGGGAGAAGGCCGGGGCGACGTTCGCAAAAAATCTCCCTCCTGCCGCGGAAATGGACCATGCGTTGGAGAGCCTGCGGCTCGACTTCTGGAGGCCCGGCGACGATCGCGACGAGGTCGAGGAAGAGATGAGCGTCGGCTACGCGGGCATGTTCGAGCGGATCACGCTGGGCGGCAAGCTGCTGGAGTCGCTGGGGCGACCGCAGGTGGTGAAGTCACGGCCCGTGGCAGGGCTGGCGGATCTCGGCTTGTCGTGGACCGATCTCGTCGTGCCCGACGATGATGGTGCGGCGGTTCGAGGGGGCGATCTCGTGCCCTTGTCGAGGGTCGCGCTGGCGGTGGCAGCCGTCAAGGAACCGACGGCCCGCGGCCCGCTGGTGCGGGCCGTCTTCGGTGATCTGGGCGTCGAATATTTCGAGCAATTGTCGCGGGCGCTGGCGGCACCGGCCGATCCCGATCGAGATGCCTCCCGGCGGCAGGCGCTCAAAGGGATCGGGCTCACGCCCGAGGCCGCGCAGCAGCAGCCGCTCGAGTCGTTGGCAAAAGTGTTCGAGTCGCTCGCCGAGACGGCTCCCGGCAGCCCTCGGCAGCAACGGGCGGAGGCCTTCTTCGGCCCGGCCGCACCACGGGTGGTGAGCCTGACCCGGGAACTCTCCATGGCCCGCACGGTGGCCACGCTCGAGGATGTCGACGTGAACCGGCAGCAGCTGCGGGCTGGCGACGGCCTCGCGGCCTTCGACACGGTCCTACCTGCCATTCAGGCAGAAAAAGATCCAGCGGAGCGGGAACAGCTGCTCGCCGGCCTGTTTGGTCCGCGGGGGCCGGCCCTCTACCGCGGAGCCACGGAAGTGCCCGAGGGCATTGACCACTCCTGGGTTTTCAAGTACGAAATTGCTGGAGAGTAGGGACGTCAGGGTGTTCTCGAAGAACGCCCGAATCGTACGGTTCCACGTCCGCTTCCCCACCCACATCCAGTTCCTGACACCCAGTTTCAGACATCCAGTTCCAGATATCCAGACCAGGAGCGTCGTCGCGGCGCAGCACTCACTATGGCACATAAAAAAGGTCAGGGCTCCAGCCGCAACGGTCGCGATTCCAATGCTCAGCGGCGCGGCGTGAAGAAGTTCGGGGGCCAGCAGGTCCGCGCGGGCAACATTCTCGTCCGCCAGGTCGGCTCCAAGTTTCACGCCGGTAAAAATGTCGGCACAGGGAGCGATTTCACGCTCTTTGCCCTCGTCGACGGCGTGGTCGGTTTTGACCGCGAAGGCCGCCGCGTCAACGTGCTCGCTGGCTGAGCGTGTTTGTAGACCGCGTTCAAATTGAAGTGGCGGCTGGCAACGGCGGACGCGGTTGCAAGAGCTTTCGTCGCGAGAAATATATTCCGCTGGGCGGTCCGGACGGCGGCAATGGTGGTGACGGCGGCAGCGTGATCATGCGGGCGCAGGCCGGCGTCGACTCCCTGGCCCCGCTCGCCCATCGCCGCCAGTGGCGGGCCGCCAGTGGTGAATCGGGCGGCCCCGCCAATTGCCATGGACGGATGGCGGAAGACCTCGAGCTGCTCGTGCCTCCCGGCACCGTCGTGATCGACGAGACCAGCGGCCTCGTGCTCAAGGATCTCGCCACGCCTGGTGACTCGATCGTGGCTGCCAAGGGTGGGGCAGGGGGGTGGGGCAATCTCCACTTCAAATCGTCCACCAATCGCGCTCCCCGCGAGACCACGCCGGGTGAAAAAGGGGAGGTGCGCCGTCTGCTCTTGGAACTGAAGGTGATCGCCGACGTCGGTCTCGTCGGCAAGCCGAACGCCGGCAAGAGCACGCTCCTGTCGCGGCTGTCGCGGGCCCGTCCTGAGATCGCCGACTACGCATTCACCACCAAGAAACCGATGCTCGGGATCGTGGCCGTGTCGCGGGACCGCAGTTTCGTGCTGGCCGACCTGCCGGGGCTCATCGAGGGAGCGCACGCAGGTATCGGGCTTGGACACGAGTTTCTCCGGCACGTCGAGCGGGCGGGCATTCTCGTGCACGTGGTCGAGCCGTCCCCTGCCGACGGCAGCGATCCACTGATGAATTACCGGGCCATTCGCGATGAGCTGGTGCGGTATGACGAGCGGTTGGGGAGACGGCCGGAGATCGCGGTGGTGAGCAAGGCCGAACTGCCCGGTGCGGAGGAGATTCGCGCGGCGCTCTCCGCGCAGATCGGTCGCGACGTGATTGCCGTGAGCGCGGTCACCGGCCAGGGGCTCGACCGACTGCTGGCCGCGATCGTGACGCAGTTGGACGCCGTGTAAGCTCGGCGCGGATGGTCCGCTGCCGTCTTCCCCACGTCCGCTCCCATCCACGGCGACGCGCCGCCCGGGGGAAGCCATGCCACAACCGCACGGTGGTATGCTCTGGATCGCGAGACCACCCATGACGACTCCCACACAAGCCCCCGTCTGTCTTGGCGACACCGTGCTGTTGGCCGACGTGGGCAATTCGCGGATCAAACTGGCCGTTCTGGCTGATCGCGGGATCGACAGCTCGGGAACGCGGCGGTTGCCGACCGTCACCAGGCGGCAGGATCTCGACAGCCACGGATTCCGGCCAGCCAACCTGGAAACCTGGCTCAATCAGGCGGCCCCCTCGGCCGCCGTGATGCTGGTGGCCAGCGTGCACGACGCCGCTGCGGCGCGGCTCGAGGCCGCCATCGCCGAACTCTCCGCCACGCGGCATCGCCCCTTGAGGCAGCGGCGGATCGTGCACTCCGATCTGCCGCTGGAGGTGCTTGTCGCCGAACCTCACAAGGTGGGTGTGGATCGCCTGGCATCCGCAGCCGCGGCCAGCCTCGTGCGGCGGCGGGGCTGCCCGGCGATCGTCGTCGATTGCGGCACCGCGGCGACGGTCAATCTGGTGTCGTCGACCGGAGCCTTTCTGGGCGGGGCCATCCTGCCCGGGCCGGCACTCATGGCCCGGGCGCTTGCGGAAGGCACGAGCCGGTTGCCGGTCGTGGCCGCCCTGGATCAGGCGTTGCCCCCGCCGCTGCCCGGCCGCTCGACGCAGGAGGCGATTGCGGCCGGTATCGGCTGGGGCATCCGCGGCGCGATCTCGAGGCTCGTGGAGGAGGCCCGTGCCGCCGTCGGCGCGGATGCCGACGTGGTGCTCACGGGGGGCTGGCGAGGAGCGGTTCGCGATGCACTGCCCGGGGCGATCGAGATGCCGGAACTGGTCCTGGCCGGCATCGCGTTGGCGGCGGAACGGGCCTGCTCCCGCTGACGGAAGCTCTCTGTGCGCAGTCGCGAAAATTCCGGGTAGAATCCGCGGGACTCGTCGTTTCCCCGACCCACGTCGCCTTCCGAGCGACTCTTCAGGACTCCGTGATCCCAGTGAGCAACGCCCGCAACCAGCCGGAGTCGGCACGCACCGCGTCCCAGGCCGGTCCCAAGAACGCCAACAAGTCCGAATCCAAAGCGGATGCCAGGCCCGACCGTGGTCGCGAGCGGGCGCTCGTGGCGGCGCGGGTGGCCGAAGAGACCCGGGGCACCGATGTGCACGTGCTCGATCTTCGCGCACTCACCGATGTCTTCGATTACTTCGTCGTGGCCACCGGCTCGAGCCGCCGGCAACTGCACGCGATGGCCGACGAGATCGAGCAGGTGATGAAGCACGAGATGCACGACGCCCGCCGGGGTGTCGAGGGATACGAGGACGGCCGCTGGATCGTCCTCGATTACGGCGATGTGGTGGTGCATCTGTTCGATGCAGAATCGCGGGAATACTGGGACATCGAGCAGCTCTGGAGCGGCTGCAAGCACGTCGCCCTGCCCACCGCCACGGGAGCCGGCCGGTGACCGGGGCGGGCGGCGATCCGGGCCGCGAATCGACACAATCGACACAATCGACACAATCGACACAATCGACACAATCGACACAATCGACACAGGAGATCGGCTTTCGCGGGATCGGCTTTCGCGGCGCCCTCCGCGGCATGTTTCGCGCCGCCCTCGAGCGGTTGGCGGCGGACGGCGTCGTGGCCATCTCGGCGGAGGAATTGCCGGGGCTCGTCGACCAGGTGCGTGAAACCGCCGATCCCAAGTTTGGCGACTATTCCGGCACGATGGCGATGGCGCTGGCCAAGCGGGCCGGCCTCAAACCGCGGGACGTCGCCATCGAGATCATCCGCCGGCTCGACGTGCGCGACCTGTTCGAGCCGCCGACGGAGCCGGTCGGCCCCGGATTCATCAATCTCCGCGTCCGGCAGGATGCCTTGGCCCGGGCGATCGTCGCGGCCGTGCACGACCCGCGGGCGGGCGTCGCGCCGGTCGCGAATCCCGACACGATCGTCATCGACTTCGGTGGTCCCAACGTCGCCAAGCCGATGCACGTGGGCCACATCCGCTCGACCGTGATTGGCGAAGCGATCGCCCGTATTTTGCGGTTTCGCGGCCACACCACCATTACCGACGACCACCTCGGCGACTGGGGCACCCAGTTCGGCATGATCCTCTGGGGCTGGAAGCATTGCCGGGATGACGTCCGGTTTGCCGCCGACCCGACCGCCGAACTCGGTCGGCTCTACCGGCTCGTGCGGAAGGTGGCCGACGCGAAGCCGGAGGAACTTTCCCGCGATCCCGAGGCGGCCGCCCTCGCGGCCCGTTATCCCGATGCCGGGCGGGAGGTGTTGGCCGAGACGGCGAAGTTGCACGAGGGAGATCCCGAGAACCGGGCGCTGTGGCAGCAGTTCATGCCGTTCTGCCGGGCCGAGATCGACCGCATCTTCGCCCGGCTGCATGTCACGTTCGACCATGCGCTCGGCGAAAGTTTCTATCAGCCGATGCTGGCGGGGGTGGTCGCGGAACTGATGGCCGACCCGGCCGTGCGGGCCCGGGAGAGCCGCGGTGCGATCGGCGTATTTCTCCACGGCGACGACGCCCCCCCCTTCCTGATCCGCAAGGCGGACGGTGCGTTTCTGTACGCGACGACCGACCTCGCCACCCTCAAGTGGCGGATGGAGCACTGGAAACCCGACCGGATCCTCTACGTGGTCGACAGCCGGCAGAGCCCCCATTTCGAACAACTGTTCGCGACCGCAAGGCTCTGGGGCTGCGGTGACCGGCAACGGATCGGCGACGTGCAACTCGTCCACGTCGCCTTCGGCACCGTGCTGGGGGAAGATGGAAAGCCGTTCAAGACGCGGGCCGGCGACACCGTCGGCCTGGAGGCGTTGCTCGACGAGGGGGTGGAACGGGCGGGCAGGATGCAGCAGGCCGGCGACCCGGCCCAGCCCGCAGGCACGGAGGGACGTGCCGAAATGAACTCCGCGGAGCAGCGGCATGCCGCCGAAATCGTCGGCATCGGGGCGATCAAGTACGCCGATCTGTCGCAGAACCGCACCACCGACTACGTCTTCAGCTTCGACAAGATGCTGCAACTCACCGGAAACACCGCTGCCTACATGCAGTACGCGGTGGCGCGGGTCGAGGGCATCTTCTCGAAGGGGGGCATCGACCGGGTGGCACTGCGGCAGGCGGTGCAGGGGGTGTCGCTGGCGACCCCGCAGGAACGGGCTTTGGCCCTCGAACTCGTGCGGTTCGGCGAGGCGCTCGAGGATGTGGAGGCCGATTACCGGCCCAACGTGCTGACAGCCTGGCTCTACGACCTGGCCGGGTGCTATTCGACCTTCTACGACGCCCTGCCGGTGCTCAAGGCGGAGGGGGAGGAGCGGAGCAGCCGTCTCGCCCTCTGCGATCTCACGGGACGGATTCTTCGTCAGGGCCTCGAACTACTCGGCATCGGCACCGTCGACAAGATGTGAGGGAGGCAGCGGCATGAGCCGGCAGCTCGACACGATTCGCAACATCGGGATCATCGCCCACATCGATGCGGGGAAGACGACGCTCACCGAGCGACTGCTGTTTTTCACGAAGACGAGTCATCGGCTCGGCGACGTGGACCGCGGCACCACGATCACCGACTTCGATCCCGAGGAACAGGAACGGGGGATCACGATCTATTCGGCGGCGGTGACGTTTCGCTGGCAGGACGTGACGGTGAACCTGATCGACACGCCGGGGCACGTCGATTTCACAGCCGAGGTGGAGCGGAGCCTGCGGGTGCTCGATGGGGCGGTCGTGGTGTTTTCCGCCCGCGAGGGGGTCGAGGCCCAGAGCGAAACCGTCTGGCGGCAGGCCGACAAATACGGCGTGCCGCGGATCGCCCTGATCAACAAACTCGACCGCGAGGGGGCCGATTTCTTCGGCACGATCAAGCAGATCGAGGAACGGCTGTCCGCCCGGCCGCTGGTCCTGCAGGTGCCGCTGGGGCTCGGCCCGCCGCACGTCAAGGATCCCTTCCGCGGCCTGGTCGATCTCGTCGAAATGCAACTGCTGACCTTCCCCTCCAAGGAGGAGACGCTGACCGGAGGCGCCGGCACCGCCACGGTGACGAAGTCGCCGATTCCGGCCGAACTGGCCGACGTCGCGGCGGAGTGGCGGGAGCAGCTCGTGTCCACGCTGTTCGATTTTTCCGAAGAGCTGGCCGAACTGGCTCTCGGCGACGCGCCGATTCCCGTGGAAGTGATCAGGAAGGCGATCCGGCAGGCGACGATTCGCCGGCAGGTGGTGCCGGTGCTCGGCGGCTCCGCGCTCGACTGCATCGGCGTGCAGCCGGTTCTCGACGCGGTGGCCTGGTATCTGCCGAGCCCGGCGGACGTGCCGCCGGTCGAAGGGGTCGATCCAGCGAAGCTCGGGTCCGGCAAGAAGGCCGCGGCGACGCCGGCCGTGATCACGAGAAAAGCCGATCCGAAGGCGCCGTTCTGCGGGCTCGTCTTCAAGATCGTGGCTGAAAAACACGGCGATCTTTCGTTCGTCAGGGTCTATTCGGGCACGCTCAAGGCGGGCAGCCGCGCGTGGAATCCGCTGCGGCAGAAGAAGGAAAACATCGCCCAGTTGTGGCATGTGCAGGCCGATCGGCGGGAGCAGATCGAACAGGCGGAGGCGGGCGACATCGTCGGCGTGATCGGGCCGCGGGCGAGCATCACCGGCGATACGCTCTGCGATGCGAACGAGCCGATTCTCCTGGAGCAGATCGAGTTTCCCGAGACGGTGATCTCGATGGCCATCGAGCCGGAAACCAGTCTCGAACGCAAGAAACTGGCCGATGTGCTCGAGATGATGAAGCGGCAGGACCCGACGTTCCGGGCCGTGGAGAGCGAGGAGACCGGCCAGACACTGATCTCCGGCATGGGCGAACTGCACCTGGAGGTGATCCGCCACCGGCTCGAACGGGACTTCAACCTGCGTTGCCGCGTGCACAAGCCGCGGGTGAGCTACAAGGAGACGCTCGCCCGGGCCGTGACCGTGTCGGGCCAGGTCAACCGCCAGGTGGCCGGCCAGACGCTCGTGGCCACGGTCACCATCCGCGCCGAGCCGACCACCGAGCAGGCTCCCACCGTGGTGGAGCAGGGCTGGTTTCCGCAGCAGGAGTCGGCTGCCGCCGCGGCGGCGATCATGACGCAGTCTGTCCGTGAGAGCGCCGAGCGGGGCGGGCTCAAGGGCTGCCCGCTGTGGGCCGTGCGGATCGTCGTGCTGGAAAGCCCGCTGCCCGAGCCCCCTCCCACCGACGTGGCGATCCGGATGGCCGCCGCCGATGCCATCGAACGGCTGCTGAACGAGGCGGGAACCGTGCTCCTGGAGCCGGTCATGCGGGTGGAGGTGAGTGTGCCCGAGGAACATCTCGGAGACGTGATCAACGATCTCCAGCAGCGGCGGGCGATCATCACGAACACTGAAATCCGGGGCGGTGTGAACGTGCTGACGGCCGAGGCACCGCTGGCGAGCATGTTCGGCTATTCAGCGGCGGTGCGAAGCGTGAGCCAGGGGCGGGCCAGCTTTACGATGGCTCCCCTGAAATACGGTCCCGCCCCCGCCGAAACCGCCGAAGCTTTTGTGTAGCGATGACGCTGCGGTCCCGGTGATCCCATCGCTCACGCTCCGGGCTTTCTATGTGACTCTGAGCCATCCGTGAGGGGCTGCCCATGTCCCGAGAGCCGGCGTTGCTGACCAGCGCAGGCAGGATGCCGGAGCGCAGGCAGCATCGAGTGAGCGAAGTGCAGGATGCCCGAAGCGAACGTCCGGCGACGGGCCATGGGCAGCCCCGAACCGCCCCGACCACTCCGCCCCTGACCGCCAGAAGGTTGACAAACGCAGCCAAGGCGGGAATTTAGCCGCGGAAAAGCAGTGTGTTGACACGGGCCATGGGCGACCATAGATTTCTTGCTTCATCCGCAGCGACTCCCCGTGGCGCCTTTCGGCCGCAGGAGGGGGACGCAGAAAAAAGCCTTTTCGGAGGCTTTTCTTCAGTCCTGCCGGGCAAAACAGCCTGTGCGGGCGTGCGATGAGCAGCCGCCGAATCGCCCGTGATATTCGTTTGTTTGTGACCGTTTCTCCGTTCTGATCCGAGGGTATTGGAGTTTTTTCGTGGCTGGTCCGACACAAGAAATCATCCGGATTCGCATGGAGGCGTACGACCACGTGGTGCTCGACCAGAGCGCCGCGGAGATCGTCGACACCGCGAAGCGGACCAACTCGGAAGTGCACGGCCCGATTCCGCTGCCCACGCGGATCGAGCGGTACACGGTGCTCTCGAGTCCGCACATCGATAAAAAGGCCCGGCAGCAGTACGAAATTCGCACGCACAAGAGGGTGATCGACATCGTTCAGGCGACCGCCAAGACGATCGAGGCTCTCAACAAGCTCAGTCTTCCTGCCGGCGTGGATATCAAGATCAAGGCCTCGTCCCGGTAGTCGGGAGGTCTTGGTAGTCAGTCGGTTTTTGGTTCTGGTTCGTTTCGGTTCGTCGTTCAAAGCAGTTCAACACCGCAAACCTCACACCATTCATTCAGGAGCGCACGACACGGCATGCTTGGAAGGCGTTGTGGGTAAGGCTTGGGCCAGTGTGCCTGAGTGCTCCCGCAGCCAACGGCTTCGAGCGTGATCGCGAGATGGAAACAGCGTCGGGGGCATGAGTGCTTCTGGCTGCTTGGAATGCTGTCTCGATGGCGATGCATATGGCTGCAGAAACAAAGGCTGATTCCGCAGGTCGGAAGGCCCTTCTTGGCCGCAAGGTCGGGATGACGCAGGTGTTCGATGCCAATGGCGCCGTGGTGCCGGTCACCGTGATCGAAGCTGGGCCGTGTGCGGTGACGCAGGTGCGGTCGGTCGATCGTGACGGCTATGCCGCCGTTCAGGTCGGGTTTCTCGACAAGCCTCGTCGGCTGGCCGGCCGTTCTGTTCGCGGCCATGTCGCCAAGCTCGAGAGCCGTCGGGCGAAGCGGGCGGCCGACGCCGGTGTCGCCGCCGTCGCCAAGGCTGATTGCGAGCCGAAGCGGTTCGTGCGGGAACTGCGTGGCGTCTACGAGGGTGTCGAGGTCGGCCACGTGCTGACCGTCGGCCTCTTCGAGGGTGTCGATGCCGTCGACATCGTCGGCACGACCAAGGGCCGCGGCACGGCCGGCGTCATGAAGCGGCACGGCTTCAGCGGCCAGCGGGCCAGCCACGGCGTGAAGAAAGTGCATCGCCATCAGGGTGGCACGAGCATGAACACCTCCCCTGCGCGTGTCTTCAAGGGCAAGCGGATGGCGGGCAGGTTTGGCAACGAGCGGTCCACGATGCGGAACGTGAAACTCGTGCGGATCGACGCCGAAAACAACCTCCTGCTCGTGCGCGGGGCGGTGCCGGGGCCCAATGGCGGCTACGTAGTGGTGCGGCAGACCAACAAGGTCAAGCGTCGCGGTGGGCCGGCTCCCGCTGGTGGCGCGAAGAAGAAGGCGGGTGCCAAGTGAATCTTGCCGTGTATGACATTTCCGGGAAGAAGGTCGGCTCCTACGAGATCGACCCCGCCGAGTTGGCTCCCGCCGTGAACAAGCAGTTGCTGCATGACGCCGTGGTCATGTACCAGGCCAATCAGCGGCAGGGCACCTTCCGCACGAAGAATCGCGGCGAGGTTGCCGGCTCCACGAAGAAGCTCTATCGCCAGAAGGGCACGGGCAATGCTCGTGCCGGTGCGCGGCGCAGCGGCACGCGGCGTGGTGGCGGCCACATCTTTGCCAAGCGTCCCCGTGATTTTGGCTGGCGAATGCCGAAGAAGTCGCTGCGGGCGGCGACCCGCATGGCTCTCGCGTCCAGGCTGGCGGACGACGAGGTCAAGCTCGTGAACGGTCTCGAGCTCGGGGCGCCCAAGACGGCCGTCGTGGCGAAGTTGCTGAAGTCGCTGGGGATCGCCGAGAGGACCGTGCTGGTCGCTCCAGCGAAGCACGACGACATGCTCTGGAAGAGCGCCCGGAACATCGACGGCGTGTCGGTGTCGCCGGTCGGTGATCTCAATGCCTGGTCGTTGT
Source organism: Pirellulales bacterium (assembly GCA_044369655.1). Lineage (GTDB taxonomy): Bacteria > Planctomycetota > Planctomycetia > Pirellulales > UBA1268 > CAMCQY01. The sequence goes on from JBILWX010000029.1 coordinate 29,391, forward strand.
TGCAGCCTCGTGCGGTGCTGATGACCACGGCTGCCATCGATGCGTTCCGTGCCTCGGTGGCCAAGGTTGCGGATGCCAAGCCGGCTGGCGCCAGCAAGAAGCCAGCTGCTCGGAGAGGGGCGGCGAAGGCGGAGAAGCCTGCCGCATCGAAGCGTGCTGAGGGTCGCAAGCCTGCCAAGCGGGCGGCGAAGAAGGAGAAATAAGCCATGGCCGTTCCAGTCCCACCCCCACCGGCGTTCACACCGCGGCTCGCTCCGCATCATGTGATTCTCCGTCCTCTGGTGACGGAGAAGGGGATGCATCGCGCCACCCGCCACAACGCCTACACGTTCGAGGTGGTCACGGAGGCCACGAAGGCCGACATCCGCCGTGCCGTCGAGGAGTTGTTCAACGTCAAGGTGGAGAAGGTCGCCGTCCAGAATCGTGTCGGCAAGATGCGCCGCAGTCGCATGCGTCGCACCAGCACGAAGGCCTGGAAGAAGGCGGTCGTCACGCTGAAGCCCGATTCCAAGATCAATCTGTTCTGAAGGCAGTCGCACTCCCATGGGTATTCGCACCTACAATCCGACCAGTCCCGGCCGCCGCAATGCGAGCGTGTCCGACTTCGCCGAGCTGACCCCCGGCGCTGCGGCTCCCAAGCAACTGCGGCTGCGGAAGAAGAAGAAGGGCGGCCGCAACAATCAGGGCAAGATCACCGCTCGGCACCGTGGCGGCGGCCACATGCAGCACTATCGCCTCATCGACTTCCGGCGGAACAAGGACGGCGTCCCGGGCAAGGTCGAGTCGATCCAATACGATCCGAACCGCACCTGCCGGATCGCGCTGATTCACTATGCCGATGGCGAGAAGCGATTTATCCTCGCGCCAGAGGGGCTCAAGGCCGGTGCTACGGTGCAGAGCGGCGATGCCGCGGCTCCCGAGGTGGGGAACTGCCTGCCGATGTCGGCGATTCCGCTGGGCATGCAGGTTCACAACATCGAGTTGCAGGCGGGGCGCGGTGGTCGGCTGTGTCGGTCTGCCGGGTCGTCGGCGGTGCTGGTCGCCCGCGAGGCCCAGTGGGCGCAGTTGACGCTGCCGTCCGGCGAAATTCGCCGTGTGCCGGCCGCGTGCCGCGCCACGATCGGCGCCATCGGCAACTCGGAACACATGAACGTCGTGCTCGGCAAGGCCGGACGCAAGCGTTGGATGGGTATCCGTCCGACCGTGCGTGGCACCGCGATGAATCCGATCGACCATCCCCACGGTGGTGGCGAAGGTCGCACGAAGGGTGGTCGTCACCCGGTGAGCCCGACGGGCAAGAGCGCCAAGGGCGGTGGAACGCGGAAGCCGCGGAAGCCTTCGGGCGCCGCGATTTTGCGGCGGCGAAAGAGCCGCCGGTATGGGCAGTTGAAACTCAGGTAAACACGGGATGATGGCCGCTGGCGCTTGGCCGGCGGCACCCACAACACCACTCACGATGGAATGCAGGAACCATGGGTCGTAGCTCCAAAAAAGGCCCCTACATCGATCCTCGCGTGTTCGAGAAGGTGGAGGCGCAACTCTCCTCCGGCAAGCGGGATCCGATCAAGACCTGGTCGCGGTCGTGCACGATCGTGCCGGAGTTCATTGGGCTCACGTTCATGGTCCACAACGGGAAACAGCATCTGAAGGTTTTTGTCACCGAGGACATGGTCGGGCACAAGCTCGGCGAGTTCGCCCCGACGCGGACGTTCCGCGGCCACGGCGGCAAGGTGAAGGAAGCAGCAGCCCCCGGAGCGGGCAAGTAGCCGCGAGCCGATACAGGTGATCCATGCCATATACAGCCACCCATAAATACGCCCGGATCAGTCCCCGCAAGGTTCGCCATCTGGCCAACCTCGTCCGGGGAAAGTTCGCCGACGAGGCGCTGGACATCCTCAAGTTCCAGCCGCATCGCGGTGCCCGGATGCTTGAGAAGGTGATCAAGAGTGCTCTGGGGAACGCCGAGCACAAGCAGGCCGCCGGACTGGACGACCTGGTCGTCGTGGATGCCCGGATCGATGAGGGTCCGATGTTCAAGCGGATCCGTCCGCGGGCCCGCGGCATGGCTTTCGGCATCAAGCGGCGGATGTCGCATATCAAGGTGGCGCTCGATTCAAGGGTGGTCGAGGCCGCAGAGTAGCAACGCAGGTCGTTTCGCACGCGCATTCAAGAAGGCGATTTACATGGGCCAGAAAGTCAATCCCGTCGGATTCCGGACCGGTATCACCGAGCCTTGGAAGAGCCGTTGGTATGCCGCCAAGAAGGATTTCCGCGAGCTCCTGCTCGAGGATTTCAAGGTCCGTCGCTATCTGAAGACGAAGCATCGCGCGGCGGCCATTCCGAAGGTGGAGATCGAGCGGACCCGCGACGAGGTCAAGGTGATCGTCCATTCGGCACGTCCGGGCGTCATTCTGGGCCGCAAGGGCCAGGAGGCCGATCGCCTCCAGGAGGAGCTCCAGGAATTGCTCGGCCGCAAGGTAAACCTGAAGGTCGAGGAGGTTGGGCGGCCTGAGATCCAGGCTCAGCTCATCGCCGAAGACATCGCCGATCAGCTGACGAAGCGGGCCGCCTTTCGCCGCACGCTGAAGCGTGCGCTCGACACCACCATGGATGCGGGGGCGAAGGGCGTAAAAATTCAATTGTCCGGGCGGCTCGGTGGTGCGGAGATGTCGCGGTGCGAGAAGGCTATCGCCGGCTCGATGCCGCTCTCCACGCTGCGGGCGAAGATCGATTACGGATTCTGCGAAGCACCCACGGCGCAGGGGCACATCGGAGTGCAGGTGTGGGTCAATCAAGGCATGTACGAGGAGAGCGGCGATGGCGCTGATGCCCAAGAGGGTCAAGCACCGAAAAAGCCAAAGAGGTCGTATAAGAGGTGACGCCTCGCGCGGCAACCGCGTCGTCTTCGGCGACTTCGGCCTCCAGGCCGAGCAGCCGGGGTGGCTGGCGGCTGCCACGATCGAGGCCGGTCGCATCGCGGCCCAGCAGTACCTCCGCACGGAGGGCAGGCTGTTCGTGCGCGTGTTTCCCCACAAATCGATCACGTCGATCCCGCTCGAAACCCGCATGGGTAAGGGCAAGGGTGAGCCGGAGTATTGGGCCGCGGTCGTCAAGCCCGGCATGATCCTCTACGAAATCGGTGGTGTGACGGAGGATGCGGCTCGTCTGTGCCTCGCCCGGCTGGCGCACAAGATGCCGCTGCGGGTGCGGTTCGTGAAGCGGCGGGTCATGTAAGCCCGTCGTGTGGCGAGCAGATTCGAATCGAGACTGGTCGAAGAAAGAAACAACGGTCATGACGAAGGTACAAGAACTCAGGGACATGGGAGAGGAGCAGATCAGGCTCGTCTGGAAAGACGCGGCCGAGTCGCTCTTCCGCCTGCGCATCCAGGCGCAGACCGAGAAGCTTGCGTCGCCGGCGGAAGTGCGAAAGCATCGCCGGACGATCGCTCGTTGCCAGACCATTCTGACGCAGCGAGGCCTGCTCAAGAACGGTCCCGGTGAGCAGTCGGCCGTTCACCACGGGGAGACATCTCCCCAGCAGGAAAAGCATGCCAAGAAGCACCGTGCCAGCGGCCGGGCCAAGGTCCGGGCTCCCGGGAAGGCCGGAGTGGCGTCGAAGCGGCAGTTCAAGAAACGCACCCAAAGCGGCACCTGATCCCTTGCCGCGGAAGAGCGGTCGGTAGCAAAGCCACGAACACCCAGGATTACTGTCAGGAATAACCGAAGATGCCCAAGCGAGTCGAAACAGGAACGGTCACCAGCGCAGCCGCGAGCAAGACCCGGCGGGTCGAGATTCCGCGGGTCGTTCGGCACCATAAATACGGCCGGATCATGCATCGTCGTACCGTCTGCCACGTGCACGACGAGCAGGAGGAGTCGCAGCCTGGCGACCTGGTGGAGATCATCGAATGCAGGCCGCGCAGCCGCCTGAAGCGGTGGGAACTCGTGCGGGTGGTGGCCAAGAGCACCGCGGTCGACGTGGCATCCCTGCGGAGCGGGGCGCGGGCCACGCAACTTCGCGAATCAGCGGCGAAGGCGGAAGCGGCCGCCGCGACGGGTGCGGCGGGCGATAAGACGGAAGGACGGTCAGCAACATGATCCAGATGCAGACACGGCTCGTCGTAGCCGACAACACCGGTGCCAAGGAAGTGATGTGCTTCAAGGTGCTCGGGGGAAGCAAGAAGCGGACCGCCGGGCTCGGTGACATCATCGTGTGCAGCGTGAAAAGCGTGATCGCCGGCAGCGACGTGAAGAAGAAGGCCGTGGTCAAGGCGGTCGTGGTTCGCTGCAAGCAGCCGACCCGTCGCGAGGACGGCAGCTACGTGCGTTTCGATACGAACGCCTGCGTGATCATCGACAACGACAAGAATCCCAAAGGCACCCGCATCTTCGGGGCGGTGGCCCGTGAACTCCGTGACTCGAACTTCATGAAGATCGTCAGCCTTGCGAGCGAGGTGGTGTGATGTTGATCCATACGGGCGATCTGGTGGAGGTCAGGACCGGCAACGCGAAGGGAACGCGGGCGAAGGTGCTCGCGGTGCGTCCCGATGCCGACAAGGTCGTGGTGGAGGGCGTCGGCCGCGTCTACCGGCACATGAAGCGAAGCCAGAAGAATCCGCAGGGCGGCCGGCTGAGCAGAGAGATGCCCATCAGTGTGGCGAACG
>JBILWX010000114.1:0-11112 GCA_044369655.1 Pirellulales bacterium
TGAGGCTGTGGGACGAGGCCTCGCACCACCATCGCCCGCAGGCCGACACGCCCGAAGCCCTCCGCGGCGACCTCGCCTCTCCGCTGCTTCATCTGCTCGCCGTGGGCGAGCATCGCGACTTTCCCTGGCTCGACCAGCCGCCCGCCGACAGCCTCGACAACGCCCGCCGATTGCTCCACCAGCTCGGCGCGATCGAGCCCGGCGACACGTCCGACGACGACCGCGTCACGCCGCTGGGGACGGAGCTGGCCCGGCTGCCGGCGCATCCGCGGCTCGCCCGGCTGCTCCTGGCGGGCGCGCGGCACGGCGTGCTCCGCGAGACGTCGATCGCCGCGGCGTTGCTCTCGGAGCGGGATCCGTTTCGCGCAGGGGCCCACGGTCGGACGGGGCCGCGGGACCGGATGACCGTACGGATCCGCTCGGACGTCGTCGATCGCGTGGCGGCCCTGCAGGGTTTTCATGCGGGGCTGCCGCCGGGCCGCACCGATCTGGAGCTGCATCCGGGCGGCGCCCACACCGTGCTGCGGGCGGCCGAACAGCTCTATCGACTGGTCGACTCGCCTCTCGCACCGCGGGCGGAAGACCCCGAGACGGCCCTGATGCGGGCGCTGCTCGAGGCCTTTCCCGACCGGCTGACCCGGCTGCGGCCCGGTGCACACGATCGGGGCACGATGGTCGGGGGCAGGGGGGTGCGGCTCGACGGGGGCTCGCGTGTCCGGCACGAACCCTTCTTTCTCGCCATCGACATCAACGACGCCGGCGGCGAGGCGAGCGTGCGGCAGGCATCGGCCGTCGAGCCGACGTGGCTGGCCGACGGGCCGCTCGCGGCCACGAACCTGCGTGCGGTCGAGGAACTGCTCTACCACCCGTCGCGGCGACAGGTGGAGGCCCGGCTGCGGAAATATTGGAACGATCTGGTGATCGACGAGACACCGATCGCAATCCGCGACGGCGCCGCCGCGGCGGCACTGCTGGCCGCCGAGGCTGCCCCGCAGCTTGCCCGCCTGCTGCCCGCAGCCGACACCGCCGCCGGCAGTTTTCTGGCCCGTGTCCGCTGGCTCGCCGCGGCCGTCCCGGACCTCGGGCTGCCATCCTGCAGCGATGCCGACCTCGGGGCCTTGCTTCCGGCCGTGTGCGGCGGGCTGCGATCGCTCGACGAGATCGCGACCGCTGACTGGCTCTCCAGGCTGCACGCCCTCGTGGGCTACGACCGCCTCGCCGACGTCGACCGGCTGGCGCCACCGCAGCTCGAACTGCCCACCGGCAAACGCTACAAGCTCGGCTATGAACCGGGTGGTCCGCCCGTGCTGGCGGTGCGGATCCAGGAGCTCTTCGGCGTCCGGGAGACGCCGCGGGTGGCGGGAGGCCGCGTGCCGGTGCTCCTCCATCTGCTCGGGCCAAACCATCGGCCGCAGCAGGTGACGAGCGATCTCGCCAGCTTCTGGAAGACCACCTACGCCGAGGTGCGGAAGGAGCTCCGCCGCCGCTACCCGAAGCACGCGTGGCCCGAAGACCCCCTCGCAGGGGAAGCCGCATCCCGCCGTTAGGCAACGGGTTGTATGACGCATGCCCGAGATGCCGTCCGCACGGCGGATGTGGTTTATGTCTCGTGCAACGCCGGCCGAAATCACGGTGATGAACCCGCGTCAGACACGTCGATGAGCGGATCACGCGGTCGTTCCGGTGAGCAGCGTGCCCGCCGCCGACCGTATCCCCCCTCGTCCGTTGTCCCCAGCAGGAGCCCCCCTCATGCGTCGGATCGCCCTCGTCGTCGCCGTCCTCTCCAGCCTCGTCATCACCAGCACCGCCTCCGCCGAGCAGATGCGTGCCAGCCGTTCTCAGGCCACCGCCGCCCGCAAGGGTCCCGTCGCGAAGCTCGTCGAGCTGGAGAAGCGGAAGAACGAGTGGCTGCGTCAGCAGTTCCTCGGGAAATAAGCGGTCGCACCCGTATCCCGGGTGATCCGCATCACGCGCGGCCGACCGCCGCCGTGATCTCCCTGACGATGGTCTCCGGCGACGACGCGATGTCGACCCTGATCGGCCTCTCGTCATCCGATGGACGCTCGAGCAGCGCACACTGACTCGCCAACAACGAGGCGGGCATGAAGTGCCCAGTGCGCTGCTCGAGGCGTTCGCGGAGCAGTTGCTCCGTGCCGTCGAGGTGCACGAGCCTGACGTGCGGCTTTCCCGTGCCGAGGCGGTCGCGGTAGCTGCGCTTGAGCGCCGAGCAGGCGAGCACCATGCCCCGACGCTCGCCGATGGCGGTGTCGATCAGGCAGGCGAGCGTGTCGAGCCACGGCCGCCGTTTTTCGTCGTCGAGCGGGATGCCCTGCCGCATGAGCGCCACGTTCTCCGGCGGATGAAAGTCGTCGGCGTCGAAGAACTCATAGCCGAGGTGCGAGGCCAGAAGTCGCCCCACGACCGTCTTGCCGCTACCGGCGACACCCATGACGACGACCACGTCGGGGCACGATGGGGTCGATGCCGGCGAGGATTCCATACGACGCACCTGCGGGGTTGTGCCGCCGACAGCGTATGCTGAAACGAGCCTCCCGGGAAGGACAGCGATGACTTCTGAAACAGACGTCTGGCTCGATGGGCTGCGGCAGCTTGCCGTGGCCGCCCGCCTCGATTCGGGCGGCGACGAGCGGCCCGCCGCGGAGGTCGCCGCCGAGCGGGCCCTGCTGGCCGCGCAGCTGGGAGTCTGGTTCGACACGGAACTCCCCGGGCTGCTCGCTGAGCGGGCGGCCGAGGCGGCGGCAGGAGGTCTGGGCGAGAGCTTCGATCCCGAGCCGGCGATCGTGATCACCACCACGGCGGCCGGCCTCGGCGCGGCGGCCGACCTGCTCGGTCGCGACGACCCGCTCGTGCGGCAGCTGCGGCCGCGATTCGCCTGCGTCACGGAGCTCGAATACCGCCGCTGGTGCATGCGTCATCCGGATCACGACTATCTGCTGCACATGGCCCACTGGAGCTGGATGAAGACCAGCGTGCCGCCGCAGTGGCGTCCGCGGTTTTCCCGGTGGCCCCTGCGCGAGGGCGAATCGTACTGGCTGCACCGCACCGGCACGGCCGGCGCGGGGAAGGAGCGGCGGTCCAGCCACCTCTGGAAATGGAACGGCGCGACCGCCGCGCTGCTCAAACCGTTCGTCGATGAGTCCGGAGCGGGCGGGTGACGGCCAGCTCGAGGCAAGCGACGGGCGACCGTCCGGCGGTCACACGTCGATCCAGGATTTGCAGCCGCCGAAGGAATCCTGCCACGGCACGACGAGCGGCTCGGCGAGCGCGGCCACCTCCACCTCGAGCACGTGGAGTTCGTCGCGCCAGCGGTGAAACCGTTCCGCCACGACCTGGTCGGCCCAGATATGCTGCCCTCGAAACCGGTCGAGGCCGGCCAGCGACTCGATCCGCAGGGCATCGATCACGCGGGCGCGGTGCCGAAACACGACCGTTCCCTCCGGCGGCCGGTCGGCGTCGATGTCGACGAGCAGATCGCGGGCCTCCGGCACGATGCTCTCGGGCGACTGGTGCAGAAACGTCGGCATGAGCAGAAACTCGCGTTCGGCCAGCTCGAACCGGCCACCGGGTTCCACGATCCCGCCCTTGCGGAGAATCACCCGCTGCCGCCCCCGCGCAAGCGCCCGGCAGATCACCGCCCACTCCTTGAAGGCCGTACGCGAACCGGGCTGCCTGGTTTCGATAGTCATGACGCCGGGATGCATCGGGGCGGGGCGATTCGCGTGTGTGGAACGATCGAGGAGCCGGGGGTCGGGGAAAGCCGCAGGGAGTCAGCGTATCCTCGCTTCGAGTCGGAGGCTTTCACCGCCCCCGGCGGCTTCACCCTCTCGACCGGCGGCTATTTCGCCGGCGGACGGACGAAAATCCCGTCCGCCGTGAGCTGGATCACCGGGATCGGCAGCTTCGGGTCGAAAACGCCCTGGCCGCGAACCACCACTTCCGACCCCTTCTCAACGCCGAAGAGCTTCCGCGCGTCGATCGGAATCACCTTGCCGTCGGGCCCGAGGAACTGGACGGCCGTCATCGGGCTGTTCGCCTGCTTCTTCTTGCAGAACGGGCAGTTGTCGTTGTCGTGGCCGGGCTTCTTCGCGTGGTCGTCCGTGGGGATCTCCACCAGCCAGAACGAGGCCTTGTTGTCGAGGAATGGCTCCATGCCCCGAGCGCCGATGCGACCCGCGATCACGACCTGCTGCGGGGTCGTGGTCAGCTTCGCCTTGGCCGCCGTCGGTGCGGCCGCGTCCGCCGGTTCGGCAGGCAGCACGAACTGCCCCCGCACCGCGTTCGGATCGATCTCGAGCCCCAGGCCGGGGACGGGCGCGCCGCCGGCCGTCGCCAGCACGATGCCGACGAGCCAACCCCGTGACGTCCCGACCGACAGCCGCCAGATGCCTCGCATCGCGATCATGACATTCCTCCGTGATGATCCAAGATGATCCAGTGCAATCCCTCGAACAGTCCCTCGTCCGCGTCGATGGTCCCGAAGGCCATTCCCGTCGCGGCCTACTTCGCGCCGCCCTTCGCCAGCTCCTTAAGCGTCTTGATCGCCGCCTCGAGCCGGCCGCCGAGCGCGTCGAGGTCGAGCTTCTTCAGATCGTCCTCGTCTCCGTGGAAGGCGGTGTCGAGGGCATCGAAGCACTCGAAGACTTCCGCGGTCGCCTTCTTCCCCGCCTCCTGCACGCCGGCCGTCTCCTTGGCCAGCAGCCCTTCGAAGTCTTCGAGCAGATGACCGACCGCGTGCACCTTTTCGTCCGCCTCGTCGCGGTCGCCCGCCTTCAGGGCTCCCTTCACGTGGCCCCACATCGCTTCCAATTCAGCCACGCCGGCTGCCAGCGTTTCCGGGTGGGCATGGCCATGGTCATCGTGGTCGTGATCGTCGTGGCCCTCGCGTTCGCCATGGTCATGATCGTCGTGCTTGCCGTGGTCGTGGGCATCATGGTCCGCATGGGCGGCGGCCGGCTTGACGACCACCACGGGGGCCGGCGCGGGACTGCAGCCCGCCAGGCCGCCCGCCACCAGGCCGACGCCGACGAGCATGCCGACTGGGCCGGCCAGCCAACGATGGACAAGGCTGCGGTCACGGGACATCGTCGCGGTCATCTGAATGCTCCTCTATGTCGGGTCGGCAGAATAAAGTTGGGAAGAAGGACTGGGCACCGCGGAATCAGCATACCGATCATGCCGGCGTAAACGCAATTCTTTTGCGACTGGACTCGAATCCCGGCTCCGCCACGAAACAGACGAGCGACCGCTCGATCAATTCCAGCGGCTGCGACGTGTCGGCCGGCGGCCCCTCCCCGGGCGGGAAAATGTCGTCCGGGGCCGAGCTTCTCGTATCGATGAACAGCCGCCAGGGGAGCGACGCGATCGCCTCGGGCCGGGGAAAATGGAACCGCCTCGGCAGCGAGCCCGAGTGCGCGAAGATGAGCACGTGCCGCGGCCGGCCTTCGACGCCCCCCGCCGCCACGTCGTCTTCCTCGAGCAGTTTTTCCCGGGAGGGCGCGCCAAAGAAGCAGACGAGGCTCGCATCGGCGGCATACCAATCGACATGGCTGCCCTCCGGCGAAAACCACTCCACGTCGGGCAGCCCGCCCGCCTCGCTCGCGCCCCCCTCGAGGAACGACCGGCGGCGGAGCGTGGGGTTGTCGAGGCGAAACCGCACCAGTTCCCGGACATGCCGCACGAGGTCGGCATGCGTCTCGACGAGGCTCCAGTCGAACCAGGAGACGTCGTTGTCCTGGCAGTAGGCGTTGTTGTTGCCCCGCTGGGTGCGGCGGCACTCGTCGCCGGCGAGCAGCATCGGCACGCCCTGGCTCAGGAGCAGCGTGGCGAGCATGTTGCGGATCTGCCGGGCCCGGACCGCGTCGATGTCGGCCCGCTTCGTCGGGCCCTCCACGCCGTAGTTGTCGGAGAAGCTGTTGTTGTCGCCGTCGCGATTGCCCTCGCCGTTGGCCTCGTTGTGCTTCTCGCGGTAGCTGACGAGGTCGTTGAGCGTGTAGCCGTCGTGGGAGGTGACGAAATTGATGCTGTGATAGGGCTGGCGGCCGTCGTCGCCGTAGAGGTCGCTCGACCCGGCCAGTCGCGTGGCCAGGTGGCCGGTCTGCGCGTAGTCGCCCCGCCAGTAGCGGCGGACGTCGTCGCGATAGCGGCCGTTCCACTCGGCCCACCGCAGGCTCGCGAACGAGCCCACCTGGTAGGCCCCGGCGGCGTCCCAGGCCTCGGCGATGATCTTCGTGTCGGCGAGCATCGGGTCTTCCGTGATCAGTTCCACGATCGGCGGATTGGGCAGGATGTCGCCGTTGCGATCGCGGCTGAGCACGCTGGCGAGGTCGAAGCGGAAGCCGTCGATGTGGTAGTTGTGCACCCAGTGCCGCAGGCAGAGGAAGATCAGTTCGCGGACGATCGGGTGGTTGCCGTTGATCGTGTTGCCGCAGCCGGTGTAGTTGCGGTAGTAGCCCGCGTCACCGAGCATGTAATAGACGCGGTTCTCCAGCCCCTTGAACGAGAAGGTCGGCCCGAGGTGGTTGCCCTCGGCGGTGTGGTTGAAGACGACGTCGAGGATCACCTCGATGCCGGCGGCATGGAGGGCCCTCACCATCTCCTTGAATTCGCGAACCTGGCAGCCCGGCTCCGTGCCCGCCGCGTAGCCGCGGTGGGGCGCGAAGAAGGCCATCGGGTCGTACCCCCAGTAGTTGAACTGCTCCGGGCGGACGCCGCTGGGCAGCTCCGTGGGAAACTCGTGCACCGGCATGAGTTCGACCGCCGTCACGCCCAGCGACTGGAGATACGGAATCTTCTCGATCACCCCCAGGTAGGTGCCCGGATGGGCGACGCCGCTGGTCGGGCTGGCCGTGAAGCCGCGGACGTGCATCTCGTAGATCACGGTGTCGGCGAGGCCGCGCCGCAGGTGCCGGTCACCCTGCCAGTCGAAGGAGTCGTCGATCACCACGCTCTTCGGCGGCCGGAGGATGGAGTCGCTGCCGGGCAGATAGCGGCCTGCCAGCGCCCGGGAATACGGGTCGATGAGCCGGGCCTGGCCGTCAAACCGGTGCCCCCGCTCGGGATCGAACGGACCGTCGGCCTGGAAGTGGTAGAGCTGCCCGTGTCGCAAGCCCGGGACGAAGATGCTCCAGATGTCGCCCCAGCGGTCCTTGTTGGGATCGAGTGCGATCACCTCCGACGGCTCGGGATCGTCGACCGCGTCGTAGAGCAGCACCCGCATCGCCGTGGCCGAACGGCTGTAGACGACGAACTGCACCCCCTGTTCCTGCCGTCCGACCCCCTCGCGGAGCAGGGCGCCGTAGGGCAGGGGGTGGCTGAACTGCATCGGTGGCAGCGGCTGCTCGGCGTGAGCCCGCTCGACGACAGCCTTGGACTTCCGGGAAAACATCCAGGAAAGCATACCATCGCGAACCGATCCGCAGGCATGCTTCCGGAGGCGGCCAGGCCCGAACACCGCGGCACCACGCGGCGGACTTGCGGAGCGCCGCGTTGCGGTGAAGATACGGGCGTGAGCGGAGCCACCTACTCCAGCGCCGGCGTCAACCTCGAGCTCTACCGGGAAGGTATGGCCCGCCTGCCCGCGCACATGCGGCGGACGCAGTGCCCGCGGGTGATGAGCCAGGAGGGTGGCTTCGCCGCGCTCTTCCAGCTCGACCTGAAGGGGCTCTTCTCCCGCGGCTACGTCGATCCGCTGCTCGTCTCCTGCACCGACGGCGTGGGCACGAAGCTGAAGGTGGCGGTGAATGCCGGCATCCACCACACGGTGGGCATCGACCTGGTGGCGATGAGCGTCAACGACGCCCTCTGCACCGGGGCCGAGCCGCTCTTCTTCCTCGACTACGTCGCGATGTCGCACGACGACCCCGGGCTGCTCGAGCAGATCGTGCGGGGCATCGCCGATGCCTGCGTCGAGTGCGAATGCGCGCTTGTCGGCGGCGAGACGGCGATCCTGCCCGACATGTACCACGGCGGCGACTACGACCTCGCCGGCTTCTGCGTCGGCGTGGTCGAGCGATCGCGGGTCGTCGACGGCCGGCAGATCCAGCCGGGCGACGTCGCCATCGGCATCGCGTCGAGCGGCTTTCACTCCAACGGCTACAGCCTCGTGCGGAAGGCCGTCTTCGAGATGGGGGGACTGACCGGCACCGACCGCATCGCCTCGCTCGGCGACAAGACCGTCAACGAGCTCTTGCTCGAGCCGACGCGGCTCTACGCGCGGCCTGTGAAGGCGGTGCTCCGCCACGACCGCGTGAACCAGGTCGTGCACGGCATCGCCCACATCACCGGCGGCGGGCTGGTCGAGAATCTCGCCCGGATCGTTCCCGACCACGTGCAGATCGTGCTCGAGCGGGGGTCGTGGCGGGTGCCGGGCGTATTTCCCTGGGTGCAGACGCTCGGGCGAATCGACGCGGCCGAGATGGACCGCGTCTTCAACATGGGCGTGGGGATGGTGCTCGTCGTGTCGCCGCAGGTCGCCGACGCCATCCAGCGGCAGCTGGCCGACCTTGGCTACGAGAACTGGAAGATCGGCACCGTGACGGCCGCCACGGCCGACCAGGACCGCGTCGTCCTGCGGTAGGCGGCCCCGGCGTTCCCTATCGCGCCCCCTGCCACTGGCCGGGCGGAAGCCCGGGGATGACGCCATCTATCACCATCCGAGACGACCCAAATTTGGTGACCCAAATCCTGTGGCTGGCACCTTTCATCCAGCCACCGTAATGCACGTTTTATTGAGAAAACGTGCATTACGGTGACGTGAAGTGTACGATTGGGGCATGTTTCACGACATTTTGTTGGCTCAGCGCAGGGAATGGCAGGGCCTGCTTGGCCAGCCCTACATCGAGCGATCGACCGCGGGCGGTGCCGCCCTGACTGCCGGCGACCAACGCGTGGTGGTGGTGCTCGGCCCCAGACGGGCGGGCAAGTCGGTGTATGCGGCCCACCTCGCCTCCGAGGCGTCTGGCCGCGCTGGGTATGTCAATTTCGACGACGAACGGCTGCTGGGAAGGGAAGGGTATGTGCCCGACAGCCCCGGGCCCCAGGGCACCGACGCGCTCGTTGCCGCGATCGACGCGGTCTACGACACCCCCCACACCATCCTGTTCGATGAAATCCAAAACGTGCAGGGCTGGGAGATCGTCGTCAATCGACTCCAGCGATCGGGGCGCCGGCTGATTCTCACCGGAAGCAACGCCCACCTGCTCAGTTCCGAACTCGCCACGCATCTCACGGGCAGGCATCATCCCATCCCGCTGCTCCCATTCTCCTTCGCGGAGTTTCTTTCCGCCCGTGGTTCCGAAGAACGCACCGCAGTCGAGCACGCCGCCCTCTGCCGCCTGCATGCCGAGATCGGGGGCTTCCCCGAGGTCGTGCTCAAGCCCATCGATGGAGGCGGCTATCTCCGCACGCTCCTGGCGGCGGTGATCCACAAGGACATCGTCAGCCGGTTTCGCCTACGGGCCCCGCAGGCCCTCGATGCGGTGGCCACCTGCCTGCTCTCGAATCCGGGGGCCGAGTTTTCGTTCGCCTCGCTTGGCCACACAAGCGGATGCCGGAGCGGTCACACGCTGAAAAAATACGTCGGTTATCTCGAGCAGGCCTTCGTCCTCTTCACAGTGCCGCGGTTTTCCTTCAAGCCTCGCGAGCAGGCGGCTTCCAACAAGAAGGCGTATGCGATCGACAACGGCCTCGTGCGGGCGACCGGATTTCAGGCGAGTCCCAACCATGGCCGCCTGCTCGAATCACTGGTGGCGATCGCCTGCCTCCGCCGCCAGTTGCGCGGCGAATGTCGGCTTTACTATTGGAAGGATCCGCACCGGGCGGAGGTCGATTTCGTGATCCACGAGGGGCAGAAGGTGAGGACCCTGATCCAGGTCGCCGCGGACCTCCGCGACCCGAAGGTCCGGGCACGGGAAGTCCGCGGATTGATCAAGGCCGGCCACGATTTGCGGTGCGACAACCTGCTCCTGCTCGGCCCCGAGGAACGCGGCGAAAGCCGTGAAGCATGGCAGGGAAGGTCGGCGATCATTCGCCGAGAGCCTGTCTGGCAGTGGCTTCTCGATCAGCGTTGAGTTGGGCTCGACAGCCAGCACCTTTTCCCGTTCCGCGCAGGGATTCGGAGTTGCGGGACAACCAGGCGTGCATCCAAGCCCGAAGCGCACGCGAGGGACAGGCGGACTCGAACACACGCCACTCCGACCCGGGCAGCCCCGGCTGCCTTCACCAGCTCACCGCGGCAGGATGCCTTCCGTCAGGTGCCTCGTCGCCTCGGGAACGCCGGCTTTGATGGCGGCCACCTGCTCGGGAGGCAGCTGCTTGGCCCAGGCGGCAATCAGTTGCCGTTGGCGTTCCGGCACGAAGCTCCACGCCACCCGTCCACCGCTTGCCCCGCCGACATAGCCGTGCTGCTCCCACCACTGCGCCACGGCTAACAGGGCCTCCGTCATCCGCGTTGCCGCGTCCGCTCCGTCGGCGGGCGGCTGACTCGTCGCCACGAGAATGCGTCGCTGGCTCTCCACCTGCGTGGCGAGGATCTCGAGGTAACGCTGCGGCCCGCCGGGCAGGTTTGCGGCTAGCGCGCTGGCGAGCTTCCCGCGGCGCAATGCCTCCGGCAGATCAGCCGGCAGGCGGTCGAGCGGCAGCGTCATGCATTGCCATGCCGGCACGAGCAGGTCCGCAGGTCCGCCCAGGGCTTGGGCCAGATCGCGAAGGATCTGCTCGTCGGTGGCCGACCGGTAGGCGGGGTTCCGCGCGGCCTGGGCGAAGAACCAGATGTTGGGCAAAACCATCAACGGCTGCTGGGCGTTGCCGAAGACGCCCCGCACCGTGCCGGCCGACGGGCCTTCCTCGGCGAGGTTGGCCCGGATCAGGTCGAACTGGAGCTTGGCCTGCGGGATCGACGGCTCGAACTCGATCGCCTCATAGCAAAAAATGGTCGACCGATCGAGGAGCCCGGCATCGGCGGTCGCCTGCACGGGCAGGCGGCCGTTGGCCCAGCCCTCGCGGTGCGATCGGCCCGGCAGCAGTTCCCAGTCGCCTGATAAGCCTTCCTTGATCGCGGCGAGTTCCGCGTCGAGGAACGGCCGGATAGGCTCC
>JBILWX010000258.1:0-3186 GCA_044369655.1 Pirellulales bacterium
ACGTTCGCGTGGTTTTGGTTTCGTCGAGATGGAGACCGACGAAGGCCTGCAGGCCGCGATCTCGGCCCTGAACGGGCACGAGGTCAACGGTCGTCCCCTGACGGTCAACGAGGCCCGTGAGCGTACTCCGCGTACCGGTGGCGGCGGTGGCGGCGGTCGTGGTGGCTACGGTGGTGGTGGCGGCGGCGGTGGTCGTGGTGGCTACGGCGGCGGCGGCGGCCGTGGTGGCTACGGCGGCGGCGGCGATCGCTACTAATTGATTTTTGTTGAAATACGCATCACGGGAGCCGGCGTCGCATCAGATCCGGCTCCCGTGATCTACTCCCCAGAGAGGTATCTCGAGAGCGGTATCTCCAGAGAAGCATCTTCGGGCGACACGCTGCACCAGTCTTTCCTGCACATCAAAAGAGAAATCTGAAGGAAGCCGATGAGTCCCCCCCCAGCCAGAGGCAAATTCGCGAAGACCGCCCGCAAGAAGGCCAAGCCGCGTGCCAAGGTCAAGCGCCGCGATCCGATCTTCATTGACGGTGCTCGTCCCCGTCCGATGTTCGTCGATTACAAGGATCTCGAACTGCTGGGCAAACTCGTGAATCGACAGGCGAAGATCCTGGGCCGCCGCAAGAGCGGCTGCACCGCTGCCAGCCAGCATGCCGTGACGCGGGCCATCAAGCAGGCCAGGTTCATGGCCCTGCTGCCGTACGTTGGTGAGTGATGGAGTGGCCGAGTGACCCTCGGCTCGGTCGACGGAAGAGGTGAGCGGCTGTGAAACGCGAAGCCTCCGGTGGCCGTGACCCTTCCGCCTTAACGCCCGCCTTGCTCGTCACGCGTCGTCGCGCGGAATTCCGTGATACGGATGCCGCGGGAATTGTTCACTTCTCGGCGTTTTTCTTCTGGATGGAGTCGGCCGAGCACGAATTGCTCCGGTCGGTCGGCCTTCACGTGTTCGAGCGGCAGGCCGATGGCAGCGAACACAGTTGGCCACGTGTTTCCGTGACCTGTGACTATCGTGCGGCCGTGCGGTTCGGCGACGAACTCGACATCGCCGTCCATGTGGCGGAGATCGGCCGTTCGAGCGTCACCTACCGGTTCGTGTTCGAACACGAGGGCCGGGCCGTGGCGGAGGGCCGCGTCGTAGCCGTGCGGTGTCTGGTGCGGCCCGGCGGTCGGCTGGCGGCGGTCGCCATTCCAGACGACGTCAGACGCTGCCTGACGTCGAGCACGGCGGCGCGGGCGCAGCCGCGTCCGGAATCTCCGTCCTGACGTCCTTGCCGGGCTCGCCGCTATGCTCGAGGTCGACCGTATCTCGAAATCGTTCCCGGTGCCTGCCGGCGAACTCCACGTGCTCGACGGGGTGTCCTTTCGGCTGGCGCCCGGCGAGCGGATGGCGATCATGGGGCCAAGTGGCTCGGGGAAGAGCACGTTGTTGTCGATCATCGGCGCGCTCGAGGAGCCGACCGGCGGCATGGTGCGGCTCGATGGCGCCGATCCCTGCTCCATGACCGCGGACGAGCGGGCCGCGTTTCGCAACCGTCGCATCGGCTTCGTCTTTCAGGATCACCATCTGCTGGCAGGCTGCACGGCGGTCGACAACGTCGTGCTGCCCGCTCTCGCTTCCGGCAGCGTGAGCCGCGACATCGAGGTGCGGGCCCGTCGGCTGCTCGAGCGGGTCGGGCTCGGTGATCGCCTCGGCTCGCTCCCGGCGGAACTCTCCGGGGGCGAGCGGCAGCGGGTGGCGGTGGCGCGGGCGCTCGTGCTCTCGCCGCGGCTCATTCTCGCCGACGAGCCGACCGGCCAACTCGACACAAGCGCCGCCGCCTCGGTGACCGAACTGCTCGTCGAGCTGGCGGCGGAGGCGGGTGGCATGCTCGTCGTCGTGACCCATGCCGAGGCCGTTGCCGCCCGCATCGGCACGGTGCACCATCTCGTCGCCGGGCGGCTCGTGCCATGACCGCGGGCGGCACCCCTCGCCGTGTGGTCGGCACGACTCGTCGCGTGGCCGCGACTCCCGTGCGGACGCTCGTCGGGCTCTCCCTGCGGCTGCTTCATCAGTGGTGGCCCCATCTGCTGTCGCTGGCCGCAGCCTCCGGCATCGTGGCCGCCACCATCGCTGGGGCGTTGGGAGTGGGCGACTCGCTCGCGCGGAGCCTGCGGCGGCTGGCGTTCGCCCGGCTCGGCGGGATTGAGGCGGCGGTGCTGGCGGATGGTTTTTTCCGAGCAGGGCTGGCGGACGAGACCACGGCCCGCCTCCGGCCGCAGACCACGGACGGCGTGAACGCGGCCCCTGCCGCTCGGCTCGTGCCTGCCGTGGTCACGGCCTTCGTCCCGGCTGTCGTCACGGAGGTGTCGCTTGAGAACGCCGCGCCCGGAGCGGATGCGGGGGCGGCGACGCGGGCGACCCTCCTTGCCTGCGACGATCCCGGCCAGCTTGGTTTTCCCGGAGCCATCGCACCCCTTGCCGCCGACACGGTGGCCATCAACCGGGTGCTCGCCGACGCCCTGGGAGTCCAGGCGGGCGATCCCGTCGTGCTCCGCATGACCAGGATCGGTGACGTTCCCGCCGACAGCCCGATGGGCCGGCGGACAGCCGATTCCTGGAGCAGGCGGCTGCGGGTTGCGGAGGTGCTGCCCACCGCTGGGCTGGGCGAATTCTCGCTGCGTCCCACACAGGTGACCGGCGGCCTGGCCGTCGCCTCGTTGGCCACGGCGCAAGCATTGCTCCGTCGGCCCGAGCCCACCGCCAACACGCTGTTCGCGGTGGTCGGCACCACGCCAGGGGGAGCCGCGGTCGAAGCATCCACGGACACCGTCCCGGCGGATACGCTGCGGGCGGCGCTCAAGCCCGCGCTCGTCGACCTGGGCCTCGTCTTCGACAGTCCGCCCGGTAGCGGAGCATGGCGGCTGAGCTCGAGCCGCCTGCTGCTGCCGCCGGAGGCAGACCGCGTGGCGGAGCAGGTGCTCGGTCCCTTGGGGGGCTGCCCCACGCTCGTCTTCCTGGCCAATGCGCTGACGCCGTTGGTGGATGGCCGACCCGGCCGGGCGAGCATCCCCTATTCGACCGTCGTCGGGATCGGCTCGGCCAGCCTGCCGGTCGGCGATCTCGTCGACGACCGGGGAGAGCCGCTGCCCGTGCCGGGGCCGGAGGAGATCGTCATCGATCGGTGGATGGCGGACGATCTCGCCGCGCAG
>JBILWX010000030.1:0-33529 GCA_044369655.1 Pirellulales bacterium
CGTCCGCCTCCAGGTCGGCGAGGATCGGGTCGATCTTCGACTGCAGGTCACGTTTGAAGAGGGCATAGTCGACCTCCTTGGTGGCGCTGACGCGGGCGCTGATCCGCCAGAGCTCCTGCTGGCTGCCATCGGGCAGATCGGCCTCGCGGAGATAGTCGCCGGCCAGGAATTCGTCGCGATGGGCGGTGAGCCGCCGGTTCAAGACGCTCCGTTTGGTGCGCGAGCCGAAACCGATGGCCCGAGCCGCCGCCCCGCCGATGCCGTCGCCACCGTCGCCGACGTCGAGGCTGCGGCCGAACGTGACGGTCGACAGCGAACTTCCCACCTCGTCGAGGTCACCGATCTCCTTCTGGATCTGGCCGACCAACTCCATCCGCTCGAGGAAGTTGAGCGGACATGTTTCCTGATCGACCCGCACCAGGATTTCCATCGGCACCAGCGGGCCGAGGTGCTTTTCCAGCCACTGATAGTCCTGCCGAATCCGTGCCTTGGAGGAAAACAGTCGCATGAGCTGCACGCTGCTTTCGACCTGCGTGAGACCATATCCCACCGTGGCCATGACGAGCAGGCAGGCGGTGGTCACCAGCCCGTTGTGCTGCGTGATCCACTCTCCCACGCTCCACCAGGGGCTCGATTCGATCGGCTTCCAGGCATCGCCGCCCTCTTCCTCCGCGAGCTTGCCCAGCTTGAGCTTTGGTGGAAACAGCTCGAGCACGGCGGGCATGAAGAAGACCAGGATGAGAAAGCTCACCACGACGCCGATGGCGGAGAAAATGCCGAACATCCGGATCGGCACCAGTTCGCTCACGGCGAGCGTCGCCAATCCGATGGCGGTCGTGCCGGTGGCCAGCGTGAGCGGCAGGAGGGCGTGGTGCACCGCGCGGCCGGCAGCCCCCTCGACCACGCCGGTCTCGGCGAGTTGGTCACGGTAATAGTTGGCCAGGTGGATCGCGCCACTGGTCGTGGCCACGTACACCAGCGACGGCATCGTCAGCAGGATGGCATCGACCGGATACCCGGAGTACCAGACCACCGCCAGGCTGGCGAACATGCTGTAGACGCCGGAGGCGAGCACCATGGCCACGAGTGCCTTGCTCTTGAGGCTCCACCAACTGACGATGAATCCCACCACCAGCGAGAGCCCGAACAGGATCGTCACGCTGGTCTGGCCGGCCCGGTCGATCGAAACGTTGTCGACCGGCGGCCCGCCCATGTGCAGCGACGATTCCGGAATGCCGCACTCGCTGGCGGCGACATCCTTGATGAGGTCGATCGCACCGTGGAGGTTGGCACGGGCGGCGTCCGAGAGCGTCAGCACGAGGCAGGTCTGCCGGGCATCGAGGGAGTCTGCCTCGTCACCAGCCGCAGTCCCCGCCGGGGGCGGTCCGATGATCGCCCCGGTGAGCCGCGAGATTGCCTCCTCGCGGTCCAGATTCAGCGGTTCCCCGGTCATCCGCTCGACGGCCCGGGGGCCGGTCTGGGCAGTCTTGAAATAGAGGGGCCGCTCGATCCGGGAGGCTTCCTCGGGGGGCGGCAGGAGTTTCTGGGCGAGCAGTTCCAGCCGGGGGTCGGCCATGGTGCAGCCGTCCCAACTGACCAGGACGAACTCCTCCCCCTGGAAATTCCGGCGGAAAAAGCGGTAGGTCTGGGTTTCCGGATACTCGAGGGGCAGCCAGCCCTTCACGTCGTTGCGGTTGTTCCCCTTCGCCTTGATCGCCCCCACGACCACCAGCGGCAACAGGAAGATCAGGATCGCCAGGATCCAGACGCTGTTTCGCTGATAGAAGTTCGTTCCGGGCTTCGACATCATGACGTCCCAGACGGGTGTCCTTGGTCTTCCGCGGGTCCGTTTTCCGCTCCGCAGACCCTCAACCGTACAGGGGTTTTCTCGGCCAGTCCATATCGCTCGCAGCCCTTCGGGACAGTTTTCCACAGCTGTCGATTGACGTAAGTGGTTTCCAGAGAAGACTTTCCGCCGACAATAGTCTTTTCCCAACCCCTACAAGCCGGGGATTCGTCATCGGCCCGGTGCGGTTTCAGATGCCTCAAAACCGCAGGATTTGTGGGAGCCGTCGCAGAACGGCCGGTTCTTGGTCTGGCCGCAGCGACACAGCGCGACCGCCCGCTTCCCGTCCGGAATGGGAAACTCGCCACCAGCGTGGTCGGTGACGCGGAGCTGGAGCCCCGCAAACCGCTCGTCGCTGGGCATCTCGACCACCAGCGGGCCATGCTCCCGGCAGCGGATCGTCAGGCTGCCGGGGGGCAGCGGGCGGCGGCCACCCCCGGCAGTTCCGTGAGCAGGCCTCCCATCGTCTCCTGGCGGCTGTCGGGCCGTCCACCACCAGACCGCTCCCGCCAGCGTCAGAAGCACCAGCGACACCAGTTGCGAGATCGACAGCGGCGTGCCGAGTGCGGGGGGCTCGTCGACGCGGATCGCCTCCAGCAGAAGCCTGGAGATCGGATGGAGCGTCAGCACCAGTGCAAAGACCTGGCCGTCCCGCCGGGCCAGCGGCGTGGCAGTGGCACAACAGGCCAGTACGGCCAGGATGGCGGCATCGATCGCAGCGTAGAGCTGGGCCGGATGCACCGGCAGGCTCCAGGGGCGACCGCCGTCGACCGCCACGGCGGGGAGCATGCCGCGGGCAGCCTGATCCAGCCACGGGGGGCTGTCGGGTGGAAACCGCACCGCCCACGGCAGGTCGCAGGGCCCCCCGTAGCAGCACCCGTTTAAAAAACAGCCGATGCGGCCGATGGCCAGCCCCACGAGCAGCCCCGGCGCGATGCAGTCTGCCAGCCGCGGCAACGAGAGGCCGCGACGGCTGGCGAACCGCCACGCCGCCAGGGCTGCCGTCGGCAAGGCCCCAAACACCACCAGTCCGCCAGCCGCGACATTGAGCACGGCGGAGAGGGACTCTATCCAGGAGCGGCCGCGGCCGAAGAACTGGTCGTGGTATTCGATGACGTAGAAGAGCCGTGCCCCGACGATCCCCCACAAAAACACCTCCATGCCCAGCGCCAGGATCGTGTCGGCATCGAAGCCGAGCCGCCGGCCACGGACGATCGAGAGCCACGTGCCCGCCGCAGCGGCGGCCAGCAGCATCGCCCCGTAGCCACGCACCGGCACGCCCTGGCCGTCGTCGAGCGCCGGCAGGAGCCAGATGATCGCCCCCGCCATGATCGCCAGTGGCGCGGCCAGGGTTTCCACCGCCACCCTCCACCCGTGTGCCGCAGCGGTCCGCGCGAGCATCACGGCGGCCACGGCGGCCCAGACGGCCAGGAAGATTCCAAAGCCTGCCAGGGGCAGCGATACGCCCCCGAGGGTGATCCGCGTCGGAATGTGAAAGAGCGTGGACAGCATCAGCGGTCGGGAAGCTCCAGGTTGTCGATGAGCCGCGTCGATCCCAGGCGACCGGCCACCAGCGCCACGGCCCGCCCGGCAGCGGTGCCGAGCGGTGCGAGCGACTCCGGATCGACGACTGCCGCATAGTCGACCGCGATGCCGCGGGCCGACATCACCTCCTGCATCGCCTGTTCGATCACGCGCGGATCGGCGCCGTCCGCCCAGAGCTGCTCCGCCCGGCAGAGGCTCTCCCAGAGTGCGACGGCGCGGGGGCGTTCGGCGGCGGAGAGATAGGCGTTGCGAGAACTCATCGCCAGACCGTCCCCCTCGCGCACGGTGGGACAGACGACGATCTCGACCGGCAGGCCCAGGTCACGGACCATCCGCTTCACGACGAGCGTCTGCTGCCAATCCTTCGCGCCGAAATAGGCCACGTCGGCAGGCACGGCCAGGAAGAGCCTGCAGACCACCGTCGCCACGCCGTCGAAATGCCCCGGCCGCCGCTCCCCCTCGAACCGCACCGCCGGCCCGCCGACGACGATCCGCGTGGCATCGCCGGGCGGATAGACCGCCGAGACCTCCGGCGCGTAGATCCAGGCCACGCCATGCGGCGACAGCAGGGCCGCGTCGGCCGCGAGCGTGCGTGGATACCGCGCGAAGTCTTCCTGCGGACCGAACTGCGTCGGATTCACGAAGATCGAGACCACGACCTCGTCGCATTCGCGGGCCGCGCGGGCCACGAGACTGGCGTGGCCCGCATGCAGTGCTCCCATCGTCGGCACGAATCCCACGCGACGGCCCGCGGCCCGCGCCTCGGCGACGAGCCCCCGCATGCGATCGGGATCGTGCACGAACTGGTGCATCACGCCATCGCCTCGATGGCGGCCACCGCTTCGCGCACGGCTTGCCCGAGGTCCTCCGCGGCGATCGTCACCACGGCCGTCGGCCTGAGTGCCTCGGTGACATTCCGGCCGCGGAGCGCGGCGACCAGCCCTGCCTGCAGCCGCAGCAGCCTGGCCACGGACTCGTCCACGGCCGCGCACACCGCAGCGGCCGAATGTCCGCCGGGCACAGACTCGCCGGCCGGCACGACCAGCAGATCGGCAAAGACGTCGCTGTGACCACCCGCCAGCCGCGACCGAAACGCGATCCGCTCCTCGAGCACATCCGGAGAGGCGACCAGCAGAATGGCGACATGTGGCGGCACCGTCTCGGCGGCGACCCGCGCGAAGCACGCGTCGAACGCACCCGAGGCGTTGGCCGCGAGCGCGTCTGCCGCAGCCAACCGCACCGCCGGCAGCCAGTAGTCTGCCACGGTGCCGTGCGGATCCTGTGGCCAGCGGGTCTTCAGCAGTGGCTTGGCACAGGCCTCGACCGCCCGCCGCCAGGGCGCATCGTCGGCGGCATCGGCACGCGATCCGACGCCGCCGATGAGGGCGTATTCCGCCGGCGCATGCACGAGCCGCGCGAGTGTCGCATCGGCGATCGCCGCCGCGACCTCCGGTGCGCCTGCCCCCGGAACGCCCACCACCGCCACGTGCGGACGCGACGACGAGATGCTTTCGAGCAGACCATGCAGCGTGCAGGCTGCCAGCGGGTGCATGAAATCCGGCGCGATCTCCACGCAGGGCTCGAGCACAAAGCGCCGCGTGGCCATCCGCGGATGGGGCAGCGTCAGCACGTCGGTATCGAGGACCAGGTCGTCGTAGAGCAACAGATCGAGATCGACCGTCCGGGGTCCCCACCGCTCGCTGCGCTCTCGATGGAGCGTGTTCTCCACGGCGGCAAGCATGCCGAGCACGTCGTGCGGAGCCAGATCGGTCTCGAGCAGGCAGGCGGCGTTGAGAAACGCCGCCTGTCCGGGTGGGCCACCGATCGGACGGGTGTCGCGATACCGGCTGACGCTCGCCAGCGTGACACCCGGCATGAACCGCAGCAGCTCCAGCGCCCGATCGAGATAATCACGCCGGTTGCCGACGTTGGACCCACATCCGACAAGGCATCGTGCCATAGCGTTTCATACCCGGGGGAGAAGCACGACGATTCTACCCGCCTGCCACCCGCCCGGAAAAACACCTCCCCGAAATCCCGACCGCCAACACCTCGATCGGCAGTCAGAAACACCGCCTGAATCAGCGGCGGCCCCCACATCCGAACCGCCCCAACGATCGCTCGAAACCGGGGGGACATCCAGGCCACGACCAAAGTCGCCGACTGTCGCTCCCTCCAGTCGTCGCCCCCGAAATTTTCGAGACGATTGTTCGTCAGGTGTTCGTCACACTGTCTGAGGAGACCGCGTTGGCGTGACCTTCATGTCTGCCTGTCACGATCGCCTGACGGGCGTCATTCTGTGAACATGACCGCGGATGTCAAGGACGGTCGACGTCATGCGTCGTGCGCACGAACTGCACGTCCGGAAACCACCGACGAAAGTGGCCTGATTCGCAAAAAAAATTTTTTGCCAGCAGTGCAAGCATTGTCGAAATCGTGGCGACATGCTGTGCTTGATCCACAAGGGCCGTGAAAAACGCCGCTGTTGACCAGATCCGAGTCACCGCATGCCACCCGTTTCCTCCAGTGCCGCCGACGACGGTCGCGAAGACGTTCCGTTTTCGGCTGCTGCATCGCCGGGTCTTGACGATCCACTGAACGCGGCGCTGCTTCCTGACGGGCTGCCGCTGGGAGAACCGCTGGGAGAACCGCTGCCAGACGTGCTGGCCGCCGAGGCTCTGGATGCAGACGGCCCGAATGACGACGGTGCTGCCAGTGATAGGTACTGGCAACTCTCCCGCACGCCGCTGACAAGCCTGGTTTTCACGCTCCCCATGGTGCTGGCCTACGAGGGAGGCGTGCTGTTCCTGGGGCGTGGCTCGCCCCGCAACGGTGCCGATGTCTGGCTCCGCCATCTGCTGGACGCCCTCGGATTTGGCCAGTATTTCCTCCTGCCCCTGCTCACCGTCGTGGGACTGTTGGCGTGGCAGTTTCTGGCCCACGATAGCTGGCGGATGAGCCTGAAGCCGCTGCCCGGCATGGCGGCCGAATGCGTGCTCTGGGCGGTCGTACTCGTCGGCGTCGGCAGGTTGCAGCAAAGCCTCTGGCCGGTCCGATCGGGGCTCCTGCAGTGGGACGTCCTGCAGCTGCCAGTCGACGCGGAGATCCTCTGGCACTCGGCGTTGGCGCGAGTCATCGGTTTCTGCGGGGCTGGCCTCTACGAAGAGGTGCTGTTTCGGCTCCTCATGCTGCCCATCGCCGTCTTCGCGTTCGAACGGCTGGGGTGTTCGACGCTCGCCGCCGGCTTCTGGGCGATCCTGCTGTCGAGCCTGCTTTTCAGCGCCGCCCACTACATCGGTCCGCTCGGCGACTCCTTCGCGCTCTACAGCTTCACGTTTCGCACGGTCGCCGGAATGTTTTTCGCAGTCTTGTTCCTGCTGCGCGGCTTCGGCATCGCCGCCGGCACCCATTTTTTTTACGACCTTCTGGTCGGGCTGGTGTAGTTTCCGCGAGGAAACGCCCTTTGCATCCGGCTTGGTGCCGCATGCGGGCACGATCTATAATCGTTCGGGTGGCGACGGCCGACGAGGCCGGTCGCCATTCCCCGTATTCGTGGAGTGGTATCTCGTGCTGTCGGCTCGTCCCAAGGTCGCCGAATTGGTCTTCCAGCTCTATGGGCGGGTGTTGCACCCCGAGCTCTTCGAGATTCACTGTTCCCGCACCATCGATCGCGGCGCGTATTCAGCGGTCGTGTCGATCACGAGCGCCGGCCACCTGGTGACCTGGCGCAAGGACGGCCTGACGCTGACCGAGGTCGCCGCCGACGCCACCCAGCCGCTTCCCCAGAAGCGGAGGCTGCTCTCCCACCGTCTCACGGGCGAGCGCAGCGACCGCATGGAGTGCCGCGGAGGAGGCTCCTACCAGACCTGCTTCCAGCTGGAGCGGGTCGCGCCGGAGGTGTTCTGGTCGTTTCAGGGAGAACTCGCTGCCGCAGGCCGCAAGCAGGGTCTGATCCACCACTTCGGGGCGTCGGGGCGGCTGGCGACGGGCGCCCTCAGCTGGATCAACATCGAAACCCGTGCCCAGGGTCTCTTCGTGCAGGCCTTCCACACGTTTCCCGACGATCACGCGATCGTGAAGAGCCAGTCGCTCTTCGAACTGCCCTGACCTCGCGTCGCCCTTCCCACACATTCCCGCCCGATGCCGACACCCAAATCCGGTTCTTCCAAGACGCCCGTCCCGACGCCCCGCAGCCGCGTGCTGATCGCGGATGACAACGAGCCCAACCGCGAGCTGCTCGAGGTCTACCTCGCCGAGCTCGACTGCGAGATCGCCACGGCGGTGGACGGTCGCGACACGCTCGACAAGGTGGCCTCGTTCCATCCCCACGTGATCCTGCTCGACGTGATGATGCCGAAGCTGTCGGGCTTCGAGGTCTGCGAGCGGCTGAAGTCGGACCCCGCCACGAGCCCGATCATGATCCTGATGGTGACGGCCCTCGGCGAACTCGGCGACATCGAACGGGCGGTCGAGGCCGGCACCGACGACTTCCTGTCGAAGCCGGTCAACAAGGTCGAGCTCGTGAAGCGTGTGGAAAACATGCTCAAGCTCAGGCACGTGAGCGACGAACTGGAGCGGCTGCGAAGCTACATCAGCACGATGGACGACGAACTGCCGCCCCGGCAGTCGGGCCGCGTGCACTAGCCGCCCTGGAAGAGGTCGTGCTACCGCACCGTCACCTGCCGGAGGACGCGGGCCGTCGCGGGTGACTTGTTGAGCACGTAGAAGTGGATGCCGGGCACGCCTTCGTCGAGGAGTCCCTGCACCTGCCTGGCGGCAAACTCCACGCCCGCCTCGAACTGCGCCGCCTCGTCGGCACCGGCGGCCTCGAAGGCCCGGGTGAACTCGTCGGGCAGCCGGGCCTTGCACAGGCTCGCGATGCGGCGAATCTGGCCGTAGTTGGTGACGGGCATCACCCCCGGCACGATCGGCTGCGTGATGCCGATCGCGTCGCAGCGGTCGCGAAACCGGAAGAAGTCGGCGTTGTCATAGAACAGCTGCGTCACGACGACGTCGCCACCCGCATCACACTTCCGCTTGAGGTTCTCGAGATCGGCGTGGGCGCTCACCGCCTCTTGATGCGTCTCCGGATAGCCCGCCACGAGGATGCCGAACTCGGGGAACTCGCCTTCGATCAGCGCCACCAGTTCCGACGCATACCGCAGACCGCCGGCGACGGGCGTGAACGCCGTCTCGCCCTTCGGCGGATCACCTCGCAGCGCCACGATCGCCGACACGCCACGATCGCGAGCCTCGCGGAGATAGTCGCGGAGTTCGTCCACGGAACTGCCCACGCAGGTGAGGTGGCTGGCCACCGGGACGGCGTGCCGCGACCGCACGCCCTCGATCACGTCGAGGGTCGTGCCGCGGGTCGAGCCGCCGGCGC
The DNA here is from genome assembly GCA_044369655.1 of Pirellulales bacterium. GTDB lineage: Bacteria > Planctomycetota > Planctomycetia > Pirellulales > UBA1268 > CAMCQY01. The sequence continues at coordinate 8,778 of JBILWX010000030.1, forward strand.
CATAGGTGCAGGTGATGAGCGCGGGCTCGAAGGCCATCAGGTCTTCGACGGTCCGCCACATCGTCGCCTCCGACTCGGGCGACTTCGGGGGAAACAGTTCGAACGACAGGCCGAAGCGGCCATTCTCGTAGGCATCCTTGATCGACACGGTAAGGCCTCGGAAGGGGGAAGAAGTCGCCACGTATTCTATTCTGCCGACGACGAGGCGTGAGGCTCGCCTGCCAGCGTGCGGAGCAGTTCGCGGTCGGCTGCCAGCAGTTCCAGCCCCCGCCGGGCCATCATCCGCTCCAGAATGATGGCCGCCTGTTCGGCGGTGGTGCGTTCACCGCCGGGCACCACCATGTTCGTGAAGGCCGCCACCGTTTCGGGCACCAGGCCACCGACCGTCGCGGCGATGCCGATCCGCGCGCCGCAGGGGAGCGTCGTATGGATCGTGGTTTTCACGAAGTCGCCCACGAGCGCCCCGAAGAGCTGCCGGCCGGTGTGGATCGTGACGCGGCCTCCGTCGGCCGCCAGGTCGTGAAGCCGTACCGGACCGTAGGTGGTCTTGAGGTTGCCGGTGGTGGTGCCGGCCGCGAGGTTCACCCAGCTGCCGACGTGGCTGTGGCCGAGAAAGCCTTCGTGCGGCTTGTTGGAAAAAGGCTCCATGACGGCCGCCTCGACCTCGCCGCCGACTCGGCATGCATGGCCGATGGCCGTGCCGGCGCGGATCCAGGAGTGCGGGTTGACGCGGGCCCGGCCGCCGATCCAGATCGGGCCGTCGAGGCAGACGAAGGGGCCGATCTCGGCGCCGTCGTCGACCACGACGGGCCCTTCGCGCACGACGACCTGTTCGGCGATCGTCGCGGCGTCGGCCGCGAAGAGGCCGGGCCGCACCTCGCGGAAGCGTCGCGAGTCGATCTGCACCGCGAGGGCGCCGGTGATGGCCCGCTCGTGGGCGCCGATGATCTCGTGGGGCCGCGACAGGATCTCGATGTCGGCATCCGCCTCGGGGAGCGCGAGGGCGTCGATCGCATCGGTCGCACTGGCGGCATCGGCCAGCACCGCATCCACGCAGGCCTGATCCGGACCATGACCATCGGCGGAGACGTGCAGGATGGCGGCGGCAATTGCATCGCCCTGCCGCACGACGGTGCGGTGGCCCGCCTCGACCAAGCTGCGGAGCGTGATCAGATTGTCGCGGCTGGGCACGACGCGGGCGTTGACCACGAGCACGACCGCGCCGTGCGTGGAGACCGGCGGGCTCGGTGGCGGCACGGCGGACGAAGCGCCCCACACGGCCACCCGGTGGCCGGCGACGGCCGCGAGATGGCGGGCCAGGGAGGGCCGCAGGGCGCGGTGCACGGGGCCGAAGTGGCCGAGGAGGTCGGCGAGCGTGGAGCAGCCGATAATGAGGTCGCAGGCGGGCCTGGCGGCGGTGAGCAGGCCGAGGTCATCGACCGCCCGATCCTCGAACACGATGGTCTTCATGCAGGTAAGGTAGGGCAAGCACACCGGCGCAGGCCAGCGGAATCTCCGGCCGGAATCGCGGGGATCCCGTGGTCTCTGGCATTCGGCCGGGATGAGGCGTAATCTCTCAGGACTGGGCGCCCTCACGAGCCGGAGTGGCGGAATGGCAGACGCGGCGGACTCAAAATCCGTTGCCCGCAAGGGCGTGTGGGTTCAAGTCCCTCCTCCGGCACTCTTGAAAACAATGGGTTTTTGGTCCTCGGGAGATTGGCTGCTCCCGATGACAACGTGCCAAACCCATTCGGAACCCATAAAAAAGGTCTTGGGAAACGGATTCGCATGGCAGGGGGATCGGGTGCGGGTCCACGGGTCTGGCTCACCGCGCCCCCGCGTCATGGAGATGAGGCGGCAGCTTGGGCAACGCCTTGGCCATCGCCGTCCAGAAGTTTTCTTGCCAGTCTTTGACGCTGGATGAGCTTCAACCTTTTGGCTTGTGCCTCCGCCTCCCGCTCGGCAAGAATCTCGAGCGGTGCGCAGCCGAGTCTCACGGCATCGAACCAGCCCCAGCGCTGTCGTGTTCGACTGCCGCGAGCTGCACTTTTCAACCGGCGTTCACAAACCATGAAGCACACGCTCACACTCTTCGCCGGCCTGCTGCTGGGGCAACTGGCCGCACTTCACGCGCAGGAGTATTCCACGCGGCTGGCGGCGGACGAGCGTCAGTCGCGCCCGTCGGTCGAGCGACTCTTCCACGAAAGCCAGGTCTGGGCGGCAAATGAGGCCGGGCTGAAGGCGCACCACGTCTTCGGACTCTGCCGGAGCGAAAAGGGAACGGTGCTGGCCTTCTGCGAGGGCCGCATCGAGCCCGACGACCTCGAGCCCCATCACGTGCTACTCAAGCGGAGCACCGACCGCGGCGCGACGTGGGGAAAGGATATTTTCGTCGAACGGAGCGACGGCCGTGAGAGCTTCGCCAATCCCACGCCCGTGGTAGACCGCCACACCGGCCGCATCTTCCTCTTCTACGCTCTCAACATCGACAACCAGCGCAGCCAGGTCTTCTACCGCACCAGCGATGACGACGGCGTGACGTGGTCCGACCGCACCGAAGTGTCGCGGTTGTTCGACGGCGACCAACTCAAGCGGCCCTTCCACTTGCCGGGACCGGGTCATGCCGTGCAGCTTCACTCGGGCCGGCTGGTGGTGCCTATCTGGCACCGACTGGCGATCTCCCGCGATTACAAGTCGCCGCCCTGGGAAAAACGCCTCTATGCCACCTCGGTCATTACCAGTGACGACGGCGAAAAAACGTGGCGTGCCGGCGAATTCACCCCGACCGAATTTCACTGCAACGAGTCCCGCGTGGTCGAGCTTTCCGACGGTCAGCTCCTGCTGAACAGTCGCAGTGTGGGCTTTCTCGAGGAGGGCGAAAAACGCCGCGTGGAGGCCCGCAGCCGTGACGCCGGAGCCACCTGGGCCTCGAGCGCCTGGTCCGAGACCTTCCCTTCATTCACGCCCTGCGACACCGGCTTCATCCGCCTTGACCACGCGACCTACATCGGCACAGATGCTGGACACCTTGTCGGCGTTCGCAGGGTCCTCGTAGTCCGGCACGAGGTAGAGCGTCGGCACCATCTGGTCGAGCGTCACATCCGGTGCGTCCTTGTGATCGACTGCTCGCAACCAGTCGCAGAACGGCTTCTTCGGACGCACGATCAAGGTGCTGCGATTGAGCACCGGAGCATTCGATGGGCTGGCGGGCGGGCGTTGAGAATGGGAAGAAGTTGGCTGGTGGTCAGGACCCGACTTCCCACAAGATCAACGACTACCGGACGCCGCACCTGACTCCTCGGCTTTCTTTGCGGCCTTCGACGCCAGGCGCTGCGATGACGCCGCCTGAGAATACCGTATCGGTCAGCGAGACTGGTCGTCACAGCGCTAACCGGCCGCCCCCGCCCCATGCTGGCTCCCCATGATGGGTCCGACTGTAAGGCACGTTCAACCGAAGACCGCAACAACGCCCGCGCGAATTCGTTCGAATGCACCGGGTGTCAGCCGCCCCGCCTGCATCCGAATCAAAGTCTCGTGAGCCGTAAAGAGTTTTCCGGGCCGGGCAAAGCTGGCCACTCTCAGCCCACCGTCGGCAAAATCGTCCGGCGCGATGGGGATCGCCCGGTCGTCTCCATACGCATTGCTGGTCACTTGGCAGAGAATCCAATCTCCCCGCCCAACACTTGCCAGGACAATCGCAGGGCGGAGTTTTGCCTGCGAGAGGTCCGAGAAGGGGAACGGCACCAGCGTTACCGAACCTCGCCCAAGTGCGACCACGCAGCATCCTCCTCGGGGCGATTCCAGTCTTCCGCAAGGGCCCGTTCGCTGAGCAAGGAATCCTCGTGCAGTTGCGGCAACGGCTCCTCGTCAAGGATGGTCACCAAAGCTCGCTGCGCACGAGACAACTGTAACGGCTCAGAAAGCCGCACCTGGCCCTTCTCGTCCACAGTGGCTTCCACGGTTCGGATCATACCGCGATTGTAATCAACATGAGGCTTCAACAGCCACCCAAGTGGAAAAGGGGCCGGCCATCACACCTGGAGAAGCTGGCAGATTGCCCATTTTTGGTGGCTGGCACCTTATTCCTCCGGAACCCTGCCTCTCTGGCCCCAGTGGCTGATCGGGCTTCCGAGCGCCTGAAAACCGTCGCCCGCCAGAGGGATTTTCCAAGCCAGAGCCGCCACCGGTCATTCCCGATGGCGAGTCACCGTGCCGCCAGGTCAAAAGGCCAAAACGACGATTCCTGATCTATGTTTTCAACTTCAGCGACGGGCGGCGCAACTGTATTCCAGGAGCGCGAATGATGGGCGTTGCCAAGAGACTGCTGGAACCGATCCTGGTGATGCAGGCCCAACTGGGCAATACCTGAGGTGTGTAGAGCGGGGTGGGGTTCAGGGAAGTGCCGAACGGACTCGGCGGGACACGGAATGGCTGCGCACCCAAAACCGCTGACGGGAGACAATTCCAATACGATTCCGAGACGCTATTGGACGTTGCCGGAATTCTCGTGGCTCTCGGACATAACGCGAAAAGTCACCGAATTTCTGGTAGGCTCGCTTCCGGAGCCGAACGATCTCAAAATCCGTTGCCCGCAAGGGCGTGTGGGTTCAAGTCCCTCCTCCGGCACTCTTGAAAACAAGGGGTTTGAGTCCTTGGGGGTCGGGCGGTTCCCCGAGGACAAAGTCCCGAGCCTGCCCCCCGCCCTCGTCGGGCACGAGATCAAGCATGACAAGCATGATGGGCTTCGGTGCAAACGGACCCGATTGCGCAGCGAAAGGGGCCGGACGGGATGGACCGTAGCGGCGGCCGGGCGGCCTTTGGCTAACTTCATGCGCGAAGGGGTGCTGATGATGAAAAAAGTTGTGCACGCAGTTGCCGCCATCACCACCCTGTCGGCGACGCTGCAGGCCGCGCCCGATTTCGAGGCTGATGCCTGGCCTTACCTCCAGGCCCACTGCCTCGGTTGTCATGGCGAGACGAAGCACGAGGGCGGTTTCCGCATCGACACCCTCTCCCGGAAGGTCGGTCTGGAGAACTCGCCGCAGTGGGCTGAAGTGATCGGGCGGATCAACTCGGGAGAGATGCCGCCCAAGGAGGCGGACAGCCGGCCGACGGCTGAGGAAAGCGCCGCCGTCACGTCATGGCTGGCGGCGCGACTCGACGAGGGTGAGGCGTCTCGGCTGGCGCAACGCGGTCGCGTGTCGTTCAATCGGCTGACCCGCGACGAGTATGTCAACACGATCCGTGATCTCCTCGGCGTCCATTTCGACGCCGCCGACCCGGCCGGCTTCCCCGAGGATCCCGAATGGCGCGGGTTCGAGCGGCTCGGCGCGGTGCTGACGCTCTCCCCCTCCACGATCGAAAAATATCTCGCCGCCGCCGAGACGATCCTGGCCGAGGCCTATCCGCAAAAGAAGCCGGCGTTCCTCGAGGCCTCGCGCCGGGCCATGCCGGAGAACGCCATCAACGAAGCCCATCGCGAGCGGCTGCGGGAGGCCGGGCTGCTCGACAAGGTGCGGTGCGAGATATGGGGGGGCGACATCTATCGCTACTCCGTGATTCAATCGCTTCCGGAAGCGGGCCTCTACGAGATCAGCTACACGCTCAGCGGCATGAAGCCCGAAAAGGGCCGCGCGCCGCGGCTGAAGGTCGTCGAGACGAACGTCGATCGCGTGCTCTTCGAGCAGGACATCGTCGCCCCCGAGGACGAGCCGGTCACGGTCACGTTCCAGGCCCATCTCCCCAAGGGGCATCCCACGATCCATGTCGTCAACGACGTTCCCGGGCCGCCGGGCAACTTTCGGGCGGCGCATCACAGCAACATCCCCTTCATCAGCACGAAACACCCCCGCGCGGCCTGGCAGATGAAGCTCACCGACGAGCAGGGCCGCCCGCGGTATCCGTTCCTGATCCTCGACAGGGTGTCCTGGCGCGGGCCGCTCGTGAGCGAGCAGGAGCAGCGGCGGCGCGACGAGTACTGGCCGGCCGAGGCGGGAAATCACGAGCAGATCCGCCCGGGGCTCGAGCGGCTCGCGCGGCGGGCGTTTCGCAGGCCGGTGACCGCGGCGGAAGTGGACGGCCATGTCGCCCTCGTGAAGGCGGAACTCGACGCGGGAGCGCCGTTCTCCGACGCCGTCAAGACCGGCATGCTCTCGATCCTCTGCTCCAAGAGTTTTTTGTTCCTGGCCGAGGGTGACGAGGACGTCCAGCGCGACACGCTCGACGATTGGGAACTGGCCAGCCGGTTGTCGTATCTGCTCTGGAGCACGACGCCCGACGACGAGCTCTTCACGCTGGCCGAGCAGGGCAGGCTGCGGGACAGGGCCGAACTCGCCCGACAGGCCGAACGCATGCTCGCCGATCCGCGGGCCCGCCGGTTCAGCGACTCGTTCGCGACGCAGTGGCTGCGCCTGCGGCACGTCGGCATGTTCCAGCCCGACAAGAAGCTCTATCCCGACTACGACACGTCGCTCGAAAAAAGCATGGTCGGCGAGACGACCTCGTTCTTCCACGAGGTGCTGGAGCGAAACCTGAGCCTGCGGGAGTTTCTGCACGCGGATTGGACGATGGCCAACCAGCGGCTGGCAAGGTTCTACGGCCTGCCGGACATCGACGGTCCCGGGTTTCGCCGCGTGTCGCTCCCTCCGGACGGCCGCCGCGGCGGCTTGCTCACCCAGGCGGCGATCCTCTCGCTCACGTCCGACGGCACGCGGCACCGCCCCGTGCATCGCGGGAAGTGGGTGTTGGAGGCGATCTTCGGCAGGTCGCCGCCGCCGCCGCCCATCAACGTCGATCCGATCGAGCCGAATCCGGTGGATTCGCCGAAGGCGACGCTGCGGATGAAGCTCGCGGCCCATACCTACGACCCGCGGTGCGCGTCGTGCCATCGCACGATCGATCCGCTCGGGCTGGCGTTCGAGAACTACGACGCGATCGGCCGCTGGCGGACCCACGAGGCCGTCGCGGGCACGGGAGACGATCCCACCGTCGATCCCGCGGGAACACTGCCCGACGGCCGCAGCTTCCGCTCGCCGGAGGAATTCAAGCGCCTCCTGCTCGCCGACATCGATGCCTTCAACGAGACCTTCGTCGAAAAACTGGCGACGTACGGCCTCCGGCGGACGATGACGTTCGACGACCGGAACGATCTGGCCGCGATCGCCCGCGTCGGTCGTGGCCACGACTACCGCCTGCGGGACATCGTCATGGCGTTCGTGACATCAGACCTGTTTCAGAAACGATGAGAGCCCCTCGATGAGCAACGTCAACACCGCCCGCTGGCTGATGAGCCGCCGCCACGCGCTGCGCGGGATCGGCGTCTCGATGACGCTGCCTCTGCTCGACTGCATGATCCCGCCGAGCGAGGCAGCGGCCGCCGTGCCGACTCACTCACCGCCCCGGCGGAGCGTGTTTCTCTACATTCCAAACGGCGTCAACCCGCTGACGTGGCAGATCGAGAAGGCCGGCACCGACTTCCGTTTCACGAAGTCGATGCAGGCGCTCGAGCGGCATCGCGCGAACGTTACGCCGATCAGCGGGCTGCATCATCCGCTGGCGCTGGGCAAGGCCCACAACTGTGAACGGGTGTGGCTGACCGGCGCGGAGGTGCCCGCCGACGGCGGCGCGTTTCGCAACACGGTGTCGGCCGACCAGCTCATCGCGGAGGTGCAGGGGCCGAGCACGCGGTTCGCCTCGCTGGAGCTGGTCATCGAGGGCGGATCGCTGGCGTGGTCGCGGGACGGCATCCGGCTCCCGGCCGAGCGGAATCCCCGCCAGATCTTCAACATGCTCTGCGGCGTCGACCGGGAGAACAAGACGGTGAGCCGGCGGCGGCTCGAGCGCCGCGGCAGCATCCTCGATCTCGTCGCCGAGGACGCGCGGCGCACGACGCGGAAACTCGGTGCGCAGGACCGCTCGAAGCTCGACGAATACCTGACGGCTGTCCGGCAGGTCGAGACGCGGACCGCACGCGCGGAGGATTGGCTCGACGTTCCCAAGCCCGCGGTCGCGGCCGCCGAAGAGGAACGACTGACCCGCAAGGTCGATCTGTCACGGGTGCGGGAGTATCACGGGCTGTTCGCCGACCTCATGGTTCTGGCGCTGCGTACCGACTCGACTCGGGTCATCACCTGCTCGATCTGCGGCGAGGCGCAGGGCGGCTCGATCCCCGACATCGGCATCTCGTCGGGCCGGCACTCGCTCTCCCACCACAACGGCGATCCCGAGCAGATGCGGCGGCTCGGCGACACCGACGCGTTCCTGGTCGAGCAGTTCGCCTCCTTCCTCGATCGGCTCGTGGCGTGCGAGGAGGAGGGCCGGCCGCTGTTGGACACGACGCAGGTGCTCTGGGGCAGCGGCATGGCCTACGGCCAGACCCACGGCAACGCGAACCTGCCGACCATCCTCGCCGGCGGCCGCTCGCTCGGCTACCGACACGGCCAGCACGTCGACTTCAATATGCCGAAGATCGGCCGCTACGACCTGGCCGACGCCAACGCGCTCTACCGCATCTGCTCACGGCCGGTGGACGAGCGTGCGCGGCTGAGCAACCTGCTTGTGACGATGTGCCAGCGGGCGGGAGTGGAAACCGACGTTTTCCAGGACAGCACCGGCACGATCTCGAATCTCCTGGGCTGAAGATGCGTACGACCTTTTTCTTTGTCGCCCTCGCGGCGACGCTCCACGCCGCCGAACCGCGACCGTTTCGCACCGATGCGAATCCCGACACGTCGCTCACGTGGCATCAGCTCGTGGATGGACAATTCCCGCCAGCGGGCTCGGCGCACGCCATCACGGGTGAGTTGATCCACTGCGACCATCCCGAACGGCGGTTTCGCCTCCGGGTCGATCGCGACGACAGCCAGCAGGTGTCTCACTTCGACCTGCCGCTCGACAGCGCGATGCTGCCCTACGGCTCGATCCACTACCACGGCGCACCGGCGGCCCTGCAGGACATTCCGCCCGGCACGCACCTGCACGGCCTGTTTTATCTCAAGGACCCCGGCGACACGTCGCCGCCGCCGCGGGGTCCGAATGAGCGGCATACTGCGGACTGGGAATTCAAGCGGTGCCTGCGGCTGGAGGACGATTTTTCGTACCACGCGCGGCAGAAGCAGGCGTGGCGGGTGGACGCGGTGAACCTGGCCGGCAAGAAGCTGACGGCCACGCTCCTGACCGAGGGTACTCCGGCCGGCAAGCCCAAGGTCTTCGACCTCTTGGCCGGCACGCGGGTGCACGTGGAGCAGGGCATCGGGACGCTCGAGTCGATCGCGGTCGGACAGACCGTGCAGTTCAACGTCACGTGGGCGACGCTCCAGGGGCCGGGCCGGGTGCTCGAGATCTGGCTGGATGAGGCGAGCCGCCGGCTCGCGACGGCCTTGCAGCTGGAACGGCATCGCGACCACGTCCGCGATCGCGGCCTGCCGGGCTGGATCGACGCGGTCGACGACGAGGCGCAGATCGTGACGATCACGTTCTTCGACTCGGTCGACCCCGGGCTGTTCGACGAGCTGACCGGCATCGACGAGGAGCCGCATGGCTGGCCATTCTCGGCCCGCGAAGACGATCCAAAAGCGCCGAAGGGGGGCATCGCCGTCGCGGAGCCGTCCCTCATGACCTACGAGCCGATGCACGACCGCAAGGGGGGCAACATCTTGGCGATCGACACGGTGCCCGTCGAGCCGGGGTCGAGCGGCGTGCGGATCAAGGTGAAGTGCTGCATGCTGCTCGAGGGCTATCGGCCGGGCCGCATCGTGCGGTTCTACCCGGCCACCTGGAAGGTCGGCCTCCTTCCCAAAGAAGAGCAGCTGTACGGCCGCGAGTAGCCGAAGGTTCAGTAGTCGGCGACGGAGCCGTCTTTCAGCTTCTGCCCGGGCCACGTATAGGTCTGCGGCTTGCTCGCCTCCTCGGCCAGAAGCTTCTCGTCCACTTCCACACCGAGGCCCGGTCCGGACGGGAGGCCGATCGTGCCGTCGGCGTCGTAGGCATACTCCATCCGCAGGATGCCGCCGGGATTCACGCCCTTGTTCTCCGGATAGAACTCGTGGATCAGAAACAGCGGAATCGACGCGGTCACGTGCAGGCTCGCGGCGATCCCGAGGAAGGTGCCGGTGCAGTGCGGCGCCAGCGGCACGTAATACGCCTCGGCCAGCGTCGCGATCTTTCGCATCTGGCTGATGCCGCCGGTATGGCTGCAATCGGGCTGCAGGATGTCGATGCATCGCTCGTGCAGGTAGGGAATCACCTCGTAGATCGTGCGGTCGCGTTCTCCGGTGGCGAGGGGAACGGCGATCTTTTCCCGTAACCGCTTGAAGATCTCGATGTTGCCCGGCACGCCGGGCTCCTCGATGAAGAGCACGTCGTAGGGCTTGATCGCGGCCGCCACCTGGATCAACGTGGCCGGCGGCAGGGCCGAGTGGGCATCGAACATCACCGCCCCCTTGGGCCCCACCTTCTCGCGGGCCGCCTTGATCGCGCTCACGTAGCCGTCGACCACGTCCGGGCTGCTGGAATGCTCCCGGGGGCCGCCCGGGCCCACCTTGTAGGCCAGCGGCGTATGGTAGACCCTGATCCGGTCGCGGGTCGGCCCGCCCAGGAGCCGGTAGACGGGCGTGTTCCAGAGCTTGCCGGCGATGTCCCACAGCGCGACGTCGATCGCGGCCATGGCGTGGATCAGGATCGCTCCCCCGCGGATGTTGCGATGGGCCCGAAACATCCTCTGCCAGAGGTGCTCGATCCGCGTCGGGTTTTCGCCGTCGACGAGCTCGAACAGCGATTCGACGCACACCTTGCCGACCCGCGGATCGGTGCCCTTCACCTCGCCCCAGCCGGCGATGCCGTGATTCGTCTCGATCTTGACGAACACGACCGGTCCGAGCCAGTAGGTCTTCAGCCCCGTAATGCGGATGCTCGACGAGCGGTCGACGACCTGCGCGCCCGCCGCGTCTTCCGCCGCGACCGCGTGATTGGCGAGCGTGAAACCGGCCGCCGCCGCGCCGAGCGAATGAAACATCCCGCGCCGGGCGAGTCGCGGTGTGTCGAGCGAAGCCGGGATAGGATCTGCCATGATGACGTGCTCCAGGAGCGAAGGACGGAACATACGGCGTCGTCGGTGCAGAGACGGATCAACGCCGCATGGCGACGATGTTTTGGTAGGCGAACACCTCGCATTTCAGAGGGCTATACCTCGAGATCTCCGCCAGCCCACGAGGTAACAGACGGTACAGCCTGTAGCCCGCCAGGAGATCCCAGAAATCCTTGAAAAATCGCCTTGAAACAACATTCATTTCATTGAACTCGAACTGGATCATGTGGATCCGCTGGGTGGCGATCGATTGTTGAGCACCCAAAAGCACATCGAACTCGTTCCCTTCGGTATCTATTTTCAGCAGGCGAATCTCGGCGATGCCCTGGCTTTCCACATACTCGTCAACGGTCAGAACCTCGACGCTGTGACGAGAGGGCGTTGCATGACCATGCAGGACACTCAGTACCTCCGGATAGAGCGACGCGTGCTCCGAGCCATCGTGGTCGGAATAGTCGTAGAGGTCCATGAGGCCGGACGAGCTGGACACACCTTTGTTTACGAGCGTGACCCCGGCACGGGAGCCTAGCTCGCTCTTCAGTCTTTCGAACGTGAGCGGGTGCGGCTCGAATGCGAAGATGCGCAGGTGCGGATTGACAGCCAGGACCTCTTTGCTGTAGCCGCCCACATTCGCCCCCACGTCAAACACCACCCCGCTTCCACCGGCAAGATAGTGCCGGAGAAACCATTGCTCACCGCTCCCACCGGGGTGGTGGTTGAGGATTCCAAGGCCGCGCAAGGCCAGGCTATGCAAACCGTTGTTCAGGCGAAGGCACGAAGGTCGGGCGACGAAACGCGCATACGTTCGCAACAAGGCCTGAATCATGCGCTCCATGGCACGTCCACACGCATCTGCGAGTCGCTGAGCGGCAGTGGCCCATCGTCCCCCGACTGCACATCGCACCGAGCCTGTGCCCGACAGCCCATGACGCGCCATCAGCTGCTGCTCCACGTCAAGAATCTCGGCCAGGTAGGGCTTGTACAGCCGTTCCATCACCTCGGACAGGTGCCATGACGTATCGCGATGGCACGAGGTCCACGATCCGTCTCGCTGCCGCTCGATGCCGCTGAAATGGAAGAAGATCAGCGGACTGCCGTCCACGCGCACGTCTCCGTCCTCGAAGCAGATTCGATGTCGACCGAGATTCCAGGGCGCCAGATTCACTCCGGGATGGTGGATCACCGTGACTCCCGCATAACGCTTCGGCCACTGCGTGAGATAACCCTGATTCATGAAGCGGCCGTCCGGGAGCACCGCCGCGTGGCACCAGGCGATGCAGTCGTCGGACCAGTCCTGCAGGCAGCGTCGTGCCACCTCGTCGTCGCGAAAACAGAGAAACCCGGCGTTGTAGAGGCCATACCGCATCGCGTGCTGCGTGCCGTCCGGAAACCGGCTCGGACTGAGGCCGATCGATGCCGCGCCGAGTTCATCGAACACGGGAGCCAATGAACGGTAGGCGGCGGTATCGGCGTCGATGAAGGTCACCCACTCGAACGGTCCACGTTCACTCAGCACGTATGCCACGAACGCGGCCTTGTGGGTGGCGATGAACTCCCACGGTTTGCGGGACTCGCGCAGGGCCGGCAACCGGGGTTCGTAGGCATGCACGTCGGCCAAGGGAATGGTGACCACCCGCCCCTCGAACCACGCGTCCAGAACGCGTGCGGTCGGGGCGTCGAAGCACAAGACGTGCATCACGAACTGCGGATCGAATTCCAGCAGCCGCCTGATGGCGACGATGGCGCGAGAAAGGTAGTGCGAGTCGCAGTAGGTGCACAGAGCACGCCGCGATCCTGGAGCCACGAAATCCTTGTCGAGGCTCATCGGCGCTCCCGTGCTGCGAGCAGGCGTGCCAGCCGGCGCAATTCCGCATGTTGCAGGTCGAGCAGTTCCGGCGGCTGTGCAAACCAGTACCGCAGGGAGGCACGAAGTGCCGCCACTTCAGGGCCGAATGCCGCGGGCTCGACGGACGCAGAAAAAAACGACCGGGCAATCCAGGCCGATGTCGCACCAAGCCGCGGATACTGTGAGATCACCAGTTCCGCCGGGATGGGCAGGGATCGATCGGCGGGCCGGCCAACGCCACCGAATCCGAACCGCAGGCCGGCGTCTCGAACCGTACGACTGATCGATGTCATCAGATCAGACGCGAGCATCTCGAAATGGTTGGCGAGGCCGAACGTGCGATGCAGGTCATTGAGCCCCACCATGATCTCCGACACCCCCGGCACGGCCACGATCTCGTGGAGCCGGGCCGTCGCGGCGGCCGTTTCCAACAGGAGCACGACGGTGGAACGACCGCCCACGGCGTCGACAAAGGCGGCCACCTCGTCGACGCTTGTGAAATAGGGCAGCATCACCACCGTCGCCCCCGAAGCGATCGCCAGATCGACTTCCGCCGGTGTGCCGGTGTGCCACGGATTCAAGCGGATGAACACGTCCGCGTGCCTCCTCGCCTCCACCACCACGCCCAGGTCGGTCAGCTCATGATCCGAGATCCGGGCGTTCGGAATGTCGGCCTGTCTCTCCCGCTTTCCGAGCCGCTCGATGTCGATGCCAATCCGATCGACGCCCCCCCGATCGGCCGACTCGAGCATCGCGCGATCGCGACTGAGCAAGGTGAGTAGAAAATCTGGCGCCATGCCCATTCTCTATTCGAGTGAGCAGGGAATGGCGTCGGCGCCCATGGGTAAGATCCAGTCATCCGGGGCGTCGTATACGTACGGATGGTCGTTGAACACCACGTATGCCGCGGCTTCATGGGCTGGATTCCGCAACGCATGCCAGACCCCGGGCGGGACGACGAGGTAGGTCGGCCGCATGATACCCGCGTTGATCACGAGCGATGTACGGTAGGTGGGGGAATCCTCCCGATCGTCGTAGAAACCGATCCGAAACTGACCCTGGACCGGAAAGATGACGTCCTGCTGATGCGCATGGCAGTGCCACGTCGAGGAGGACTGTGGCAGCATGGCCACGTACACGGCATGGGCGACCGACAATGGCGGATCGAACCATTCACTTCGGAACAATTCGGTGAGCACGCCGTTGCGGTAGACGACGTTACGGACCTCTTTGATCTGTAATCCCTCGATCCGTGGCTGGCCGACCGGAAGCCAGTCTTCCGACATGGTGGGCGGCGCGCGGCGAGCTGACTCGTGCATGGCGTAACGAATCGTGACGGGGCTTGAGCCCGAGGGGGGACGCTGCAATCGTTTCTTGAACCATACCACGAAATCCGGCACATGCTCTCCGGGTCATGGACTCAGGCCCTCACGCCCTTCCCTTTGCCGAGTCCCTCCGCGGGCATGTGTGAAAAAAGAGGGGGCGAGCACGGCCGCGGCCCCACGGGGCGAAATCGTGGGCAACACTTGTGCTGGCGGCTCGGACGGTGCCGGTCGCCGCTCGGCCAGGGCACACTCTGAAGAGCGGACGATGGCGACGCGGACAGGCAGGGTGCGACGATCGCGGACGCTCCACCACCGGGTCTACTGCGTGGAACTCCACACGTCCGTGCGCGGCACCCGGCGGTTTCAAAATCAAAACCGTTACACCACCCCCGCCATGACCTGCCTCTACGTCGGCTCCACCGGCCTCGACCCGGCCGTCCGCTTCGCCAACCATCTGCGTGGCCACAAGGGCTGCCCACTGGTGCGTGAGTACGGCCTGCATCTCCGCGAGGATCTCTATGGCGACTTCCCGCCGATGACGTGGAAGGATGCGCTGGCGACCGAGGTTGCCTGGGCCAAGGAACTCCGCGAACTCGGCTACGCCGTCTACCAGCACTGACGGCAGCCTGCCACGATTGCGGCCGCACTTACTTTCCGCCGCTGGCCAGGGCGTGCGGGTGTGCATCGCCGGCGTTCCGAGATGGCGATCGCAGCCAGCCCTGAAACGGCTCGTAGATGCGAATGGCGAACACGATTTCTCCCGCCGACAGCCTGAACGGTGAGGCTCCCGCCGCGGCCGCCTCCGCGGGCAGGTGCCGGCCGGCGCCCGTGGGCTCGAGCGTGTGGAAACGATACCCGACGTCACAGGTGATGCGGTCTGTGAGCGCGTAGGTGACACCGCCCCCCAACTGCCAGGCGAAGCCGCTCATCTGGACCGATCCTGCGACAGGTTCGGCCACGCCGCCGACGGTGCGGCCGTCCGCGAACGCATACGTGCAGCCGCCGATGCCGAGGCCGCCGCCGAGATAGCCGCCGAAGTGATCGTTGAACTGCAGATCCCGCCAGGCATTGGCCATCGTCGACCACTCGTTGCCGACCGCCGCACGAAACACGTCCGCAGCCGGTCGGCTGGTCCACAACTCCTCGGAGAGGTTGGGTGTCGTGCGACGGCGGCCCTCGAACTCGACCCTCAGCCCACCCCCGGGCCGGACGATCGCGACGCCGACGGCTCCCTCGCCCTTCAGCATCGAGCTCGTGAATCCACCACCGGGCGGCGGGCCGCCGGCGGTATCGCCACTCTGCGTCGCTTCGGTCGTGGCAAGCGACGAGCCGATCATGCCGGTGACATACGGACGCCGTTCCGCGGCCGCGAACTCGGCGGCATAATCAGTCGCGGCCTCCCGCACGGCTGCCTCCGTGGCCCGACCACAACGCGCCTGCCCGACCAGGCACGCGGCGAGAAGCACCGTCACCGCCAGGCTGCCGTTCGCATCCATCCTCATGGCGATCATGGCTGTCGACTCCCTTCGACTTCCTGACGATCCGCCCGTGCAATCCACCGTGGCCGGCTCCCCGTTCGACGGGGCGATTCTACGGACGCTCGCCGCTGGTCAACGGCGACATGCGAACCAGCCGCGACGCGTGCGAAAAAAAAGGCGGGACAGTTGGTCCGGCCGCGACACGGCCGCCAGCAGCTTCGACAGGCCATCCCGGATCGACTACGATCGAACGCCGTCGAACGGCCGGTAGCGAGCACCCCTCACGCGAGTCCTGGCCAAACTCCTTCCCCACGATCCACGTGGATGCACACCATGAAACAGACCCTCCTCTGCCTGCTCACGCTCGTGTCCGGCCCGGCCGCCCTGGCCCTTGCCGAACACAACCTGCCGCCGTCCGGCTACACGGCGCTCTTCAACGGCAAGGACCTCTCCGGCTGGTATGGCTGGGGCACGCAGGATCCGACCGATCTGAGGAAGATGACGCCCGAGCAGCGGGCCGACTACAAACACAAGTCGATCGCCGGCGGCCTGCTCGATGCCAAGGGCGTCGACAAAGGCGAGCAGATCAACGCCCACTGGCAGGTCGAGAACGGTGAACTCGTCAACGATGGTCACGGGCTCTATCTCACCAGCGACCGCGACTACGGCGACTTCGACCTCTGGGTCGACTACAAGATGCTGCCGCTGGGCGACAGCGGCGTGTACCTCCGCGGCATCCCGCAGGTGCAGATCTGGGATTACACCGAGGAAAAGAAGTTTTCCTTGGGCGCCGACAAGGGCTCCGGGGGCCTGTGGAACAACAAGTCCGCCGAGGGAAAGTTTCCACTCAAGCGGATGGACAAGCCGTTTGGGGAATGGAACACGCTCCACATCCGCATGATCGGCGAACGGGTCACCGTCGCGCTCAACGGCGAGGTCGTCGTCGACAACGCGCCGCTCGAAAACTTCTTCGCCAACCAGAAGGCGGGATACGTGGCCTACGGCAAGCAGGATGGCAAGGCCGGCGACGTGACGCAGAAACGCCCGAACGGCTTCATGCCCGACCCGGCCTTCGCCCGCGGCCCGATCCAGTTGCAGACGCACGGCAGCGAAATCCGCTGGCGCAACGTCTTCATCCGCGAGATCCCCGCCGAGGAGGCTACCCGCGAACTGGCCGCCCGCAACGCAGACGGCTTCGTCGAATACGTCAACGGCACCGACCTGAGCAACTGGCAGGGGGCTCTCGACAGCTACGAAATAAAAAACGGCGCCATCACCTGCAAGCCCGGCAAGGGGGGCGACCTGCTGACGAAGGAGCCGTTCGAAAACGGCACCATCCGCATCGAATTCAAGCTGCCGAAGGCGGGCAACAACGGCATCGCCCTCCGCACGCCGGCCAGTGGCCACTCGGCCAACGACGGGCTCGAACTCCAGATCATCGACAGCGACGGCTACAACGAGAAACAGGCCGCCGCCGGCAAGCCGGGACTCGAGCCCTACCAGTACCACGGCAGTCTCTACCACTGCGTGGGTGCCAAGCACGGCTACCTGCGGCCGGTCGGTGAATGGAATTTCCAGGAGATCGATGTCGACGGCCAGAAGATCAGGATCACCCTCAACGGCACGAAGATCCTCGACGTCGACATCGACACGTTCGACCGCAGCCAGATCCCGCATCCACCGAAAGGGCTCGACCGCCGCTCGGGGTTCATCGGCTTCGCCGGCCACCACGATCCGGTGGAGTTTCGCAGCTTCAAGGTGAGGCGGCGGTAGCCCCGCTGCATCAGGCTGGCTCGTGAGTGATGAGCGGCTCGGACCCAGCCGCGGCTCTAACGGCGGCTAGCCCGAGCCCAACTCCCGCTCAAGCGTCGTGAGCCTGGCCCGCAGGTCGGCCAGCTCCGCCTCGACTCTCGCGACACGGTCCTCGAGCGCGGCCGATGCATGCCGGGGAGCGGGGCTGTGGTCGTTCGGCTCGGGTTCGGCACCATGCTCATCCCCGTGCGTGGCAGCCGGACTCATTGCCGGCGTCGACTGCTCCACCTGGGACCGCACCTTGTCGAGCTTCTCCGGTGGCAGCAGGCCATGCGTGAGCATCCGGCCGCGGCCGGGGGGTGAGAGCCAGACAATCAGATTCCGGGCCGCCAACGCGTCGAGATGGGTGCGGAGGGAGTCGAGATCGGGAATCGGGTCCATGCGGCTCGCCCGGCCCCGCAGGTCGCCCTCGCTCTGCTCGCCCCGCAGGAGGAGTTCACCCATGATCGCCAGCTCTTCCTTGCCGACCCCGAGCCACTCGTAGGCCAGATGGCGGTACCGCGGAATCTTTCCGCTGCCAAAGACCTCCGACACCGCCCCGCTGTGCCGCAGGCTCGCCAAGGCGCGGCTCGCCGACTCCTCGTCGAGATGCATGACGGGATCACGGTTGCTCTTCTGGTTGCAGCCGGTCACGACCGCGTTGAGCGACAGGGGATACTGGTCCGGCGTCGTCTTCCCCTTCTCGATGAGCACCCCGAGCACCCGGCGCTCGTTGGCATCGAGCGGTCGCACGGTCCCGGAGGCTGCTGCGTCGGCTGAATGCATGGGCGATTGGTCACTTCCCGTGGTGCGGGCAGCCGTCGGGGTTGAAGAGACAGTTGCTCTCCTGGCCCCGGGCGGCCACGTAGGCGATCAGGTCGAGCACCTCGTCACGGGTCAGCTTGTCGAGCAGGCCCTTCGGCATGATCGACACCGGCGACGTGGTCCGCTCGTCGATCTCGCTCTTCTTGATCCGTGCAGGGTCGGCCTTGGCCACGGGATTCTCCACGATCGCCAGTTCCGTCGGCGTCTCCTCCACGACCAGGCCCGTGATCGACCTGCCGTCGTCGGTGAGCAGCGTCGTCGAGCGGTACTTCTCGTCGATCTTCAGCGACGGCTCCAGGATATGCCTCGTGATCTCGAGCGGCGTCATCTTCGCATCGAGCTTCGCCAGTTCGGGGCCGAAGGCATTGCCCGCGTCTCCCATCTTGTGGCAGGAGATGCAACTGGCCGTGCGGAACAGCTCGCGTCCATGCACGAACGACCGGCCCTTCTCGAGCCCCATCACGCTTCCCTCCAGGTCGGCGAGCGTCCATTCCGTTCGCGGCCGGCGGTCCTTGAGCAGATCGTCCTTGATCTCGAGCGGATGGGCGGCGAGATACGCCGCCGGATCGGCGAGATAGCCTTCGAGGTCCGCGACGACGTACATCGCCCCAAACATCCGCCGCCAGTGCCCCGGATAGGTGCAAACATACGGGTAGACGCCCGGCTCGGTCGGCACGTTGAACGTGATCCGCTGGGAGGCTTGAGGCTGCATGAGCGTGCTGGCGACGAGCACGTCGGGAGACTGCGGCACGAAGTTCTGTTTCGCAAACGCCGGATTTTGGGCGCTCTCCTCCGCGCGCTCGCCGAGAGCCTGCATCCGTCCCGGCTTCGTGACCACGAAGTTGTGCGGCATGACGTCGGCGTTCTCCAGCACGAAGAGGACCGGTCGCCCCGCCTGGACGGCGATGGTCTCCTTGTCGTAGGCCATCCGCTCGTACACCGTGCCGATCTTCACGACACGAACGCCCAATCCCGCCAGCACCGCCCGCCGGGCCTTGCCTTCGGCCGGCGGCAGCAGGGTGGTGAGGTTCTCGGCGAACTGCCAGGCGGCGAGGCCGGCATCGGTCGAGCGCTGCTCCGCCGAAGCCCGCTTCATGTCGTCGATGAGCGCATCGAGCAGTGGTACGGCCTCCTCGGCCGGCCACTTGGCCACGGGAATAGCCGCCAACGCCCGGATGGCGGCATCGCGGTCGTCCGGCTCCCTGACGAACGGAGCGATCCTCTTGAAGGCGTCGGTCTCCCGGCCGCGGACGCCCGCCAACGCCGCGAACGCCGCCCGGCGGGCCACCGCTGCCATCCGGTCGGCCTCGCTCACCAGCATCCATTCCAGTCGCAAGGAATCGTCGGCCTTCCCGTCGGTGACGAACACCTCCTTGCGGCCCTCGTCGAGCACCACGAGTTTGAAATTCTTGAGACGGTCGCCCAGGATGCCGCTCTTGTGTCGGACCACGAGTTTCGTGAGCGGGTGCAGCGAACCCAGGTCGACCTCCCACCAGGGATCCTCGGGGGATGCGGCGGCCCGCGCGGCGGCAACCTTGGGGTCGACCTTGCCGTCGATCACGAACTGGGCGTCGACCGCCGGCCCACTGGGGGCCTGCTTCTGCGTCGCTTTGCCGCGCGGGGCGATGTTCACGCCATCGGTATACACCTCCACCTCGTCGAGCCAGAGCGTTCGCATCGAGCCCATCTGCTCGATCCGGATAAAGCGGCCGGGCACGCCGGTGCTCTTGCCGCCAGCCGCCGGCGGGCTGACCAGGGGCGCGATCCGCTCATACAGGCTCGCCCGCACGCCCGGATCGCCGACGAGCGGCAGGGCCTCGATGAGATCGACGAGCCGACGAGGGTCGGCGCTCGCCAGCTTCCAGACCTGTTCGCTCGCGTCTCCTCCGTTCCCCTCGGCGCCGGCCGCATCGATGTTCATCAGCCCCACGTAGCCGATCCGCCGCATCACGGGCTGCCTGGCTTCCGTGGCCAGCCGTTCCATGTCGCCGCGGAGTTCCGCCAGTTCCTGCTTGGGCCGCCCCAGCAGCACGCGAATCAGGTCGAAGACGGTGTTGGAATCGACTCCGGCGTCCTTTTGGTCGAGCGTACCGAGGGCGTCGGCAACGACCTTCACGACGCTCTTCTGGTCGGCCTTGGCCAAGGCCTCGACCGCCTCGAGCCGCAGCCGTTCGTCGAGACCGTTCCGCAGGAGCATCTCCCGGTAGACCGACATGGTCCGCGGCTCCTTGGCCAACTCGTCGTTCGACAGCGAGCGATAGAGATACTTCCTGCCCGCGTCGGTCACCAAGGCGATCGGCTGCTTCGCCTCGCGGGCCCGCTTAAACTCGGGATCGAGCACCCGGGCCGACTCCTTCTTCACGTAATCCATCTGGCGGTCGCTGGGGAACTCCTCGGCGATCGCCAGGGCTTCGATCGCCTCTGGCACCCGCAGGTAGGTGGCGGTGCGGACCGCTTCGAGACGCACGCGCGGGCTCTCGTCGGCGGCCGCGCGGCGGACGAGGTCGAGAGCGTTCGGAATCCGATCGACGATCGACGCCAGCACCCGCATGCCGGCCGTCCGGGACCGCGAGTCCTTGGCCACGAGCACGGCGTCGAGCAACTGCGGATCGACCTGATCGAAATGCCGCAGCATCCAGAGGGCTTCGAGTCGGCGATGCTCGAACCCGGGGTCGTTGCGGTCGAGCGTCGCAAGCCACGCCTTCACCGCCGGCACGACCTCCTCCTCCCGACGGCCCGAGAGTTCGAGCCGGGCGCGGTACCGCACCCGGTCGGTCGGATCGGACAGGAGGGCGACGACGTCGGCGACCGGCCGGGCGGAGATCGGCACCGGCTTCACGAGCGGCTTGTCCGCCATCACCACCCGGTAGACACGGCCGTGCAGGCGGTCGCGGCTGGGGTCGCGAAGGTTGTGCTGCATATGGCCGATGATCGGATTCTGCCAATCGCAGAAGTAGATCGCGCCATCGGGCCCGATCTCGATGTCGGCCGGGCGGAAATTCGGATCACTCGACGAGACGAGCGGCTCGGTCTCGACCGCCTCCGGGAACGACTCGCCCTTCGGCTGGAATGTGTACTGCAGGATGCCCTGCATGCTGATCACGTTGCCGACCAGCAGGTTGCCCTGCATGTCGGCCGGAAAGTGCGGGCTCGAAACGATCTCGATGGCGGGGCAGGGCCGCGTCCGCTGCTTGTAGACGGTGGGGGCATTGGCATGCTTGTCGAGGCCATCCAAACGCGTGGAAAAGACCGACCCCCAGTAGGGCGCGGACATCGTGCCGTCGACGACGATGTCGTCGCCCCAGTGGTCGAACGCGTGGCCGTGGGGATTCGCGAAGCTGTAGGAGGTGTAGAGGCCGAATTTCCCGGTCCGCGGCTCGTATTTGAACACGGCCCCATTGGCGACCCGCACCGGCGGCCCCCACGGCGTCTCGCCCTGCGAGTGGTGAAACGTGCCCTCCTGGAAGTAGAGCGTTCCCGCCGGATCGAGCGTGAAGCTGTTGCTCGTGTGGTGGGTGTCCGCCGTGTCGAGTCCGCCGATGAGCGGCGTTTTGATGTCGTAGACGTCGTCGCCGTCGGTGTCTTCCAGGTAGACCACACCCGGCCCCTGCGACACGATCACGCCCTTTCCCCAGAATTCGAAGCCGATGGGGTTGTGGAGATCGCCGGCGAAGGTCTTGACGCGGTCCGTCTTTCCGTCGCCGTTGGTGTCCTCGAGAATAAGCAGCTTGTCGTTCATCGGCTCGTCGGGCCGCCAGTGCGGATACATGGGCCACGCCGCCACCCAGAGCCGGCCCTTCGCATCGAAGCTCATCTGCACCGGATTGACGAGCTCTGGAAACATCCCCTCGTCAGCGACGAGTTCCACCTTCATCCCGGAATGGACGGTCATCTTGCCGATCGCCTCCTCACCGGAGAGGAACTTGTGCTTCCCCCCTTCCAGCGGCCCCGGCTTGTTGGTCACGACGGGGATGAGTTCGGGCAGGCCGACATCCTCGACCGCCGGCAACGGCGCATTGGGATCGGCGAGCGTGGCGGCCGTCGCCCAGATCCGCCGGTCGCGGTTGGCCGTCTTCACGTCGAGATAGTCAAGCTCCCGCTGGCCGACCTCGTAGTTGGTCTGGCCGTCGACGAACTTGAGCCAGGCCCGGCCGCCGTAGGTCGAATAGCCGTCGGTGACGCGATACCGGTTGAACCAATAAAAATTCTTGTCGGCCACGGCCTGCTGGAGGCGGGCCAGCGACTTCGGATCGCGGGCGGGGTGCACGCCAAACAGCGACTCGTCGATGATCCGGGAGATCTCGCGGTCGCCGCGGGCATTGGGATGGATGCCGTCGGTCGTGAGCGGTTCGCTGAATTTCGCGTAGGCCTCCTGTGTGGGCGTGAAGAGATCGACGCACTGCACGCCGTTGGCCTGGCACACCTCTTCCATGGCATCGGTGTAAAGGACGAGATTGGCGTTGTGTGCCTTGCCGTCGGTCCAGTGCGGCCGATTCAGGTCCTCGTGCGCGATCGGGGAAAACAGCACCAGTTTCGGGGCGTCGACCCCGTTGTATTTCTGGGCGAGGGTGTGCCTGATGAAGGCGTCGAGGTGCTTCTTGAAGGCCTCGAGGCCGGCGGGGCCGGCATGGGCCTCGTTCGCGCCGAAGAAGGCGAAGATGACGTCAGCCTTGGTGCCGGTGAGCTCGAAGCGGTTCTCGCGAACGGCTGACTTGTCCTTGATGTCGTCCGGCTTGGGGATCGGGGCGGATCCCGACAGCCACTGGTCGGGCGTGCCGAAGTCGGCGCTGCGGAGCCGCTTCGACAATTCGATCTCGTCGCCGTCGTAGGCCAGATTGCGGATCACCAGCCGCTGCTGGGGAAACCGGCTCTGCAGCAGGGTCTCGAGCCAGCCTGTGTGCTGCATCGCATCGGCCACGCCGCCGCCGATGATGCAGATGTGATCCCCTTCCTGGATGTCGAGCCGCGATGCCTCGGCCCCGCGCGAACCCGCGAGCCCCCCACCCACCAGCAACGCCACGACCAGAACCTGCGTGATGCAACGCATGCGACTAACTCCAGAAGAACGCTGGTTTGCCAGCCTTCAATATAGCCACACGCTGTCGCGACACCATCGGGGCTGGCCACGCCCCGCCGCCGGACGTTCGCTACGGGCATCCTGCCCTTCGCTCACTCGATGCTGACTGCGCTCCGGCATCCTGCCTGCGCTGGTCAGCAACGCCGGCTCTCGGGGCATGGCCAGCCCCTCGCGGATACGTTCAGTCCCATAAAAGCCCGGAGCGGAAGCGACGGGACAATCACCTTCCCCACTCAGTTGACGGAAACCGGGCAGCCTGCTGGCATCAGGCGATCAATTCCTTGATCACCTTGGCGTGCTCGACGCCGGTGAGTTTCTGGTCGAGACCGAGATGGCGGTAGGTAAACCGCTCGTGGTCGAAGCCGAGCAGGTGCAACGCCGTGGCGTGGAAGTCACGGATATGCACCGGATCCTTGACGATGTTGTAGGAGAAGTCGTCGGTCTCGCCGTAGATCTGGCCGCCACGGGCGCCGCCGCCGGCCATCCACATCGTGAAGCAGCGGGGATGGTGGTCGCGGCCGTAGTTCTCCTTCGAGAGGCCGCCCTGCGAGTAGATCGTGCGGCCGAACTCGCCCCCCCAGATGATGAGGGTCTCGTCGAGCAGGCCGCGAGCTTTCAGGTCCTGCACGAGTCCGTAGCAGGCCTGATCGATGTCCTTGCACTGGCTCGGCAGCCGGCCTGAAACATTCGCGTGGGTGTCCCAGTTGTTGAGGTAGATCTGCACGAACCGCACGCCCCGCTCCACCATGCGGCGGGCCATGAGGGCCGTGTTGGCAAACGTGCCCGGCTTCCGCGCCGCCTCGCCGTAGAGAGAGAAGGTATGCGTGGGCTCGCTCGCCAGGTCGGTCAGTTCGGGCACGCTCGACTGCATCCGGAACGCCATCTCATACTGCGCGATCCGGGTGCGGGTCTCCGGATCGCCGACCTGCTCGAGCGTCCGCTGGTTCAAGGCCTGCAGGCCGTCGAGCGTCTTGCGCCGCACGTCGGAGGCGACGCCCGGCGGGTTGTTGATGTAGAGGATCGGGTCGCCGGCACTGCGGAAGCTCACGCCGGCGTATTCCCCGGGGAGATAGCCGCTCGACCAGAGGCGGGCGCCGATCGCCTGCACCTGCTCGGTGTTCGACGGCCGTGCCACCAGCACCACGAACGTGGGCAGATCCTTGTTGAGCGAGCCGAGACCATAGCTGGCCCACGACCCGAGACAGGGCCGGCCCGAAATCTGGTTGCCGGTCTGCATGTAGGTGATCGCGGGCTCATGATTGATCGCTTCGGTGTGCATCGAGCGGATGAAGCACATGTCGTCGACCATCTTGGCGGTATTGGGCAG
>JBILWX010000259.1:0-3157 GCA_044369655.1 Pirellulales bacterium
GCCGCGTGAGCGTCTGCAGATAGAGCTTGAGCGATGCCAGCGGGCTCTTGAGTTCGTGCGTGACGCTGTCGATGAAGTTGCTCTGCCGCTGGGAGAGGGCGATCGCCTTGAGCGTGAGGGCGAGGTAGATGATCACGCCCACGAGCACGAGCACGAGCAACGCCACGCCGACGCCGAGAATCGCCCAGTAAAACGCCGCGTTCTCGTTGCGGTTCTTGGAGCCCAGCGCCGCGGCGATGCTGACGAGCACCCAGCCGACGCCCAGTGCCAAAATCGAGCCGATGAGCACGATGCCCAGCAGGATCGGCCAACGGAGCGAACGACGCGGTTCCATCGGAAGCACAGGCCTCTGCTGGCTGCGGATCATGAACGGTCACGCATCCGGTGGTGCTATGCTACCAGCCCCATGGAGCCACACGACACGAGACCCCCGACCAGCCGGCCGGCGGTGGAAATCGCCGCCGGGCCGATCGCCGCCACGTTCACGTGGGCCGGTGACCGGTGGGTGCATCGGATCACGCCCCTGGGGGCCGGCGCGATCGCAGACTGGACATCCCTCGACGGGCCGAGCCCCCCGGCCGACGATCCCCGTTGGCCGGCGTCGCCCGTGCTCGTCGAACTGTCGCGGGTGGGTGTGACGCGAGCCGGCGCGGCGGGCGGGCCGGCCATCGTCGGTGTCGGGCTGGCTGGTCGCTCCCACTTCTCCGCCAGCATCACCCCCGATCCGCATGCGTCCGACGCGATCCGGTTCGAGATTGCCTGCCGGCTCCACGAAGCTCCGGTCTGGCTGGGGTCGACCTACCGGGTGGGCGGCGGGCTGATCCAGATCACGGCCACGGACGGCCTCGTGGCGCTGCCGCGGACGGTTGTGTGGTCGTATTCGATCGGTCTGCAGGGCATCTTCGGGGTCCGCGGGGCATCGGTCTCGACCATGACCGCCTGACGGCCGGCGGGCCCGTGCCGCCAAAACCTGCCGGCGGCCGCGTTTTTCGACGGCCCGCCCAGCGTGCCTTGCGATCCGTCTTCCGATCGATCAAATTCTGGGGTTTGAACCTGCGGATTCCCGCAGGTCTCCCGCCGCCCGCCGGAACGCACACATGTTCGACGTCATCGAGCGATTGAAGTCGGAATGGACCGACCGCTATGTCGTGATCAATTCCTCGGCCCCGGAACTGGCACGATTCGCCAACGCCACGGGAACCGTCAAGACCGTCAATATGAACGGCCGGTGTTTGGTCGAGTTCGACCAGTTCAACAACATCGGCTGGTATGACATCGATCCAGCGGCCTTGAAGATCGTGCCCCAGCCGCTGCCCAAGCCGGTGGAGAAAGAGGCGGCCAAGCCGGCCGCTGCTAAACCAGCCGCTGCCGCCAAGCCCGCTGCTGCTGCCAAGCCCGCCGCCAAGCCTGGCGCCGCCGGCAGGCCCTCGACGGCCGACATCCTCGCCGCCGCGCGGGCGAAGGCCGGGGCCGGGGCCGCACCTGCCGCCGCGAAGCCCGCTCCCGCAGCCGAGAAGAAGCCTGCCGCCCCTGCGGGCAAACTCTCGACCGCCGAGATCCTCGCCAAGGCCCGCGCCGGCAAGGCGGCTGCAGCCGAGGCCCCGGCCGCGGAAGCTCCAGTCGAAGAGGCCGAGCCGACGGTGGCCGAGGCGCCTCCAGCGAAGGCTGCCGCCAAGAAACCGGCCGCGGCGGGAGGGTCGCTCCCGACGACCACGGCCGAGAAGATCGCCTGGTGCCGTCAGCACGACGCCAAGGGCTGATCGCACCTCACGGCGAGTCGGTCGCAGGCCCCCGTTTTCAAACAGTTTTTCCCCAGTGTCCAAGGAGGGACTCCCCATGCGGCGGATCGTGATGCCGGCCTGTGTGGCCGTGGCCCTGCTCGTCTGTTGCGCCGGCTGCGGCCGACTTTCCAGCCACCCGGTGGTGGTCGACGCGAAACAAGAAGTGCAACGCAATCCCCGGGTGATCGAACTGCTGGCAGGCCCAGGGGGAACCGTCACCTGTAGCCCGAAAGTCACTGGCAGAGCCAATGAGACCGACGGCATCGCGGCGATGGAGTTCGAGGCCAGCGGCCCCAAGGGCCTCGGCACCGTGATCGTCGAAGGCAAAAAACTCGGTAAGGACTGGAGCGTTACCCGGCTGGAACTGCGGCCGGCAGGAGGGAGCGAGCCGCTCTCGCTGACGGCGGATCTCGAAGCCAGAACCGGCACCGACACGCCGAAGTTCGATCCCGCGGCCGCATCATCCTCGTCCCAGCCGGCGCCACCGCCACCGGCCGAAATCGAGATCGCCCTGCCGCCCGGCGGGCCGTCTCAGTGACACCCCGCGATCGCGGTAAACCGCAGCGGTCATGACGGTCAATTCGGCCCGCCGTGCAGCATTTTTCCGCGGTTCAAAATGAACGCTGAAAAATGTTTGACTCGCGCAAGCGCGGGCCCATAATGGCGACGTCGAACGCGTCCACGCGCCCGCTGCATCAGTTCCGACCGCCACTCTTTGTCGGGCTGCACGCCGCGGGTTTTGTGTTCGCCACCCCCCACATCATGTTGCACCAGACAAGGAGTTGTTTCGTTCCAATGGCCCGGATTCGCAACGTTTTTGAAATCATCGAACTGTACGGTCACGACGAGAATTTCGAGCCGCACGCGACCACTGAATTCATCCCCACGGCGGCCCCCGCCGGCTCGAAGCAGAAGATCGACATTCTCGCCGAGCGGATTCAGCGTGGCATGCCGCTGTGGCACCCGGAAGATTCGACCGATTCGAGCACTGCCGGACTCGTGGCAGAGCATGTGTAGTTCGGCTGTCGCCTCGTGACACGCGACGAGGCGACGCACCCCCATCAGTCCTTCGATCGCCCTCCGCGGCCCGTGCGGCCGCGGAGGGCGATTTCGATATCACGCTTCGCCGAGTCGGCCTTGAGCTTCTGCCGCTTGTCGTGCGCCTGCCGGCCGCGGCCGATCCCCATCAGCACCTTCACGCGGCCGTCTTTGAAATACATCTTCAGCGGCACGAGCGTGAGCCCTTTCTCCAGGGCCTGGCTCGCGAACTTGCCGATCTCGCGGCGGTGCATGAGCAGCTTCCGCGGCCGCTTCGGCACATGGTTGAGCTGGTTGGCCTTGTCGTATTCGGGAATGTCGCAGCCCAAGAGCCAGAC
>JBILWX010000298.1:0-3153 GCA_044369655.1 Pirellulales bacterium
GCAGGCCCGGCTGTATGTGTGGGCCATGATCATCGGTCTCGAAAGCGCCTGGAGCATCCCGCCCATAGGGTCGTGGACCGAGCGGAATGTGAACGAACTCGGGGCCACACGCATTCCCGTGTCGCAGCAGCTCGGTCTCTCCGTCGGGGCGGCGTTCTAACCCGGACGCCGGAAAAACACACAGGCCCGGCCGCTCGCGCGTAGTTCACCGGTCGAATGTGAATTACGCAATCGGAAGCTCTACGTGAAATGTCGTTCCCTTGCCCAAACTGCTCTGTGCGGAGATTCGGCCACCGCATTGGGCGACGACGTTTGAGACCATGGACAACCCGAGTCCCGAGCCCCGTGAACGCGTGGAAAACCGGGCCTCAAAGATGTGGTTCAGGGTGTCTACCGCCATGCCTTCGCCGTTGTCTGAAACGTCGAACCAGCAGGTTTGACCATCCGACCGCAGGGTAAGGTGAATCTCACCTACACGGTCAGGCACCGCGGCAATCGCTTCTTCTGCGTTTGTCAAGAGGTTGTTGATCACCCGCAACCAGTGCCGCTCGCTCCCGAGCACAGCTAGCGGATAATCTGGCAGGTCCGCATGGAACCGAATGGACGGGTGGGCCGCGGCGTGGAGCTCAAGTCCCGAGGTCAACGGCCAGCGCAGGTCGGGGGTTCTGTCGTTTTCCGGATCCACCGAGGCCATCAGGGTGAAGTCGTCGAGCAGGGCGGTCAAGGCGTCGATTTGGTGCGTCGCAGACGCCGTAAAGCGGCCCAATCGCTCGCCGAAATCCGGGCGCTGATCCTGCCATGCTTTTTCCACATGCTGCACGCCTAACCGCAACGGCGTCAAAGGGTTCTTCACCTCATGTGCCACCTGCGCCACCATGGTGCGCCACACGTTTTCCCGTTCAGCCCGCGCCAGGGCCTCGGCGCTTTCCTGCCAGCGGCCGTGCAACCGGTTGTACTGCTCGACCAAATCGCCGATGGCATCCTGGCCCGCATAGCTTAACTGCACGGGGTCCGCCCCCGGCTCCAGCTGCCGCATCCCGTCCACGAGATTGCGCAAGGGACGCGTCACCGTGCGCGCAAGGATGACTGCAAGTCCTACCGTTAGCACCAACAGGGCGAGATACACCGGGGCCAGGCCCCGCACAAAATCAGCAAAATCCTCGCCCTCGTACGACCGCTTGTCGTACCGAAAATTCGCTATACCCACCGGCTCGCCAGCCACATCCGAGAAAATCCAAAACGCCTGTACGTACCCCCCGAAGTCCACGTCTTCCCCCCATTCCCGCACCACCCCGGAGGGGCCGGTTCCGCGCTCAAAGATGCCCTTCATCACCGCTTCCGGAATCTTCAGCCACGCCGTCGAGTCGGATGGCGCTCCTGCCGTGGAACTGATTGCCAGTTCCCCCGTTAATGTATAGAGCGAAATCGACACCCCGTGAACGTCGCTCAACTCGCAGATCCGATCGGAAAACCGTGCCGACAGCTCCACCGCTGTCAACGCCCCAGCGTCTGTTCCCAGGGCATACTCAAGACTCCGGGCTACCGCCTGTTCCTTGCGCTCCAGCCGCTGCTCGTTGTAGGCCCTTTCCTGAGCTGCACTTCTCCTGTAGGCCACGACAAGCGTGCACGCGAGCGCGAGCACGACTAACGCCAGCATGGAAACCAGGATCCGAATGTGCAATCCCATGCAGCCGAAGCTACAGCCGATCAGCCATCGAGGGCTTCAGAGCCAGCCACAATCTCCAGAATTTCGGTGGTGATGGCCGTTTGGCGCGCCTTGTTGTAGGAGATTTTCAGTTCTCGAATGAGTTCCGAGGCGTTGTCGGTCGCTTGGTGCATCGCGGTCATCCGGGCGCCGTGTTCCGAGGCGTGGCTATCGAGCAACGCCTTGTAGAACTGGACACGCAGCGAGTTGGGAACCACCCGCTCCACGATTTCTTCTTTGGAGGGTTCGAACAAATAATCTCCTCCGCTTCCCTCCCCCTTCACAGGAAGCAGCGGAAGGAAATCCTCCACGGTCACCTCCTGCACCGCCGCGTTCACAAAGCGGTTGTACAGCACCACTACGCGGTCCACCTCTTCTGCGGCAAAGCGCTCCAGAATCGCATCCGCAAGAACGCGGGCGCGGTTGAAGTTCAGGTCATCAAACACCCTCCACGCATCGGCGTCGAACCCTTGAGCCCGCTCGTCGTCTCTGCGCTTGTAGGCATCGAAGGCCTTTTTGCCCAACGGCAGCACCTCGATTTGGGCCTCAGGATGGCGAACTGAGAAGGCCTTTACCGCCTTCAAGATGTTGTTGTTGAAGCCTCCACACAACCCCCGATTCGACGTCACGGCGACCAGCAACACCTTGCGCACCGGTCGCTGCACCGAGTACACGCCTTCCGATGCCTCAAGGGAAGCGCTGACATTTGCCAACACCCCCTGCAGTTTTTCCGCATAGGGCCGCATCCGGGTAATCGCATCTTGCGCACGCCGCAGCTTTGCCGCCGACACCATTTTCATGGCCGACGTGATCTGCATCGTGTTCTGAACCGATGCGATGCGTTCCCGTACTTCCTTGAGACCCCCTGCCATGGCTTAGGCGTTGTAGCGGGCGGTCATTTCTGCCGCCGCGGCTTCGAGCACATCCGTTTCTGCGTCCGAATACTTGCCCGCCTTCAAGGCAGCCAACGTGGCCGGATGCTTCACTTTCAGGTACTGGATAAACTCCCGCTCAAAGGTCCGTACGTGGGAAACGGGGACCTTCTTGAGCAAGCCACGTGTACCACAGTAGATGATCGCGATTTGCTCCTCTACCGGCATGGGCGAGTTCTGGTCCTGCTTCAGGATTTCCACGTTCCGCTCGCCCTTGTCGAGCACCGCTTTTGTGGCTTCGTCGAGGTCCGATCCGAATTTCGCAAAGGCCTCGAGCTCCCGGTACTGCGCCTGGTCCAGCTTCAATGTACCGGCCACCTTCTTCATCGATTTGATTTGGGCGTTTCCACCCACACGGCTTACCGAAATCCCCACGTTGATGGCCGGACGCACCCCACTGAGGAAGAGGTTCGACTCGAGGAAGATTTGGCCGTCCGTGATCGAGATGACGTTCGTCGGGATGTAGGCCGACACGTCGCCTGCCTGGGTTTCGATGATGGGCAACGCTGTCAGCGA
>JBILWX010000115.1:0-10953 GCA_044369655.1 Pirellulales bacterium
CACGTCCGCGGCTGGGACGAGGTCCTCCGGACCGTGCTGTCCGAACTGCAGGGCCGGCGCGTCTATCTCTCGTTCGACATGGACGGCATCGACCCGTCGTATGCCCGGGGCGTGGGCACACAGGATCCCGACGGGCTCACCGCGTCGCAGGCGATGCAGCTGGTGCGGGCCGTCGCGATCCAGAACGAGGTCGTCGCCGCCGACTTCATGGAATACAACCCCTTCATGGACGACGCCCACCAGACGACGGGCGTGCTGATGGACCGCCTGATCCGCACGTTGCTCGCCGGGATCACCGCCCGCAAGCAGGGAATCACCGACCCGTTCTTCGTCGATCCCCGGAGGGTCGACCACGGGGTGCCACCAGCGTGACGGCGGGCCGCAGCGGGGGATTCGGCACAAACACCCCGTGATACCCGTGCCTCCGCCGGTTCATGGCGACATTGTCACCGCGGCGTGGCTTCGAGAAACGTGAACGGTCGTTCGGGCTGCAGCGACCCCGTCGCATCGCCGCTGTAGGTCTCACCGCCCTTGAGCGGCAGCTTCTTCACCTGCGAGCCAGCCGTGAAGTCGACTTTGTCGAGCGGCAGCCAGAAGACCGTCGGGCTCGTGGCCGAGTCGAAATACAGGGTGCGATCCTTCTGGTCGTGCACGGTCCGCCAGATCGTGCTGGCCACGTTCGGCTTGCCGGGCGTGGTGATCCCGAGTGGCGCCGAGGCGTTGCGGATCACGCTGAACACCGACGCGATGGCCTTCGTGCCCGTCAGATTCTCCGGAATGGCATTGATGTAGAAACTCGCCCGCACGAACCGGTCGCTCGCCCGGACCGTGCCGGGAAGCATCACGTCGCCGCCGATCTCCTTCCAATACTCCGTGAGGGCCAGTTGCTCTTCGAACGGCGGCGAGTTGGTCATCACGGTGTACTGCCGGCCGTGGTGGATCGTGAGCTTGCCGCCGACATACTCGAAGATCGCCGTGTCACCCGAGGGATCGGAGATCGCCAGGTGGCCGACGGCGGGCTCGCCATTGGGAAGGATCGGCGCGACGATCGTGAAGGGCTGCTTCTCGAGCGCTACCACAGCCTCCGCGACCGTGGCGTAGGAATCGAGCACGTACTGGGCCCAGCCGCCGATGGACAGGTCGGGCCGGCCGGCCACGCTCTTTCCGTAGTCGCTCTCCGCAAGATAGAGGACGTTGGCGACGAGCCCCTTCTCGTTCATGCCATCGACGGTCGCGATGCCGTAGAAACTCACCCCCACGGACCCGAACCGGCTCGTCCATGTGAGGCTCGCAGGCCCGGCGTTGCCGCTGCGGTTCACGCCCCGCGGGTAGACCCAGATCTCCGACCCCGGATCCTCGGCCCAATCCATCGACCGCCCTACGACGACGGTGCCGTCGCCAAACACCCGCATGCACCGGGTGCAGGCGGAGACCGGCGCTGCGGCGAGCGGGAGCGCGGCCATGGCGGCGACGATCAGGAGACGGACGGGCGGGAATCGTTTCATGGGGAAACACCTCGTGAGGGAGTTGCGCTTGTTCGCCATCTTCGCCGATCAAGAGCCACGGTGTCGAGCCCCGCGCCGGCCGATCTTTGCCGCCCGCGGGCAGTGGAAAGCGGTGGCGGACGACTCCGATTCATGCTGGCCAACTCGGTTGGCTGCGTGTGGTACTCTATCGGCCTACCAGCCCGCCGGGCAGCGGTGCTCGACCCCACCCTCCGACAACCAACGGCCACCATTCCATGAAAGACCCGACCGTCCGCGGCGTCGTCCACCTGATCGAGGAGACCAAGACCTTCGGCCAGAAGGGCTTTCGCAAGCGATTGGTGGTGCTCGAACAGTCAAAGGGGACGTTCACCAACTTCATTCCCGTCGAGTTCGTGAAAGATGGCTGCGACGCGGTGGACGATCTGTCCGTGGGAGAGGAGATCGAAGTGACCTACCGCCTGAGCGGCCGCCGCTGGCAGCGGGACGAGGCCAGCGAGGCCAAGTATTTCCTGAGCGCCGAGGGCCTCTCGTTCAAACGGCTGTCCGGGAGCGGACAGGCTCATGACGGCCCGAGCGACAGCATCGACCCCAACGACGCCTTTGCCGAGGCCGGTGGCGACGACGTGCCGTTTTAAGGACAACTTCCCAACCGACATTTCAGGCCGCCACTACGGGCCGCGAAGAATCGCCGGCGCGAAGGTCGCGTCGCTCAGATTCACGTTGAGCGCCACGTTCGTGTAGGTGAATTCCGCCATCAACGGCGGCTGTTGCCCGGGCGTCTCCGGCCAGTCGTACACGTCGAAACGCACGGGCACGTGCAGTTCGGAATCGATCGACATGCTGGCGCTATAGAACTGCAGGCCGTCGCCCCGCCGCGGGTGCGTGATCCGCAGCATCTCGCAGGGGCGGCCGTCGATCGTCGCGGTCGTGATGTGCTCGACGATCGTGTTCTTGCCGGATGGGTCGGCTGCGACATCCTGCTGCAGGGTGCGGATCGTCCGATCGAGCAGCTGCGAGAATCCGATCTCGTTGATCGGCATGAGGCTCTCCCGCTTGACGCTGGCGCCAAACGGATCGACATCCATGACGACGTAGCCGAAACGCCTTCCGCCCTTGCGGACCAGCAGTTTGTCGTTGTTCTGGCCGGCGACAAACAGGGCTTTTCGTCCTTCGACGTGGGAGGGACCGAGAAACTCGAGCAGCACGCTGAGTGGCTGCGTCACCCGTGCGCCCGCAGAGCTTGGTTCACGGACACGCATCTCGATGTAGTAATGGTCCTGCAACTCGCCATCGATCCGCTCACGCTTGGTGACGCGGCAGGTGAAGTCGCGCACGGCCTGCTGCAGGTAGGCCCGCTCTTCGTGGGCGAATTTCAACACCCGAGCGAGCGGATGGTCGGACACCGGCCGCGGACCGGCGACAGCCGGCCGAAAGGCATCGGCCCGCGTGGCGGACGCCGGCGTGGTGGCCGCGGTGCCAGCCTGCTGGGCATGCAGGCCCTGCGGTGCTGAAGCAGCCCCGCTGAACAGCAGCATGAACGCCACACCAGTGCGAAGCCATCGTCGGGACATGACATGATCCTTCGAGTTACGAGCCCCGAACGCAATCATCATACCAGTGGGTGAGGGAGGTCCTAGCGAATTCGAAAGCCCGGGGAGGCCCCCGCGCGGCCGCAGAGTCTGCCTGTTCGGCTCATTCCCTACCGATCTCCAGGGCGCCCCGGCTGCCCAAGCAAGGGAAGAGGGACCTGCCCACGCTGCAACGGCGACATCAGGCTCACTCATTCAACCCACGCCGACCTGATCCTTGGTGGCTGCTCGACGGTGGATCGGCGAGGAGCGGCCGCAGGCGGTCGACCAACAGGTCTACCCACGCCTGCCGGCTCTCCTTGTTTGCGTGTGCCAAGTCGGCGAAATGTACGTCGCCGAGTGCGGCCGTCAGATCCAGCAGTTCGACCGAGTGGCCGTCACCGTGCGCTTCGGCATTCAGGGCCGATACCGCATCCGCCAACCGATCCTTGAAAGCCGCGAAATGCGACGGGTGGGCGAGGTGCTCACTGTGGAGCGGCATGTCGATCACCACGACCCGCATGCCGCAGTCGGTCGCCCGCCGCACGAGCGCGGAAAAGGCGTCGAATTGACGCGCGTCGCATGGACTGCCAAAACGTTTGGCCTGGGCGAGGTGCCATGCCATTTGATCCTTGATCGGCGGAAGTGTCTGTTTGTCCGGTAGAGCGACCGCCTGCGATCGCTGACGCCGCTGCATGGAGGCGGTCTGGAATCGCCACGTGCCGCGACTCGCCAGCCACTCCCCCGGGTGCGCAGGAAGAACCTCGATCAATCGCCGCCAGCAGCGAAACCGCTGCTTGGCCGCGATCACGATCGACCGCGGGAGCATTCGGCGCACCGGGTGACGGGCGTCGAGAAGAGCCGGGCTGCGTGCCGCGGCGTGCGTGACCAGCGTTCTCGGTCGGGGCGGAGACCACCAGGCGCTCCGCGGCTCCATGACCGAGGAGAAAGGAAACGCCTCGGGCCAAAACGCCATGGAAGTGACGCCGATCACGAGCACCGAACGGCGGAGCACCGCGGGCGGCGCGGCCACGAGCACTTCGTCAAACACCTCGAGCGTCTCGGCCATGAGGGCGGCAGGCACGGCGAGGTTGCTGGCGTCGTACCCGGGCAGACTCGCCTCGACGAGGTGAGGCGGAAAGGCTCGCATCGCACCCGAGGCGCCGAGAACGATGAGCCGGGGCCGGTTGCCGCCCGACAAGAGTCCGCTGTCAAGCAGCGCCGCAAGTCCCATCTCCTCCTGCGTCATCATCGGCACGCGATCCTCGTCGATGACGTGGATGTGACCCGGTTCGGGGTACCCCACGGTGAGGCCGATGCCACCAAGGATCGCGGCGTTGATGGCGGCGTAGAACCCGGCGATGAGCAGCGACGGTCTCATCAGTACTGCTGGTAGAAGAACCGGCCGTCGGCCGGCGGAAACAGGAACACGTACATTTCGATGATCACGATCGCCAGCGCGATCAGGAAGCATCGCAGCGTTATCGACCGGGGCCATTCGATCCGCGGCATCCGCACGGGCGCCGTCGCCGCCGCCACGACGAACACGAATGCCTGCGAGAGCGCCAGCCCCACGACGCCGTAGCGGCCGGCGATCGACCGCATCTCCTGCCCCTGCATCCACAACGGCACGATCGCACCGCAGAGGTAGGCGAACGTCAAACCCTTGGCCGCGATCGCATACGCCGGCCGAGCCGCCAAGGCCTCGAAGGCCCGCTTGCCCAGCCGACGGCGCACGCCCCCCCGATACCACTGGTTGACGCTGGCCCCGAGCCCGAGGAGCAGGCCCGCGAGAATGAACGCCTTCGTCGTGCCGTGCCAGAGGCCGACCAGGAAAAAGGTGGCGAAGAACGCAATCGCGGCCAGCGTGTCGGCTGCGGCCGGCGCCGGCCACCGTGCGGTCATGGCCATCAACAGCGGATTGAAGACGTAGGTCTTGAACCAGTTCGACATCGTCATGTGCCATCGCCCCCAGAACTCGAGGAAGCTCCGTGACTCGTAGGGACGATCGAAGTTTTCCGGGAGTCGCAGGCCGCAGAGCCTGCCCGCACCGATGACGACGTCGGTGTAGCCCGCGAAGTCGCAGTAAAGATACGCGAGGAAGGCCAACTGCGCGCCGCCGAAGGCAAGCGGAAAGACGTCCTCGAACGCGACGGCCTTCAGCCCGAGCCACACGTGCCGGAAGTAGTCGCCACACACGATCGCGAGGAGCCAGCCCCGGGCCATCCGGCCAATCGCTTCGACGAGCGCGTCGTCGTCGAGCCGATCCGCCGCCATGCCGACAGCCTGCGTCTGGAAGTCCTGAAACCGCTGGATCGGGCCCGACACGAGACAGGGCCACGAGGCGAGAAACGAGAACACGTCGATCGTGCCAGGCCGCAGGCCCGGGTTCTCCCGCATGTCCACGAGCAATTGCAGGCCGCGGATCAGCATGTAGGAGAGCCCGATCGTGGCGGGCACCTGTGCGGCGAGTGGCAGCCAGAAGAGCAGGAAATAGCCCTTCAGCCAGCCGAAGAGCAGCAGGATCGCGGCAATGAGCACGGGCAGCGTGCCGCGGCGGGGACGAAAGGCGACGACGCGGGTCGCCAGCCAGATCGCAGCGATGAACCCGAGCGTGGCGACCAGCGCCCGCCATGATGGGCCCGTAAGCCCGAGGAAAACGAGCGTCGAGAGCGGAAACACGCCACGCGACCGCCAGCGGCCGGGCGCGAGGCGAAACATGGCGGCGGCCGCCGCGACGAAGGCGACGAAGCCGAGCGAATTGATCGTCATGGAGCGTCCCCTCCAGCCCCTCGAGCGGGCAGCGAAGACATCGGTTTCTGGAGCACGAAAACGCACGAGATCGTGGACTGCGTGCGAACGGCACGTTCCAGGGTGAGGTTGGCGCCCGGGAAGGAACGAGCCACCCGGACGTCGAAGCCGAATCCCCCCACGAAGCTCCGGGCTTCCTCGGGGCTGCGGAGCAGGAAGAGATGATCCGGGGCCGGGCTGTTGACCGGCACGTGGAGAAACACCCGTCCACCCGGCCGCGTGATCGCAAACAAAATCTGCATCGCCTCGGCGGGACGATCGAGGTGCTCGAGCACTTCGCTGAACACCACGCCATCGAAATGGCTTGCGAACGGGGCCATGATCTGCGGATCGAAGAGGTCGCCCGCGTGGAAGGCGAACCGGCCGGTGTCGGGGGCGACGACCATCCGGCCCCCCATTCGGCCCAGCGCAGCTCTCGTGAGGACGAGCGACGCCTCGCTGATGTCGAGCGACTCCACGGACTCGAACCCGGATCGGGCGGCAAGGTGCATGAGCAGCCCGTGGCCGGGGCCGATCTCCAGGCAGCGGCCGGCGGCGGCGGCGAGGAAATCCTGTTCGTAGGAGAGCAGCGCGCGGGTGTGGTTGGACCACCAGAGCTGCGACATGAGCAGGCCGTTCATGTATCGAGTCATCAGGGCGGGGCGTGCATACACCTCTTCGATGGCCTGCTCGAGGGTCTCGAGCCGGTAGCGATCGTGGCGGCGAAAAAAAAGCTCCTCCTCGAGCACGATTCGCGCAAGCCAGTCGTAATCGAGGCAATACTGCGTCGGGTCGTCGCCCGCAAGGTCGAGGATGACCCGCGCCAGTCGCTCCAGTAAGATCGTTTCCTGCGGTTCGACTTGCGCGAATCGCTTCCGGAGGAAAGGCTCGTGTGCCGGAGTGGTCTCGAGTTGTCGGGAGAGTACCTTATGGAGCGCGGTGCCGAGCTGCGGCATGCTCGCATCGGCAATGGGGATTGACATCATGTCGACAGGATCGTGTGAGTTTCGATTTCGCGTGACGAAGGAGGACATGGCGGCCTTTGCCGCGTTGTCCGACGACCATAGCCTGATCCACGTCGACGACGCGTTCGCACGTCGCCACGGTTTCCGCGAGGCGATCGTCTACGGAGGTATCTTACTTGCGAAGCTTTCCCACTGCCTCGGCACGCACCTTCCCGGCCCCGCCGGGGTCTCGCTCGAATGGTCGATCCGATACCACTCGCCCCTGTACGTCGAGGAGACCGCCGTCTTTCACGCCGAATCGCGTCGTTTTTCAGAGGCGGTGCAGGTGCTGGAACTGGCGTTTCGCGTGACCTGCGACGGCCGGAAGATCGCCTCCGGCACTGCTCACTCGCGGATTCTCGGCGACTGAGGTCGCAACAGCCCTCTCAGATTGTCAGCCAGAAGTGTCGCCCAGATCTCGAGGCTCTCCGGCGACGGGTGCGCAAGGTCGGCAAAGTGCTCGTCGCCGAGCGAGTCGGTGAGATCCACCACGGCCACGCTCCCGGCCTCCACGAACGGTGCCATGAGCTCCGCGATCTGCCTTTTGAACGGTTCCAGCCGCGGCGCCGCGCGGCGGTGGCGACTGGGCAGCGGCGGATCCATGATCACGACCTGCATGCCCGCCCCGGTCGCGTGCCGCACGAGTCCCACGAGTTTTTCGCACTGATCACGATCGAACTCCACGCCCGGGGCGGCCATGCCTCGATCGATTTCGGCGACCTGCTCCTCGACCGTCATCTCGATGAACGACTTCGGCCGTGGACCGCCGGCCCCCTCCCGCTGCAGCCGCGCCTCGCGCCACTTCGGCGTCTGCAGTTTCCAGAAGCTCGGCTGGGCGACCGCGTCGCCCGGGTGTGTGCCCCACTCGGCGGTCAGAAGCCGCCAGATGCGGAACCGCTCCTTCGCGGCCCTGATGAGGGCCGCCGGAAGCCTTCGCCCCACGGGATCGGCCCCGTCGAGGATCATTGGGCAGCGTTGCATCGCGACGTCGACGCACGTCAGCGGCCGTGACGGATTCCCGACGGCGGCCGCGGACCTGTGCCAGCGGACAGCGTCCGGCAAGAAGGACATGTAACTCATGAAAAGCACGACCGCCGATCGTGATCTGATTTCGGGCGGGAGCTGCTGCAGAATCTCGTCCAGCGTCTGCTGCATGACCGTGACGTTCGCGCCCCCGATCCCAAAATTGCTGCTCTGATACTCGGGCAACAGCGGCTGCAGCAGCGTCGGCCTGCAACCCCCGGCTGCCGACGATGCACCGAGGAAGAGAAGCTGGGGTGTGGCGGCCCGGGCAAGGACGGTGCTCTCGACGAGCATCTCCATCGCCTCGTTGTCAACGAGGACTCGGATTGCCTCCGGCTGCAGCAAGCGTCGGGACACCGATCGCGACCTCAGCCGTTCCATCACTCGCCCGTCCGGATCGAAGAGGTCCACCGGTGGGGCTCGTCGCGGCATTCCGAATGCCCCCCCCACCACCGCACACACGGCGAGGTTGATGAAGACGTACGACGCGGCGATGAAAAGAAGCGGTCTCACGGATCTGCTCACGGACGATTCGGATGGTCCTGATGCACAACCATCACGGCGACGGGGGAACGGAACAGGCTGGACCGCGGATGCCGTCGCTAAGGACAAACGTCATCGGGGGCCTGCGCGGCTGGTAGCCCACGAGATCGAGGTGCCACGCCTCCACGCCGGCAGAGGCCGGGCCCGGGTCGAAACCTAGGCGCGGATAGTGCTCCCGCACCATGCCGTTGCGATCGGTCGGCACGTAGTGGCCGGTCAGCCTGGTGATGCCGCGGTCGAGAGCCGTGGCCGTCAGCACGTCGAGCACGGCCTCCTCCACGCGGCGGTTGAGCACGCGGCAGCTCATCAGCCACGTGTCGATGATCCACTCCGTGCCGGCCTGGGTGCAGATGACGACGCTGATCATGCCGTTGTCTCCGCAGCGGTCGGCGAGCCGCACCTGCAGCGTGAAGGCGTCGGGCCGCTTCTCGAACGCCTCGATTGCGGCCTCGTCGTAGCGCCTCGTCGTGAGGTTGAACTGGTTCGACCGCTGCGTGAGCTGGGCGATTCGTGACCTGCCCGTCGCGTCGAACGAGGACAGCCGCACGACCATGTCGAGCGAGGCCAGGTATGCCTCCATGTCGGTCGCCGACGCCGCCAGTTCGGCACGCACGGCATTCGCCCGGTAAAGCCCGGCCCGCTGGCGATCCTCGTCGGTGAAGCTCACCGATTCGAAATAGCCCGCCGCCAGCAGCAGCGACGGGTAGTCGGCAGGATCGGCGGTGAGTTCGGGCACCGCCACCTCCGGAAGCGTCATGCGAACGAGTTCCCGCTCGGCCGGATTGTCGTCGAGCAGCACGAGCGCGTCGGTGCCGATGTCGAGCGTGCGGGCGATGGCCTGCAGGTTGGCCGCCTTGTCCTGCCAGTTGGCCTGAAAGACGGCGATGTCGTCGAGCCGCAGCACCATGTCGGGATGCCCAGCGAACGCTGCGCGGGCGACATCGGCGTCGTTTTTCGAGCAGACGGCCAGGATCACACCCCGCGACCGCAGCCAGGCGGCGGCCTGCTGCACGGCGGCGAACGCCTCGCCAAGGGCGTCTCCCTGCCCGAGCACGAGCCCGTGCAGCCCATCGTCACCCACCACGCCACCCCAGAGCGTGTTGTCGAGGTCGAGCACGAGGCACTTGCGGGCCGTCCCGCCCACGGCGGCCACGAGCCGCATCGCATGATCGGCGTAGAGCGGCACGAGGTCGTGGGCGAAGGGTAGTTTGGCGGCGTGCCACTGGCTGTGATCGAACCAGTGCTCGGAGCCGACCGTACGGGCAAGGCCGTCGACGTCGAATAGGATTCCCGAACACTCCGTCAGCAGATCGTCGAGTTCGTGATTGAACCGCTCGATCCGCCGCCGCTGCGTGCCGCGGACGCGGGCATCCTGGCTGCCGAATAGCGGGCAGGGCGGACAGGGAACGTTCTGCACGAAGAGCGTCGCCCCCGTGGACTGCCGCAGGCCGCGGCAGATGGCGGTCATGTGGGCGAGGGCCGCCGCGACGTCCCCGTCCTCGTCGTCGCTCAGGCCCGGGCCGAGGCCGGGCAGGCCGCGATGATCGAGGGCCACGATGATCCCGTGCGGCGCGGCCCGCACGATCGCCGAATCGGCCGCGTTGGCCTCGCGCCACGCCTGATCGAACTCCCCTTCCACAGTCGTCAAATCGATGCCGTATCGGGCCGCCGTCGCCACGAGCGCCGGTGCGATGAGCTTGGTGGTACCGTTGCCCAAAAGGCCCAGCGTAGCAGGCCGAAGGCCGGGGATGGCGGCGCCGCCGTGCCGCCGCTTCTCCGCCTGAAGGGCCCTCCGAAGCCGCTCGAGATCAGCATCCTCCAGAGCATGAGCCGCCAGGCGGCGGAGCGCAACGGCGGCGGGAACACCGTCGGTCCCGCAGCGTCTGCAGCGATCCTTGAAGTCGGACGGAGCGGGTGGCAGCCAGGGAAGGCTGGCGATCCTGACACGGTTCATGAGGCGACGGGCACGATCGTTTGAACGGGGTTCGATCGGGAGGGTAAACTGACCGACATGCTCGACGAACTATACACTCGACTCACGACGATTTTCCGAGACGTGTTCGACGACGATTCTCTGGTGGCGACCCCCGCCATGACCGCCAGGGACGTGGCCGAATGGGATAGCCTGAACCACATCCGCCTCATGGTATCGATCGAGAAGGCATTCGGTATCGCGTTCACCACGGCGGAGGTGGCGGGATTCGCGAACGTGGGACAACTCGTCGACGCGATCGCCGCAAAGACATCCGCACAACGTTGACTGCCGACCACGCCCGCGGTCCCAGTGGTTTTTTGGTCTCGATGGCACACCACGGCTACCGCCCAGACATCGACGGCCTCCGGGCCGTAGCCATCCTGGCGGTCATCATCGTCCACGCCTTCCCGGCGGCACTGCCCGGCGGCTTCTGCGGAGTGGACGTGTTCTTCGTCATCTCGGGCTTGACCTGCCCCCATGTATGACGCCAGTTTTTAAGTTAGGGTTTTGCCCTCCAACAGACCAGCCCTGTGTGGTTGCGGAGGCGCAGCCGTAGCAACCAC
>JBILWX010000260.1:0-3105 GCA_044369655.1 Pirellulales bacterium
GTGGTTCCGGTCGCTCCACCGCTTTCCGCAGTCGCTCCTGCTGCTGCCCGTCGGCGTCCTGCTGATCTGGTTGGCGAACGTGGTCCGCATCGCCGCGCTGATCCTGATCGGCATCTGGATTTCACCTCGCATTGCCGTCGACGGTTTTCATTCCGTCGCCGGCTGGATCGCGTTTCTCACGGTCGGCCTTGGGCTCATCTGGTCCGCTTCGCGGATGCCGTTCTTCATGAGTCCCGCCGGG
Source organism: Pirellulales bacterium (assembly GCA_044369655.1). Classification (GTDB taxonomy): domain Bacteria; phylum Planctomycetota; class Planctomycetia; order Pirellulales; family UBA1268; genus CAMCQY01. The sequence goes on from JBILWX010000260.1 coordinate 242, forward strand.
CTGCGGCCGGAAGGGAACGAACACGGTGGGGGAGTGCCTTCGGAGCGGGCGTTGATTGCGGCACAGTCTCCCGAGGCACATGATCGATCCGGCGCCCAACTCTCCTCCACGGCCTGCCTCCTGCCATTCCTCGCGCTGACCGCGATCACCATGCTCACGCAGGCATTCACCAGCGGGTTCGACGTCTTCTATCCGATCCGTGTGGTCGGAGTGCTCGGAGTGCTCGTCGTTTTCTGGCCCACGCTGCGGAGCCAGGAATGTCTGGTCTCTCCGCAGGCGGTGGCAGTCGGCGTGGCGGCGTTTGCGCTCTGGATGATCCTGGCGCCCGGCGGGGCCGCCGCCGCGACGGACATCGCCAGTCGCGATCCGCTGCAACTCGGCCAGCCATGGGCGACCGCTTGGCTGCTCTTTCGCGTGGCCGGAGCGACGGTGACGGTGCCGATCGCCGAGGAACTCTTCTTCCGTGGCTTCGTGAGCCGCCGCTGCATCAGTGCGGACGCCGACAACGTACCGGTCGGACAGTTCTCCTGGTTTTCTTTTCTCGTGTCGTCGACGGCGTTCGGTCTTCTCCATGGCGACGCATGGATTGCCGGCACCGTGGCCGGGATGCTGTTCGCGGCTGCGTTGTATCACCGCGGCCGACTCTTCGATGCCGTGGTCGCGCACGCCACCACCAACGCGCTGTTGAGCGGCTACGTCATCGCCACCGGTTCGTGGACACAGTGGGGGTGATCGCCACCGCCCCCCGATGCGACGCACGTTCACGTTTCTTCCGCATGCTCCCCCAGTCCTTCGACATCACGGTCTGCTTCCAGGATCCCTCCGCATGACACCCGGCATCAAACGTCTCCTGACCATTCTGGGCATTGTCCTCGTGGCCGCCGCCGCCGTCGCGGCGGTGGCGCTCCCGGCGGCATACCGGGCCCGCCGCGCGCGGTGGGTGGCGGAGCTGCGCGAGTCGGCCCGGGAGCGGCTCACCGCAGGCGAGACCGAAGAGGCGACCAAGCTGTACGCCCTCTATCTCCGCCAGTCGCCGGACGATGCCGAGGCCTACGCCACCTACGCCACGTTGCTGCGGGACCAAACCAGGCATCCAGACGTCGGCCAGCGCCAGCGCGAGGCGGCCTTCGACGCCATCAGCATCGCCGTCCGGAAGAATCCCGAATCGCTGCCGCTGCGGCGAGCGCTGGCGGAGACGTTGCTCGAACTCCGCCAGTGGGGCGCCGCCCGGGCGGAAATCGGCATCCTGCGCGAGCTGGCGGCAGCCGCTTCCCCCGAGTCACTCGCCGCCGCCGGCATCGACCTCGACGAGATCTCGATGCTCGAGGCACGCGCCTGTTTCGGCAACGGCAACATCCCGGAAGCTGCTGCACTCGCCGCCGGCCTCGCCGGCTGGGATCCGGCCGGCAAGGCTTTCGATGCGGAGCGGAAAGCGAGCCGGTTCGTCACGGAGGCCTCGCTGCTGTTGGCGGCGATTCTCGTGGACAAACGGCAGGATCCCCAGGCCGCAGAGCGAGTGCTCGAACGACTGAGGACGACGGCACCGGAGGACCACCGGGCCTGGCTGGCACAGGCGCGGTGGCATGCCCACCAGGGCGAGGCGGGGCGGGCGGCCGAGGAAATCGCCCGCGCGCGCACGCTTGCGCCCGACGACGCCGACGTGCTGTCCACCAGTTTCACCATCGCGTTGGCAGACCGCCGCTTCGACGAGGCGGCGGGCGAAGCGGCCAGGATCAGGGACCTGTTTCCGCAGCTGCCGAATGGCAGGCTTGGTCTCGCGGACGTGGCGATCAGGCGGGGCGAGCCCGAGCAGGCCCTGGAACCGCTGCGCGAGGGGCTCGAGCGGCTGCCCGGTCACCCGGCGCTCTTGCTGTCGCTGGCGAACGTGCAACTGCTGACGAATCGGCTGTCGGATGCCGAGGGGACGCTGCGCGATCTCGTGGACCGGGCCGGGCGGACGAATCCCGCCATCGAGATGCTGGAGGCGCGGCTGCTTGTCGCACGGCAGCAATGGCTGGCCGCAGTCAAGAAACTCGACGCACTGCGGCCGCTCGCGGCCGAGTCTCCAGACCTCAAGCGAGAGGTCGATCTGCTGCTGGCCGAGTGCCATGCGCGGCTGGGCCAGGTCGATGAACAACTGGCCGCCAGCCAGCGGGTGCTGGGGCAGAATGCTGGCGAGTGGAGGGCGCAGGTCACCGCCGCCGCCGGTCTGGCGGCGGCGGGCAGGCCGGAGAAGGCGCTCGCTGCATACGAGGCGGTCGCCAAGGAACTCGGGCCGGAGCGGCTGCTGCAGCAGCCGGAGGTTTGGGAACCGCTCATACGGCTCCGCGGCATGCACCAATTGCGGCTGCCTCTGCACGAACGCGACTGGTCCCAGGTGACGCAACTCCTCGACGCGCTGGAGCGTGGGCAGACCCTGCCGCCCGGCCGGCTCGCGGTGCTGCGGTATGACCATCTCGTGGCCGCGGGGGACCCGGCGGCGGCAACCGCTCTCTTGACGCGGGCGCTCGAGGCAGACGGCGACGATCCGCAGCTCTGGGAACGGGTGGTGAGGGCGACGCTCGGGCAGGACGGCCTGGCCGCGGCCCTGCGGGTGTGGAAGAGGATTCCCGACGCGCTCGTCGCCGACGAGCGGCTGCTCGTGTTGCGGGCACGACTGGCCACGCGGGCGCCGGAAGACGAAGCCACGGGCATCCTCGACGAGCTTGCATCGCAGGCTGCGTCGCTGCCGGCAGATGAGGGGAAGCGGGTGCTGTCGGCGGTTGCCGCAAGCCGCCTGGTCAGGGGCGATCCGGCCGGAGCCGAACGTGCCTGGCAGGCGATTCTTGCGGTCCAACCGGACGATCTCCAGACGCACTTTGCCA
>JBILWX010000144.1:0-8006 GCA_044369655.1 Pirellulales bacterium
GTCCGATGATGCCCGCCGCAATCGCTCCCGGGTCGCTCGGTCTGAGCGTGCTCGTATTGAACCGGTCGTTCGTGGCCGTTCACATCACCAACGTCCGTCGGGCGATCACCCTGTTGTTCCGGCACTTGGCGGAGGTGGTGCATATCGAGGAGGGGCAATACGCCGCCCACACGCTCGATTCGTGGCGGGAGCTTTCGGCCCTGCGATCGGCCTATCGCGGCCCCGACGAGGATTGGGTGCGGGCCGTCGGCTACGACTTGCAGGCGCCGCGGGTGATTCGGCTGACCTCCTGCGACAGGGGACCCCGGCAGGGGCTGCGTTTCAATCGCCGCAACGTCTTTGCGCGGGACGGAAACCAATGCCAGTACTGCGGCAAACACTTCCCGACCAGTGAATTGTCGCTCGACCACGTGGTGCCCCGCAGCCGCGGCGGCATCACCAGTTGGGAAAACATCGTCTGCGCGTGCGTGGCCTGCAATGTCCGCAAGGGTGGCCGGACGCCTCCCGAGGCGCGAATGAACCTCGTGCGGCACCCGGTCAAACCGAAGCGCAGCCCCCTGCTCTCGATCAAACTCGGCAACCCGAAGTACGAGAGCTGGAAGAGCTTCGTCGACAACGCCTACTGGCTCGTCGACCTGCGTTAGACATTTTTCCGCCGTAGCGCATAGCCCGCATACTAGGCCCGGAGGGCCGGGTCTGCACCAGCGGGCGGAGGCCCGCCAAGAAAAAATCGCACGATGCGATGTTTTTCGTGATTACAGCCGGCCGGGTCTGCACCAGCGGGCGGAGGCCCGCCAAGAAAAAATCGCACGATGCGATGTTTTTCGTGATTCCAACCGGCCGGGTCTGCACGAGCGGGCGGAGGCCCTTCACGCCGAGACGGCCACGATGGCCGTGCTTGGCGTTCAGCAGAGCGGTTCCTTCTTCTCGGTGATCACCGGCAACTGCGTCGCCATTTCCGCGTTGAGCGCTTTGAAGTCCTTCCACTCCGCGGGCAGATTGTCCTCGTGGAAAATCGCCTCGACGGGGCACTCCGGAACGCAGGCCTCGCAGTCGATGCATTCATCGGGGTGGATGTAGACCATCTGATCCCCCTCGTAGAAGCACTCCACGGGACAGACCACCACGCAGTCGGTGTACTTGCAGGCGAAACAGGGCTCGGCGACAACGTGTGTCATGGTTGGAGGCTCCTTGGAATGGGATGGGAAACGGGCTGCTCGCAGGGCGAGAACGAATGGTTTGGAACGGCTGCCGGAAGCATGGCAATCTGTACCGGATGCGCGGAATCGTAGGGCGATCCGCCGCACCTGTCAACGATTCAAGAATCGGCGAATTCGGACGGTTTCATGAGTCTGGGCCGTCCTGCTGTTGGTAGCGGCGTGCCGGGAGGCCTATGATTGGGAGAGTCAGGGCAAAACTCCCTTCCCGGAGCCGCTTCTTCTGCCGCTTTTCTGCGGTGCGCGGGCCGCGGATGATCACGAGGGCGAGCCGTGACAATGGCCGAAACGACGATGGATTCCTCGCACGCTCCCGGCCCGGTGCCCCCGCCGGCCATGCCACTCTTTCCACCGGGCGATCGGCAGCTGCTTCACGATTGCCTGCAGGGGCAACCGGCAGCCTGGGATGCGTTCGTCGAGCGGTTCGGCGGCCTGCTCGCATTCGTGGTCGATCGCACCGCCGCCCAGCGGCGCATCGCCCTCACGTCGGCCGACCGAGACGACCTGCTTGCCGACATCCTGCTCGAAATCCTCCACCACGACGCGGCGGTTCTCCGCGGCTTCGCGGGCCGGTCGAGTCTGGCGACGTACCTGGCCGTCGTAGGCCGTCGCGTGGCGGTGCGCGGCCTGAGCCGGCTGGCCGCCGCCCCCCACGGGTACCGGCCCATTGCCGCCGGGCAGGAACCCGCCCACTCCGATGACGGCCAGATGCGGCTGGCCGACCGCGAGCAGGTCGAACTGATGCTCGGTGATCTCGAGGTGATGGAGGCCCGGCTCGTGCGGCTGCATCACCTCGAAGCTCGAAGCTACGGCGAGATCAGCCGGATCACGGGCCTGCCGCTGGGCTCGATCGGCCCGACCCTGGCGCGGGCGCGACAGAAAATGAAGCTGCAGGCGAAATGAAGCCCGTCGCCTGCGCGGCGTCTTACCGCGGGGGAACGGGCGCAATCACCACCGACGGGTCAGCGAGATCCACCGGCGCGTAGCCCTCGTAGGCGGGCATCTGCCAGAGTTGGCCAGGATCACTGGAAGGCATGTTGGTGGAGATCGCCGCCAGTTCCAACTGGAACTCGATCCCCGAGGCGGGCCACGACACCTCGACGAACCGAGGCAGGGCCGCGCCCGACTGTGGATCGACCCGGTGCTTGGTGGTGCGGCAGCTTGCCAGCCGCTCGCCGGAGGCCGTGAACAGATGCTGTTCCACCACCAGGCCGGTGGTGCCGTCGAGAATGGTCGACTTCAGCAGTTCACCATCGGTGGCCCCTTGAGCCTGCGAAATCCGGCTGCGGATTTCGAGTCTGCCGTCGGGGAGCGGGAACGGCCCTTCGTGCCGATCCTCGGTGCGGAAGTTCACGAGTCCCAACAGTTCCGGCATCCAGTCGGCGCGGATGGGGAGCAGGCGACGGGCCGACGACTGTTCGTATTGATCGTGACGACAGTGCAGCATCATCGGCGGCTGATGCCGCCGGATCCACAGCCAGAAGAGGTCGTCGTTGCTGCCGATGTCGAGTTCGCTGCCGGTGACGGCAGTCTGGGCGCGGAGCCGGAAGCGACGAGGCGGCTCGCAGGCCACCTGTGCCGACAGCCGCGGCACGCCCGGCACGATCAGCACGGCCTGTGGGGCCATGTAGCTCCGCACCCGCTGCGTGTTGTCGTGGACGGTGGCGATGATCTGGTCGAGGGTGGGCTGCGCAGGCAGCGTGCGCGGCAGCGGCATCGTGCCCACCTGATAGCCACGGATGGCCTGCGGACAGGCCGCTCCCGTGGACGCCAACGCCGCCACCACCAACGCCAACGCCACGGCCCGCGAGCCTGCCAGAGTCCGGCGAACGCTGCCCGGTGGAGCGGTCGTGGTCATGCGGCACCTCCACTCCAGAACAGCGACGCGAGCCGCTCCTCGACGCCCGGAGCAGCAGCCTCCTGCGCCGAGACCGACTGCACGCGGTATTCCCGATCCCGTTTGCGGCAGGCCACGATGAAATCCCGCCGACCGGGCCCGTCGACCGGACCACCGTCAGCAGGCCGTTCGGTCGTCTCGTCGCCTGGCCGATCGACGAACCGCAACACGCGACGGCGCACCAACTCGAGTGCCACCAGGTACCGCAGGGCCTTGTCGTCCTCCTGCCCCTCCAACTCCTCCAGCACGTCGAGCAGCACGTCCGCCGGCGCGAGCGTCGCTCCGGCGGACTGAGCAGCCGGATAGGTCGACCGCCACCATGCCAGCGTGTTGGGCGGCGGCGCCGTCCACTCGGCGGCGGCATAGTCACATCGATCAAGCCTGCCTTCCGACCGGACGAGCGCCGAGACGAGCGGTTCGCCAGCGACGAAAGGGCGGCCCGTCTGCGTGCAGGCGGCATGCGGTCGGTGGAGTTTCAGTTCCATGCCTATTCACCACACGGAGGGGCCGTCGCAGGCCAAAGAATTCGGTCGATGCGGCCGTTCAGACCGCAGACCTATAGGGATCGCGTCAGCCTGCTTCAACCCGCATCGGGCGGTGATTGCCGGAGACTGCCCAGGAGTCGCCCAACCAGGCCGAGAGGAGGCGCAGCCTGGGGGAACGCGGAGGGCTGGGCGCTCCGGGGCTCACGGAATCTCCAGATCCAGATGCTGAGGAGCCGCCTCAGCCCATTCAGCCCGAACCCAGAATCAGGTCGGCCACGTCAGTTAGACCGTCGTCGTCATGCCGGCCGACGACCCGGTCGGCGGCGGCGAGCACCTCCGGCTGCGCGTTGCCCATGGCGATGCCGAGACCGGCACCCCGGATCATCGGCAGGTCGTTGACGTCGTCGCCCACGGCGCAGATCTCCGCCGGCGCGATGCCCCACTCCCCTGCCAGCGACAGCACGCCCGACCACTTGGTGACGCCCGCGGGCGCGATCTCGCACATCCAATTGAGATAGCGTGGGCTGCGGATCGTGTGCAGGGAGAGCCGGCCGGGAAAGACGGCGTGCAGCGATTCCTCGAGGTCGAGCATGGCGCGATGGGGTCCCATCGTGAAGCCCGCAAAGACGCCCGGCGGCGGCCGGAGATGCAGGTCGGGCACGACACGCGCCAATTCCCGGTTGCGTTCGAGGTATTCGGCCAGGCCCAAAGCGCCCCGCTCCGCATCCGCCGAGGATGTCGGGGCGACGGCGAGACTCCGGCAGTGAAAATCGAAGCCGTCGGCAAAGCTGTCGGAATAGAGCACGGGCTCATGGCCGGCTGAGACGATGCATGCGACCACGCCCTCGAGCACGCCCGGACCAAACTCGGCCCGCGTGAGCGTGCAATGGTCCGTGGTGCGTTTGACGAGCGCCCCCGACGCGGTGATCAGAGGGCCTTCGATACCGAGCCTCGCGGCCACGGGAAGCGTGTCCCGGTAACGACGCCCCGTCGCCAGCACGACCCTGATGCCGGCGGCCCGGATGCGGGCGACCGTGTCGCAGATCGCCGGCGTGACCTCGTGACGGCTGTTGGTGACGGTGCCGTCGACGTCCATCACCAGGAGTCGGATCGGTGAGGCCGCGAGTGTCGCCGGTTTTTCATCCATGTCGCCGTATGCTACATCTTGAGGGCATGAACGACATCGTGAATTCCTCCGACGTGCCCTTCACCGCCGTGGCGAAGGTCGGCTCGATCCCGGTCGGAGAGGGACGTGTGTTCGAGGTGTCGGGCCGACTGGTGGCGGTTTTCTTCGACGGGGACCGCTACTCCGCCATCGACGATCTCTGTCCGCACATGGGGGCTTCGCTCGGCTCGGGGCCGATGACCGACGGCTGCGTGACCTGCCCCTGGCATGCCTGGCGATTCCGCCTCAGTGACGGCACCTGGTGCGACAATCCGCAGCTCAAAGTCGATGTCTTCGAGACACGGGTCGCGGGCGACCTGGTCGAGGTGCGCGTGCCGCCGGCGAAGCCGGTGGAACTGCCGACGACAGGCCCGCGGTGAAGCGTCAGGCAGGGGCGATCGTGATCGAATCACCGGGCTGGAGCACCCGGGCGTCGGCGAGTTTCGTGTCGTGCACACGTTTGGCCCACGCCTTCGCATCCTGTTCGATGGGCGGCCAGGTGCCGTAGTGGCTCGGCAGGACGATCCTCGGCGCGAGCAACCGGATCGCCTCCAGCGAGTCGTCCGGCCCCATCGTGAACAGGTCGCCGATCGGCAGCACCGCCACGTCGATCCGCCGGCCGTCGTGCGGACGACCGATCCGCTCCATGTCGGAGAAGAGCGACGTATCGCCGGCGATGTAGACCCGCACGCCGCCGACATCGAGCACCCAGCCGGCCGGGTTGCCGCCGTAGGTGCCGTCGGGCAGGCTCGAGGAGTGGTGGGCGATCTCCATCTTCGCCGTGCCGCCCGGCACGGCCACTCGGCCGCCGATGTTCATCGGCTGTACCGCGTCGACACCCTGGGCGCCGAGCCACTGACCGATCTCCCAGTTGCAGAAGACGCGTGCCCGCGTCCGCTTGGCGATCGCGACCAGATCGGCCACGTGGTCGAAATGACCGTGCGTGACCAGGATCGCGTCGCAGGCGACCGCCGCAGCCTTCATCGAGGCGGTCGGACACTCGTCGAAGAACGGATCGACGAGCAACGTGCCGGCGCCGGTGTCGATGAGCCAGGTGGCGTGGCCGGTCCATGTGAGCGTGACGGGCATGGGGAGATCTCCAGGCGAAGTGTGGGTGTTGAGAACTATAACCGACTCGGTTGGCCCAAGCCGGCTCAGGGGCGGCAAAAGTCTCGTCGCGTGGGCCGCGGCGGCCCAATGCTCCTCGAGCGTTCGCCGCCCCCTTCGCCTCCCCCAGCGATTTGTGGCGAAAGAGTTCCGTCGAATGGCTACAACCGGCTCTCGATCAGGTTCGCCAACACGAGGAACTGGAGCAACTGGCCGATCGCGTGTTCATCGACCCGCGGCAGCAGGATGGCGTCGGCGGGCTCGTGCGGACCGGCATCGGCCGCGTGGGCCGCGGCGAGCAGTTCGGGCCATGATGTTCCTCCCAGGTGGTCGAGCCCGTCCGCGTTTTCAATACAGCAGGCGAGCGGCGGCACCACCAGCGGGTCGCGGCGGGGCTCCCTCACCACCAGCGACGTGGTCAGCGGCGGGCCTCGACGTGCCGTGAGCCGGCCGTGCCAGCGGCCGACGGCTTCGAGTTGGCTCGTGCGACTTGCGAGCACCCGGGCCATTCCCCCCCGCTCTGCCATGAGCAGCGACACTCGAACGAATTGCAGCACGGGGTTGTCCGCCACCGGTGCCTCGCGGAAGCGACGGTTCATCGCCGCCGCGCCCTGAAGCAGCCGCACCACGTCGATGCCGGCGACGGCTGCGGGCAGCAGCCCTTGCGGCGTGAACACGGAGCCACCTGCGCCGACATCCTCGGGAATCGTGAAGACGGCGGCGCAGCCGAGCGATGCGGCCAGGTCGGCCAGCCAGCCGGTCGGCGACGCGATCGGCACCAGCCGGTCGGCGAGCGCCGCACGATCCCCGCTCACGCTTTCGAGGAGCGTTGCAAGAAACAGCCGCGTGGCTGCGGCCGTTTCGGAGTCCACGCCGGTCGTGCCGGCCACGATCAGGGCCCATTGGTCGAGCAGATCGCTGCCGCGCGGTTTTCCAGCCGGGGCGACGAGATCGAGCACCCCCTGGATGGCGTCGTTGTCGAGGGGCGAGTTCACGAACGACAGCCGCGGCCTACCGCCCCGCTCGCCGCGGGAGAGTTCGTTGTGGCAGGGGTGGGCGCAGGATGCGAAGATCGCCCGCGCGCCGAGCGGCCCGCAGCCGTCTCCCAGCACGATCACGCGGTCGACCGTGTCGCGAATCCGCCGCGCGGCCTGCAGGATCGCGAAGAGCTGGCTGGCGGCCCGCCCGCCGCCGGTGTTGTAGGCGTCGAGCAGCCGGTCGGGCCGAGCGGCATCGGCAGCGCCGAGCACGTCTGTCCGAGCCCGTTCGAGCCAGGCTTCTCCCGCGTCATGGCTGTGCCGCGACCGGTCGCCGGACGTGGCGACGGCCGCTGGCTCGTACTCGATCGGATCTTCGGGGGGCTTCGGCCGGATGACGCTCATCGGTGGACCTGCTGACGCACCTGCGGTTTTGACTGGGGCCTGGCCAAGGGTGGTGCCGTCTGGCGTGGGAACGGGTAGGCTCTCGCCAGAATGTAGCCCACGGCACGGCCGTTGCGGCCATCCGTCCGACATCCAACCTTAATCCGCCCCCGGGAGCTGGCAGCACCATGACAGAGCACGAACTGGTTCGCGAACTGGCAGAGAAGAACGGATCGAAAATCGTGATGCTGGTGGCCGACGGCCTGGGCGGCCTGCCCATGGAGCCGCACGGAAAGACCGAACTGGAAACCGCCAGCACGCCCAACCTCGACCGCCTCGCGGGTCGTGGCACGAGCGGGCTGAGCGTGCCGGTGCTCCCTGGCATCACGCCTGGCTCGGGCCCCGGCCACCTCGGCCTCTTCGGCTACGACCCGCTCGCCTTCAAGATCGGCCGCGGGGCGCTCGAAGCCACCGGCATCGGCTTCGAACTCGGCCCCCACGACGTGGCCGCCCGGGGCAACTTCTGCACGCTCGACTCGGCCGGTCTGATCAGCGACCGCCGCGCGGGCCGGATTCCGTCGGAGGAGAGTTTCAAGGTCGTCGAGCGGTTGCAGGCAGTAAACATTCCCGGCGTGGAGACGTTCGTGAAGCCGGTGAAGGAGCATCGGTTCGTGGTGGTGTTCCGCGGCCAAGGGCTCGACGGGGCGGTGGCCGACACCGATCCGCAGGCGACCGGCGTGACGCCGCTCGATCCGGCGCCACTCTCTCCGGCCG
>JBILWX010000051.1:0-24970 GCA_044369655.1 Pirellulales bacterium
CGACGAAAAGAAGGCCAACGGCATGGTGCTTCGCGGCTTCGCGGCCAAGCCGCAATTGCCGAGCTATCTCGATCTGTATGGCCTGCGAGCCGCGGCAATCGCCGTCTATCCGATGTACAAGGGGCTGGCCCAGCTGGCCGGCATGACGCTCGTCGGCAAGGCCCAGTCGCTCGACGAGCAAATCGACGAGCTGGCCAAGTGCTGGAACGACTACGACTTCTTCTTCCTGCACTTCAAATACACCGACTCCACCGGCGAGGACGGCGCCTTCGACCAGAAGGTGAAGCGGGTCGAGGAACTCGACCGGGCGATCCCGCGCATCGAGAAGCTGAAGCCCGACGTGCTGATCGTGACGGGCGATCACTCCACACCGAGCAAGCTCAAGAGCCACTCCTGGCATCCGGTGCCGACGCTGCTTGTCGCCGATACCTGCCGGCCCGACGGGCTGACGAAGTTTTCGGAGCGAGACTGCCTGCGGGGCGGCTTCGGCCAGTTTCCGGCGAAGCACCTGATGCTGTTGGCGATGGCCCACAGCATGCGGTTCGGCAAGTACGGGGCGTGACGGTTCGGGGCTGCCCGTGCCCTGTCGCCGGACGTTCGCTTCGGGCATCCTGCCCTTCGCTCACTCGATGCTGACTGCGCTCCGCCATCCTGGCTCCGCTGGTCAGCAACGCCGGCTCTCAGGACACGTGCAGCCCCTCACGGATGCATCGATGCGCACCGTGGCTTTTTTTGAGGTATACATAGGGGTCTCCGGATGCACCGGAAAGACGGGCCAAAGACGCCATGCCGCGCACTTCCGACGAGGATCTGTTTCAAAGCTCGACGATGACGTTCGGCGAGCATCTGGAGGAGCTGCGGGTCTGCCTTATCAGGGCGGCGCTCGGGCTGGCGGTGGCCGTGCTCGTCGGCTTCTTCGTGGCCCGCCCGGTGGTCCACCTGATCGAGGAGCCCTTGCGGCGGGCGCTCGGCAAGTATTACTCCGAGCGGGCGATCGAGACCTTCGACACCTGGCAGCCGCGGCAGGCCGGCGGCCCTCCCCTGCCCTATTCCCGCGACGAGATCATCGACGCGGTCGAGCGGCACGGCATGTCGTTCGAACTGCGGGAGGTGCACCCCGACCGACTGCGGCGCGTGCTCGCCCCGGTCGCGAGCGACTCGCTGGTGCTGCCCTCGCCCTCGGCGGTCAGTGCCGGGCAGCCCCCCGGCGGTGAGGCTGCGCCGCCCGCATCGGGCAATCAGCCCCCGGCCTTCTCGCTCGACGCGCTCGTGCCCATGCTCCTCTGGCAGCCGCTGTCGCGGGATCCGCGGGTGAGCATCACGACCTTGAGCGCCCAGGAGGCCTTCGGCATCTATGTGAAGGCGGCGCTTCTCACGGGCTTGGTGCTGGCCAGCCCGTGGATTTTCTACCAGCTCTGGACGTTCGTGGCGGCCGGCCTCTATCCGCACGAGAAACGCTGGGTCTGGCTCTTCCTGCCCATCAGTGTCGGCCTCTTCCTCGCCGGCGTGGCGCTGGCGTTCTTCTTCGTGTTCGACTTCGTCCTCGACTACCTGCTCGAATTCAACGAGTGGCTCGGCCTCGACCCCGACCCGCGAATCAGCGAGTGGCTGGGATTCGTCCTCATCCTGCCGATCGGCTTCGGCCTGGGATTCCAGTTGCCGCTCGTGATGCTGTTCCTCGAGCGAATTGGCGTGTTCGACGCGGCGACGTATGCGGCCCAGTGGCGGATCGCAGTGATCGTGATCTTCGTGGTATCGGCCATCCTCACGCCTGCCGATCCCTACAGCCTCCTCTTTCTGGCGATCCCCCTCTGCCTGCTCTATTTCGGCGGCCTGGCGATCTGCCGGTGGGTGGCGGCCGCCGAAGGGAAGACAGCTGGTGGTCAGCGACCGGCCACGAAAGCCAGCCAGTAGAAGATCGTGCCGGTGACGGCGGTGAGCGTGAGATCGATGGCAGCCAGTCGCGCCATCACGCGATGCCGGGGGCCATGGCTGCCGGGTGCTGCTGGCACCGGAAATCGCAGAAACGCCTCCCAGACCACCCAGACCCAGAGCACGAGGGTCGAGATCGCGAAAACAAGATGGATGGCCAGCGCCGTCAGCACGCCGGCGGGCCACCAGGGATTCTGTCCGCCGGCGGCGGCACGCACCTTCCAGTCGCTGATGAGCCTGACATCGATCTCGAAGACCACGATGGCCGCCAGGAGCGCCGCCGCGATGAAGATCTGCAGCCGCTTGTGGGCCGCGTAGGCCCGGCGGTTTCGGACCAGGTGGATGCTCCACGCCATCACGGGCAGCAGGGCGATCAGCCCCACCAGCACCAGATCCATGCCGAAGGAGGCCCGTGTTCCGAGGAAGCCGTCGATACCGGGCAGGAGGTCGGTGGCGGGGGGCGTTTGATTCAAGGACAAGTGCCTCTACGGAGAAAGTCAGAGCGAAGACAGCGCGCCTGAGAAACCGGCCGGGGGAAGAGGGGAACGGGCGCAAGACGGCCGATTGTAATCTCGGCAACAGGCGGCGATTTGCAGCAGCCGTTCCGTCGGCGATACGATCCCTCCACCGCGGCCTCCGCGCCGCCCTTCCCGGGGGGACGCGACCTGGGGCGGCGGCCGAGTGGCGAAACAGGCAGACGCACGGGACTTAAAATCCCGTGGAGAGCGATCTCCGTGCGGGTTCGATCCCCGCCTCGGCCAGTACGGGACGGATGGCGACGGTCGGCTCGACTGGGCTGCGGCCAACCGGGGAGCCGGGATTGGCGGAAGCTCGAGGAGCGTGAGGATTTTTCGACCTTCTGGGGACTGACCTGCCGCAGGTCGTGGAAGGAGAAAAAGCCGTAGCGACGAGACTTCTGCCGATTCCGGCGGCGCGTCGTCACGGATCTGGCTTGGCCGCGAGTCCCTTGCTGGCGCTGCGGGCTTGGATGGAGGCTGGTTACAGCTCCCCGGCTCAACGCCGCTGGCTGAAGTTGCGGGCTGCCTGGCGGGCCATGAGGAACCGCCGCAGGCCGTTCACGATCCGCTGCGGGGGCTGGGAGGCCGATTGGCTGAACAAGGGCGTCTGGCCGTCATCGGTAACGATCAGTTCCACCGCATCCGGCCCCAACTCCACCCCGCCGAGGAGGTGTTCCAGATTCTGGTCCGATTGGGAGTCGCCCTGATCGTCTGCCGGCACGGTGGCCACCACGAAGTTGTCGTGGGCGAAGGCCTCGAACTCGGGATCCTTGATCAGGGAAGCCAACCGGGACGAGGCCTTGGCATCGCCATTCTTTGAGACGAGCAGCAGAATGGGACGTTGCGACGTTTTCGCAGTCTCCACCGCACTGTCGAGCGACGGGAGCACCTTTTCGGAGGCAGCACTCGCGGTCGTTTCGGCCGGGGCGGGCACGTGGCTGGCAAACTGGGCAACCCAGGTGCCAGGCGACTGGCCCGTATAGCCGGATTGGAGGGCAAGCTTTTGGCCGTCGGGCCCGATCAGGAGGGCGCTGGGAAACGTGCGGACGCCGTATTTGATGCAGACCTGGGACCGCTCCGACCGGACGGCCTGGGAGATCCCCTGTTGCGGCAGGTCGATCATCAGGAGCACGACCCGGTCTTCGGCCCAGTCGAGGAAGGTGTCCGTGGCCAGGACATTGTCCTCGAGGGTGCGGCAGTGGGGGCACCAGTCGCTCCCGGTGAAGATCGTCAGCACTGGCCGGCCGGTCTCCCGAGCCGTTTGCATGGCGGTCTCGTAGCTGGTCAGCCACCGCTCCGGCGAGGCGAATGCGATACCGCAAGAGAGCGAGACAGCCGCCACAAATGCGGCAAGAGCGAGACCAGACCGCCGGAGGCGGGACACGTTGCAGACACTGATCATGGCTTGCTCCCCGTAAACGACCCCTTCTGTCATCGGGCAGAAGAAGACGTTTCCAAGAGGTTTCGTTCCTGAGAGTTCCGCTGAATTCACTGGAATCCAGGCTTGGAACCTAACGGCATCGCGAAAATCCGTACACCTCGCCAGATTGCCCAAACTGCGCCGCCCTCCAAAAACTCCTCGTTGCGTCGGTTTTGTTGGACTTACGACACATGGTCACCCCCTTCGAGCAAGGGGAGGCAGGCGGCGAGGGGCATCGGGGCGGCTGGCCATCGGGAAAGCGTTGGCGGGCCGGGACGCGGATTTCCCTCGCTTGCGCTTCGGGCTTTCATGAAAGCCCAGCGGTCATCCAAGCCCGTCGTGCCCCAGAAAGCGGCGAGGCCCACCGGGTTCGGCGGGCCTCGCTTCGAGAGTCTCGGTGACGGCGGCCCGGAAGGCCGCCGCTGCCAGCCCGGGCACACCTTGGCTGTGCCCGCGGCTGGCGGAGCCGGCGGGGGCCATGGATGGCCCCGCCGGCGGGACATTTAGAACTGCCAGATCGCGTCGCAGCCGCCGTAGAGCTGGCCGTACTTGTCGAAGTTCGAGCCGAACGGCAGGGCGCCGTTCGCCTTGTCAGGCGAGTACCAGTCGTACCGCAGCTCGGGGCGGATGATCCAGTTGTTGGTCGGCTTCCAGTTGAGGCCGTAGGACATCTGCCAGAAGTTGCCCTGAAAACCGGTCGCCGAGTTCGGCACGCCGAAGAGGGCATTCCGCAGGCCCGAGATGACGCGATAGCCGTTGTTATCGCGGAACCATTCGAACCGCATACCGCCGACCAGCGTGTCGCTGAAGTTGTAGAACAGGTACTGGTTGATGCCGTACCACTGGGCGGTGCCCGGCTGGGACTGGTTCAACGTGTCGACCGTGCCGGCATTGAACTGCCAGCCGTTGTCGTTCTGGAACACGTAGGTCACCTTGTCGTTCAGCTCGTTCGTATAGACGGTGCTGAACATCGACCGGTTGCCCACCCCCAGCGTCGAGAGATTCGCGAGCTCGTTGCCGCTCGTTGCCACGATCGTCAACGCCTGGGTCTCGTCGGAGCTCTTCATCGTCGCACCACCGAGGAACGCCGCATTGCTGTTGGCGCCCGGATAGCCGGGGTTCGAGATGCCGAGGATGTTGATGGGGTCGCTGAAGTTGTCCCATCCGTTCGTGATACCGGCATACAACGTCAACTGGTCGTTGGCCTTGTAGGTGTCGAGGATGCCGGTGTGGGTGAACGGCTCACCGTATTGCATCGTGTAGGCATGGGTGTAGAAGAAGTTGCCGATGGCCGGCACGACTTCATACCCGATGATCGTGTAGAAGTGGCCGACCTTGACGGCATGATTCCCATACCCGGCCTCGGCATAGAGCTGCGGCATGGCCAGGCCGTAGTAGCGATTACCCCACGAAGGCTGGCCCGGCAGCACCTGGTTGTACAGATTGCCGTCGAGGCCGCGGGCCGTGGTGTAGATGTAGTCGGTACCGTAGAGCAGGTCGACTCGACCGCCCCAGTCGGCCCCGCCGTCCTCGGTGTCGAGCACCTTCTCGTTGACGAGGTAGAGCTGGTTCATCTGGCCCTGCCAGTTACGGTCGTTGAACGTGATCGGCCCGTTGAAGGGGCTGCCCCAGTTGTTGCCGCCGATGCCGGCGTTGATCCAGCCGTAGGTCGCGATGCCACGTTCTTTCAAGAACTCGGTCTCGAGGTAGCGGTTCGGAGTGGCCGTCTCGGCTTCCTCCTGAGCCTCCTGCGGCGGGAGGGCCCGCAACTGGTAGGCGTCTTCCTGCGGGACGTTGGGCACGACGGGGGCTTGGGCGAACGCGGTGCTGGTCGTGAGCAGACCAGCCGCCACCCAGAGCGGCAATTTAAACTTGCTGAATCTCATGATTTTTCATCACTCCAGAGTCGTAGGTGTGTTTCGCACGGTGTGCGAGGGCGTCGTCGAAATGGAGGCAACACGCGCCACGTCCGCCGCTACGGACACGCATTCCCCCCCACCTCCAAGTCATCGTGCTGAGACCGGGGAAAACTGCGGCAAGCGTCCTTGCGACCGCAAGGTTTCCACGACCCGCATGCCGTCGCGGCAGACTCTGCCGGCTGCGGAGACTGAACCGGGGCCCGGCCGACCCGCCAGGCCCGCCTCCATCCAAGCCCGCAGCGCGAGCAAGGGACTCGCCGTCTTGCTCAGCCCGCCAGGGCGCCTTCCAGCAGGGCGGCGACGAACCGCTCGGGGACGAACACTTCCAGGTCGTCGGCCGTCTCGCCCAGCCCTACGAACTTCACCGGCAGCCCGAACTGCTCCGTCACCGGCACGATCACGCCACCCCGGGCCGAACCATCGAGCTTGGCGAGGACGATGCCGGTGCAGCCGGCAGCCTCCTTGAAGCCCTTGGCCTGCGAGAGGGCGTTCTGTCCCGCCGTGGCGTCGATCACGAGGAGCACCTCGTGCGGTGCATCGGGAATCTGCTTCGTGACCACGCGGCGGATCTTGGCGAGCTCCTGCATGAGGTTCGACTGCGTCTGCAGGCGGCCGGCGGTGTCGATGATGCAGACGTCAAACGACCCTTCCAGGGCACGCGCCACCGCCCGATGGGCCACGCTCGCCGGATCGCAGCCCGGCTCTCCGCGGACGATCTCGGCCCCGAGCCTGCCGGCCCACATCGAGAGCTGTTCGACGGCCGCCGCGCGGAACGTGTCGCCCGCCCCGAGCACCACCCGCTTCCCTTCCCGGGTGAACAGCCTGGCCAGCTTCGCGATCGACGTGGTCTTGCCCGACCCGTTGACCCCCGTGACGAGGATCACCGTCGGACCGGATGAGGCCGTCGCCACCGGCGCCGCCGTCCGCTCGAGCCTGCCGAGCAGCTGCCGACGGATCGAGTCGATCACGATCTCCGGGTCGACCACCCGCGCCCGCAGCCGCTCCCGCACGTCGACGACGATCGCCTCGGCCGCGGCCGGCCCCATGTCGGTGCGGATCAAGGTCGCCCGCAGCTCCCCGAGGAAGTCCTCGTCCACCAGCCGCCCCTCGCGTTTGAAGAGGTCGCGGACGTCGGTATTGAGAACCCGCGCGGTCTTCGCCAAGCCGGCCCGGAGCCGGTCGAAGAGCCCGCCACCAGAGCGGGCCGGCGACTCGGCGGGAGCGGCAGCGTCCGCGGCCGGAGCCTCGGCGGGGGATGGAGGAGTGTCGGCCTGAGGCGTGCGGCCGAAGCGAAACAGTGCCATCGATTGCGTTTTCCTGTCAGGAGGCCGCCGGGACGCCGTCTGCGCTCATGCCGTCGCGTTCGGCCAGCATCCGGCCAAGGATGCCCGCCACGAACCGCGGCGAGGCTTCGGTCCCATAGCGACGAGCCAGTTCGATCGCCTCGTTCACCGCGACCGGGCCGGGCACGTCGGTGTGCATCAGTTCGAAGGCCGCCAGCCGCAGAATCGCGCGGTCGGTGGCCGCCATCCGCGCCACCCGCCAGTTCTGGGAACGGGCGTCGAGTTCCGCGTCGAGCGCGGACCGCTCGGCCTGCACCCCCTCCACGAGCGACCGGGCGAAGTTCACGAGCGGGGCGGCGCGGAGGCGGCCCTTCAAAAAACGTTCCAGATGCTCCTGCTCCGTGCCGGGGTTCGCCTCGAACTGGTACAGCGATTGCAGGGCGACCTCACGGGCTCGGCTACGGCTGGGCATGGGTTGAAAATGCGGGGGAATGCAGCGGGGAATCAGGAACCTTCCCGACCGGGAAGCGATTCGACGAGCGTGATCATTTCGATGGCGGCCGAGGCACACTCAGCGCCTTTGTTGCCCGCATAGCCACTCGACGCGTCGCCGCCGGCCCGGGCCAGAGCCTGCGCGAGCGTATCGCAGGTGAGCACGCCGAACAAGACAGGCAGGCCCCACGTCCGGGCGACCGCCTCGATGCCGCCGCCCACGGCGCGGGCGATGTGCTGGTCGTGCGTCGTCTCGCCACGGATGATCGCTCCGAGGCAGAGCACGGCCGCGTAGCGGCCGCTCGCGGCGAGCTGATCCGCGATGAACGGCAATTCGAAGGCCCCGGGCACCCACGCCGCGTCGATCTGCGCCGCCGGGAGCCCGGCCGCCACGAACGTGGCGACCGCGCCATCGAGCAGCCGGCGGGTGATCGATTCGTTGTAGCGGGCCACCACCACCGCCACCCGCGCTGCGGACGGCAACCGGTCGGCCCGGCCCTGAAACACGTTGACGCCTGCGGTCATGACTTGAGGCTCATGAGGAATTCGTTGTTCGACTTCGTCTTCAGCAGGCGGTTGACCAGCAGTTCCATGGCATCGGTCGGGTTCATCTCGCCCAGCACCCGCCTCAACACGCAGGTGCGGCGGTATTCGTCCGGCTCCAGCAGCATCTCCTCGCGGCGGGTGCCCGAGCGGTTGATGTCGATGGCCGGATAGATCCGCTTGTCGACGAGCCGGCGGTCGAGCACGATCTCGTTGTTGCCGGTGCCCTTGAACTCCTCGAAGATCACGTCGTCCATCTTGCTGCCGGTATCGACCAGCGCCGTGGCGATGATCGTCAGCGAGCCCCCCTCCTCCACCTTGCGGGCGCTGCCGAAGAACCGCTTCGGCCGCTGGAGGGCGCCCGAGTCGACGCCTCCGGAGAGAATCTTGCCGGAGTTGGGCACTTCCGAATTCCACGCCCGCGCCAGCCGCGTGATCGAGTCGAGGAAGATCACCACGTCACGGCCGTACTCGACCAGCCGCTTCGCCTTCTCGATCACCATGTCGGCGACCTGCACGTGACGGCTGGCATTTTCGTCGAAGGTGGAGCTGATCACCTCGCACGACGGCCCCCGCACCTGCCGCTCCATGTCGGTGACCTCCTCGGGCCGCTCGTCGATGAGCAGCATGAAGACGTAGGCCTCGGGATAATTCGTGAGCACCGCCTTGGCCATCTTCTGCAGCAGGATCGTCTTGCCGGCCCGCGGCGGACTCACGATCAGCCCGCGCTGGCCGAAGCCGATCGGCACGATCAGGTCGACCACCCGCATCGCCACCTCCTCGGGTGTCGTCTCCAGCACGATCCGTTCGTCGGGGTGGAGCGGCGTCAGGTCGTCGAAGAAGACGCGTGTAGAAAGCTTGGCAGGATCCTCGCCGTTGATCGCCTCGACCCGCAGGAGGGCGAAATAGCGCTCGCTTTCCTTGGGCGGCCGGATCTGGCCGGCGATGCTCATGCCGTTGCGGAGGCTGAAGCGGCGGATCTGACTGGGCGACACGTAGATGTCGTCGGGACAAGACAGGTAGTGATGCTCGGGGCTGCGGAGAAAGCCGAACCCGTCGGGCAGGATCTCGAGCGTGCCCTCGCCGAACATCAGGCCGTTGAGCTTCACTCGCTCCTTCAGGATCCGGAACACGAGGTCGTTCTTCTTGACGCCCGTGACGTCGCCGACGTGCTCCTGCCGCGCGAGATCGACCAGTTCCTGCATCGACAGCTTCTGCAGGGCCGCGATCTGGTTGTCGCCCTTCTTGAGCGACTCGTAGTGCTCGCTGATGTCGGCGCCGTCCTTCACCTCCTCGGCGATTTCCTCCGCGATCGACATCGGCTCGCGGTCGAGATCGTCGTGCTGGGCATTGGCTTCGGGGGCTGACATGGGGAGCCTTTCGGCGCGGCGAGAAGCCGCGGAACTGGAAGGGGCGAGCAGAGGAGGGAGGGGAAGGCGGGGCGGGCGGTGAGGTCGACCCCTGCCAGACGGGGCTGC
This sequence comes from Pirellulales bacterium, assembly GCA_044369655.1. Classification (GTDB taxonomy): domain Bacteria; phylum Planctomycetota; class Planctomycetia; order Pirellulales; family UBA1268; genus CAMCQY01. The sequence goes on from JBILWX010000051.1 coordinate 9,586, forward strand.
CGGAAGGACCGGCCGAATTCCCCCGCCAGAGCGTATCAGCCGGAGAATCCTGACCAGATGAGATCGACCTGCGCCCGAGTATAGGCCAAATCACCCGAGGCATCCACGGTGGCGATTTTTTCCGGCGGCAGCGTGGCGGCGACATAGTTCCGGTTCCAGGCCGCCTCCCGGGCCGCCTGTTCCGCCGGCGTCCAGCGCCGCTCTTCCAGCCGCTGCCTGCGGACATCCTCGGAGCAGTTCACCACCACGAGCCGGTCGCAGGCGTCGGCCCAACCGGCCTGTACCAGCAGCGGCACGTCCAGCACGACGACTGCGCCGCCCGCGCTCGTCCGTCGGGGGTGTTCGTGCGCCCGCACGGCTGCCAGCCGCGCGGTGATCCGCTCGCGGACGCGGGGATGGACGAGCGACTCCAGCCACTCGAGCGCTGCGGCATGGGCCGGCGTCGGACCGAAGACCCGATCGGCCACCGCCCGCCTCCGGACACGGCCATCGCCGTCGAGCACGCCGTCGCCAAAGCGGGCCACGATCTGCCGGACGACGTCCGGCTCGTCGAGCACCTCGTGCGCGAGTCGATCCGCGTCGATGACGTGCGCGCCGTGCGCCGCGAACTGTCGGGCGACGGTCGATTTGCCCGCGCCGATCCTGCCGATGAGCCCGATGATGGTCATGAGACGGTTGTCGTTCGCCGCCGGAAGGATTGCAAGCCGTGTGCGCCGGCGGGTGTTTCCGCGTCCGGGCGGCATGCGGGCCAGTGGCCCTACTTCTCGCATTCGGCCCAGGTGGCCCCCTCGTGTACCGACACGTCCAGCGGCACGTCGAGTTGCATCGCCTGCTGCATCTCGCCGACGACGATCTGCCTGGCCGCCTGCGTCTCCTCCGCAGGCGATTCGAGCAGCAGTTCGTCGTGGATCTGCAGCACGAGCGCCGCTCGAGCAGCCGTGGCCCGGAGCCGTCTGGCCACGCCCAGCATCGCCAGCTTGATGAGGTCGGCGGCAGAGCCCTGCACGACCGTGTTGATCGCCGTTCGCTCGGGAAGCGAGAGGGCGAAGACGCCGGCCGCGGTCCGACGGCCGGCGTGGTCGCGGACGCCCGAGATCGCCCGCCGCCGCCCGAGCATCGTCGTCACGCAGCCGTCGCGCCGGCAGCGGTCGAGCACGTCGTCCATGAAAGCCGCAGCGCCGGCGAAGGAGCGGAAGTAGGCGGCGATGAACGCGGCCGCCTCGGCCTGCGGGATGCCCAGCGACTTGGCGAGGCCGAAGCTGCTCTGGCCGTAGAGGATGCCGAAGTTCACCGCCTTGGCCGTCCGCCGCATCACCGCGGTGACTGCCGACGGCTCGATGCCAAACACCGCCGCCGCCGTGCTCGCGTGGATGTCCTCCCCTGCCGCGAAGGCCCGGCACATCGCCGTGTCGCGGGAGAGGTGTGCGAGGATCCGGAGTTCGATCTGTGAATAGTCGGCCGCGATGAACCGCCAGCCCGGCTCGCGGGGCAGGAACGCGGCGCGGATCTGCTGGCCCTCGACCGTGCGGATGGGAATATTCTGCAGGTTCGGGTCGCTGGAACTGAGCCGGCCGGTGGCCGTCACGGTCTGGTTGAACGATGTGTGAATCCGGCCGGTGGCAGGTTCCACGAGCGTCGGCAGGCTGTCGACGTAGGTGCTCTTCAGCTTGGCGTACTTGCGGTGCTCCAGCAGCAGGGCCGGCAGCGGGTGGAGCGGCGCGAGCTCTTCGAGCACCTCGGCGTCGGTGCTCGGGCCCGTCTTCGTCCGCTTCACCACCGGCAGCCCCAACTCGTCGAAGAGCACGGCGCGGACCTGCAGCGGAGATGCGATCGCGAAGGGACGTCCAGCCAGACCGTGGATCTCCGTCTCGAGGGAGGCCAGCTTCCGGGCATACTCCGCCGACAAGGCTGCCAGCACGTCCCGGTCGATCCGCACGCCACGAGACTCCATGTCAGCGAGCACGCCGGCCAGCGGCATCTCCACGTCGGCAAACAGGCTGGCGAGTCCCGCCTCCGCCAGAGCCTCCGGCAACCGCACGGCCAACTCGCGGCCGATGCGGCAGGCCGCCACGGCCTGTGCCGCCTCGGCCGGCTGGTCGAGAACCTCACCGCCGGCGCCGTTCAACGCCGCCGCGACCACGGCGGGATCGATGCCGTGCCGCAGGCTCACTTCGGCGATGCCAAGGTTGCGTTCGCCAGCCTCGAGCAGATAGGCCGCGAGCATCGTGTCGAACGCCCCCCCTGCCAACTCGACGCCCACGGCCCGCAGTGTCAGCGTCTGGCGCTTGAGGTCGTGACCGGTCTTGGGCACCGCTGGATCGGCGAGCAGTTCACGGAGCGAGGGGCTGGCCGCGAGCCGCTCGGCCGTGACCCACGCCGCGACCTCGGCGGTAGCCAGTGCCACCCCGGTCGGCGGCGACATGTTCGTGACCTCGACGTCCTTGCCGGAGCCGCGGGCGCAGCAGATGGCCACCGGAGCCGTGGCCCGCAGCCGCGCGACGATCCGCCCCACGGCCGCCTCGTCGGTCGGCTCCTCGTGGGGGGCCGATCCCGTGAGGCCGCCGCCCCCCTGCTTCGCCGCCGAACCGTCGCCATCGAGGTCGAGCAAGGTCTGCTGGTGACGCCGCGGCGACGCGGCAGCCACGGGCGGCGACGGGCGGGCGCGGGCGGTCTTCGTGTCGGCTGTCTGCAGCACCTTCGACAAAAGGCTCTTGAATCCCATCTCCCGGAGGAAATCGGCCAGCACCGCGGCATCGGGGGGATGGCGGACGGCCGCCTCCCAGGGAATCTGCATCGGCACGGCCGAGTCGAGGCGGATGAGTTCCCGCCCCGCGCGGGCGGTGTCGGCGTGCAGACGGAGATTCTCCCGTCGCTTCGCGCCGGCCACGTCGTCGGCATGGGCGAGCAGTTGGTCGAGCGTGTCGTGGGTCTTGAGGAGTTCGGAGGCGATCTTGGGGCCGATGCCAGGCACCCCCGGCACGTTATCGACGGCATCGCCCACGAGGGAGAGAAAATCGACGACCTGGTCGGGCCGGATACCCCACTCAGCGAGCAGTTCCGCAGGACCGAAGACGACGTTGTTCCGCAGGTTTAAAAGCCGCACATGGTCGCCGAGCAGCTGTCGTGCGTCTTTGTCGGACGTGGCGATGATGCAGTCGCCTCCCGCCGCGACGGTGCGAACGGCGAGCGTGGCGAGGAGATCGTCGGCCTCGAAGCCGGGCTGTTCGAAGCAGGGAATGCCCATCACGCCGAGCAGTCGGCGGATGAGCGGGATCTGGGGAACGAGGTCAGCCGGCATCTCGGCGCGGGTCGCCTTATAGGCCTCGAACCGTTCGTGACGGAACGTGGGGCCGGGCGCGTCAATGGCGCAGACGAGGTAGTCGGGCTTTTTCTTCTCGATGATGTCGAGCAGGTCGCGGGTGAAGCCGAACACGGCCGACACCGGCGTGCCATCGGGAGACGCCATCTCCGGGAGCGCATGAAAGAGCTGGTAGACCCGCGACAGCGTGTCGATCGCCCAGACCGTCTTCCCATGCAGGTCGGGATCGGACGTGGAGGAGGAGGCTGAGTCGGTCTGCATGGAGGCTTCCAGGGGAGGCAGCCAAGCATACCGGCAAGGGAAGATGACTGCGAAGCGATGAGGTCGAGAGCAGAGACGTGCGTCTGCTTGGCGGTTCGAAGTCACCCGCATTGGTTCGCCGGCTGCGGCATGCTCGTCGCCGGCGGATTCTGCTACAGGATGCTCGTGGACGAATCTTGCATCGTTCGTGAGTCGCAGAATTCACCGGCTCCTGCGCGTGCCTCCGACCGGCTCCTCAGCGGCAACCTGCACGCGAAACATGGCATCGTGCCGACCTTGCCTTGGCCGACCTCCGTCGGCTGGTGCTGACCCGGCCGGCGGTTTCACGGCAAGGCTCGGCATCGTGCCGACCTTGCCTTGGCCGACCTCCGTCGGCTGGTGCTGACCCGGCCCTCCGGGCCTGGCGCTGTGGCGCGATGTGCATTGCGGGATCCGTGAGGGGCTGCCCATGTCCCCGAGAGCCGGCGTTGCTGACCAGCGCAGGCAGGATGCCGGAGCGCAGTCAGCATCGAGTGAGCGCAGCCCAGGATGGGCGCAGCGAACGTCCGGCGACGGGGCATGGGCAGCCCCGAACCGTCGCGTGAAGTCAGTCGCCGCTCGGCGGCTCGTACTCGAAATCCTTCCACTTCATCGCGCGGCGGAAGGGCTCGATGCGGAGCACCACCTCGCCGTTTTGGAAGATCCGCACCGTGCCGCTGGTCTCGCTCACGGCCACCGCCACGCTTCGCGTCCGGCGGGTGATCGCAGCCGCCGCCCAGTGCCGTGCGCCCAAGCCCTTGGCCACCGACACGTTCTCGGCCGACGCGTCGATGTAGCGGGCCGCCCCCTCCACCGTGCCGTCCGACCCGACCACGAAGGCGCCGTCGAGTTGGGCGATCTCCTTGATGCCCTCGCGGACGCGCGGATCGGTGAGCTTCCGCTCCGAGCGGCTGTAGCCGCGGACCGGGTCGAAGCCGGTGCTGTGGCTCGACTGCATCACCTTCCGGGTGTCGCCCACGACGAAGAGCGTTCCCACGGGCTTTCCCTCGCGGCCCTCGCGACCGATTTCCACCGCGAGATCGACGACCATCTTGAGCGTTTCGAGCGGCACCTTGGTTTCGAGATTGCGCAGGTCGCGACTGGTGAGCTGGCCGAGATGCTCCTCCAGCCGCAGCACGCTCACCGAGTCGATCGTGCCCGCCTCGAAGCCGCTGTAGATCGCCACCACCTGGGCTTCCGGGGCGATCATCTCCGCGGCGACACATTCGAGGAGCGCCTGCGCGAGCCGCTCGTGAACCGGCAGCCCGGCGACGTCGAGCCGCACGACCCGCAGCCCATGCTCGGATGCATGGGCAAGGTGGGCATCATCGTCGGCCGCCACCAGCACGGGAGCGGCTCCAGCCAGGCTCCGGATTCGCTCCCAGTCGAGCCGCTGCTCGATGAGCAACAGCAGCGCCTCCGACGCCGTCGCCTCCTGCAGCCGCACGGCCACGTCGAGAAGCTGTTCCAGCTGGGGAGAGAGATTGGCTGTGGTCATCGGGCCGCATCCTGGACAGATCCCACGCCGTGGCCGACACGATGCCGCCAAAAAGCTGCGACCGCTGCCGATCGGTCGATGCCTGCCGTGCAAGGCTCTGCGCAGGAAGCCTACGGGTTGAACCGTGCCGGTTCAAGAATGATCTCTCGTTCGCGCGCCGGACGGCGGCTACCGCCGGACCGTTGGTCGGGGCGAGTCGTCGTCTGCCCCCGCCCTGGCGGCCGGCTTCTTCGCCACCTGCGAATCCGCCACCACCTTGGCCGGGTCTGCCTTCATGGGGCCATGGAAGGCCGCGATCCCGCCCGGCAGCACGGTGCCCCAGGCGCGTTCCTGGTAGATGGTCAGGGCATGCAGGGCATGGCCGAGCGGGCCGATCTTCCACTCCCGCGAGGGCTCGCGTGCCAGGGACGCGGTGAGAAACTCCACGGCGGACGTCACGCGGGGCTGGAAGAGGGCCTCCTGGTCGAGCGAGGCCACGAGCCACTCGAGGATGTGTCCGGTCGTCTGGATTTTGCGGTCGATGTCGTCATCGCGATCGGCCGGATACTTGAACCACTCGGTGCTGAACGAGCCGTCGCGGTTCTGCAGCTTCGTGAGGGTGAACTGCTGGTAATCGCGGACGAATTTGTCGGCCCGCAAATAGGCGCCGTCGAGCTGGCCCGTGGCCCGCAGCCGCCGCTGGCAGCCATACGCGAGGCCGAACAGGCGGTGCGTGCCGCCACATGGCGCCCCGCGGATCGGCTGTTCGATCTCCTCCGACACCAGTTTTTCCAACGACCAGAGCTTGCCGTCGCGGGCCGTCCACTGCGAGTCGGTCGGGAGGTAGTGGGCCAGTGCGATGAGGGCGAAGGTGAGCTCGGTGCCCGACTTACACGCCAGTTGTTCCTCGGCCACGAGGTCGGCCACCGTGAACGCCTTCGATTGGACGGTGATCGGTGAATTCATTGCCACGCGGCACTGTGCCAGGATGGCGAGATACTGTGCCGAGTGGCCCTGCACGCCGATGCCGCGGAGGGCCGTCAGCCGATCCCCCACCGCGGCGAGCATCACCTGACCGCCGCAGCGGCCACCGGTATTCACCCAGCCGATGGCATTCACCGGATCGCCGGCAGGCCCGCCCACGCGGACCTTCGTCGGGATGCCGAAGGCGATGAATCCATGCATCACCTCCCACGGCGTGTGCTGGGAGGTGTTGAGCGGCCGGCGTTGGTAGGCGGCGAGGGTCTGGCCGATGCGGGTCCGCAGCCTGGCGAACCGGGGAGTGTCAGGAGCCGCGGCACCGGATGGCTTGACCTTCGCGGGCGGTCCGTTGCGGCCCGCCTCCGGCGGCCGATTGGCGGCAGGAGCCGCCTTCGCCACGGCAGACCCCTGCTTGGCAACAGCCGGGCTGGCGGCAGTCTGCTTCGCCGTCTTCTGGTGCTGGCCTACCGTCGGCTTATAGGCCGGATCGGCGGCATCGGCGGCCACTTTTTTGGCCGTCGTTTGCAGCGACTCCGCGAACTTCACCGTTTCGCCCCAGGTGGGGGGCCGCGATACGACCGGCGGCGCCGGCGGCTGCGTGGGCGGTTTCACGGCCACCCGCAGGGCAGGCCCGGGGGTCTCGCCAGATTCAGCCGGCTTGGCAGGAGGTCTCGCAGCAGCCGCCAGCCGCTCCAATGTCTTCACTTCCTCCGGCCCAGGAGGAACCGGCGCCGGAATGAACGCCGGCTCGGGCTCAGGCTGTCGACCGAGCAGTGAATCGAAGAATTTCCGGGGCGCTCCCCGTTGATCCGGCGGCGCCGCCTCGGGCAGCGACAGCCATGGATGCATCGCCGTGAAGCCGAGCGCCAGCCAAAAGACCACGGACCGACCGCGAACTCTTCGGAATCGGCAGGCGTGCCGGAACGCACTGTAGATCATGTGGCAAGTCAAAGTTGGCACGCGGAAGGAATGCTCTGAAAACGGCCCACGCCGCTGGTCAAGGGATACACCACCGATCCTTGTATCGGCTTTCTCGCTCCCAGACCGTTGCCGCCCGCTGAGATGTGCCTGACGATTCCGGCAGCTTGCCGCAAACAACCAACTCGCCCGCCCCGCCCAGCCTGCGCCCACGACCCGAACCACCCCGCCGACGAAAATCGAGGGGATATCAAGAGGATCACGCGAGCAGCGGCGTTCCGCGGCATCAAAACAGGCGGCGGAAGCTCTCGGCGATCGACCAATCCGCCTTGTGCGCCTCGGGATCGACGGCCCATTCCCGCCAGGCGTTGACGTCGTTGCCAAGGTCGCGGCCGCTGACTTTCTTGAGCGACGACACGGCCCGATACTGCACGGCCGGATCGGCATCCTCGAGAGCCCGCGCGAGCACGGGAATCGCCTGTTTGTCCTTGAGTTCGCCGAGCATCTTCAAAGCCCGCAGCCGGACGTCGAGTTCGGCATCCGTCTGGTACCGCGTGGCCAGCAACTGGACCGCTTCTTCGCCACCGCGTTCACCCCACACATCGCAGGCCTTCATCCGCACCATTTCATTCGGATCCTGCAAACCGCCCTTGCAGATGGCGGTGGCGGCGGCGGTGTCATACTCCGCCGCGGTCTCGAGAATCTTGCAGCGCACGCGCGGGTCGTGCTCTTCGAGCATCATGCGGACCAGATCCTGGGTGAATTCCATTTGCCCCTGCACCGGCCCGGACTTCACCACCTTCGAACGCTCCGTGAGTTTCTTGATCCGCGTGTCGGCGGTGAAACCGTATTTTTCCTGATCACGGGCCACCTTCTCCTGCCGCTTCCACGGACTCCAACTGGCACAGCCGGTGAGCACGACGGCGGTGAGCACGGCGAGGCACATCATCCGGGATGGATGGAACAAGCGCGAACGCGACGGGGAGGTGGTCATGGATCGTCACACCTGGCGAGGAAGGGCCGGTCGGGAGGCGGCCTGTCGGCCCGGTCCGGACCCCGGTCCGGGTGGGGAACCGTATCGCTCGGGAACCGACGGAACCAGATCAATGTGCAGTGTGTTTGGAGGGGTTCGACCTGCCGTGTTCACCCTTCCTTTCCCAATTCACCTTCCCCTACCGGGCAAAACCTGTTTGCATGACCTTCCCCGCCCTTCCGGAGCCAATCAGCCATGCCCCGCATCGCCAGACTGCTGTCGGGCATGGCCCTGATCATCGCCTGGTCGGTCGCCTGGGGCGTCAGCGGCGAACCGGGCGCGGAGCCCCGGGCCGTCAGGCAGCGGCCCGCGGCGAAAGGCCGCGAGGCGACGAAGCCACCGTCTTCCCGGCACGGCGCCCGTCGCGTGGAGCGGGTCGAGGTGCGGACCGACGGCGGCACGCCACGGCAGGTCGAGGGAGTCGTGATCGTCGAGGCGGTCGACGGCGGACTGCTGCTGGAGCGGGATGACGAACGACTGGAACTGGTGCAGCCCGACGGGATCGTGTCACGCGTGCCCGTGTCCGACCCCGCGGTGGAATCACCGCGAGACCTCGGCAGACGGATCCTCGGTGAACTGCCCCCCGGCTTCGATCTGCTCGTGACCAGACACTACTGCATCTGCTTCGACACCTCGCGCGCCTATGCGCAATGGTGTGCCGCACTCTTCGAGCGCCTCCACGACGCCTTCGCCAACTTCTGGAAACAGGCGGGACTCGAGATGTCGCCGCCGCCCCGACCGCTGTTGGTGGTGATCTTTGCCGACCGCCAGCGGTACGAAGCCTTCGCGGCCCGCGATCTGGGCGGGGCCGCCGACCGCGTGGTCGGCTACTACAACCTGATGACCAACCGCGTCACCACGTTCGATCTCACCGGCAGCGCCGGGCTGGCTCGCCCCGCGGGGCAGGCCGCCGCGGGGGCGGGGCTCGAGATTCTCGGCAGCCCGGAGGCATCGGGCATGGTCGCCACCCTCGTCCACGAGGCCACCCACCAGATGGCCTTCAATGGCGGCCTCCATCAGCGACTCGCCCCGGTTCCCCTCTGGCTCAGCGAGGGAGTGGCCACCTACTTCGAAACGCCCGATCTCGCGAGCGACCGCGGCTGGAAGGGCATCGGTCACGTCAACACCCCGCGGCTGGAGCGGTTTCTCAAGAGTCAACTGGAGGGGCAGCGGGCCGGGGCGATGGAAGAGATCGTGCTGGGAGACGAGCCCTTTCGCAACCCCGACGAGGCGCTCGATGCCTATTCCCGGGCCTGGGCCCTGACATTCTTCCTGATCCAGACGCGGAAAGCCGCGTTCATCGACTACCTGCGGACGATCGCCCGCAAGGAACCGCTCGCCGACGACTCTCCCGAGGAACGCCTCCGCGATTTCACGACGGCTTTCGGCGCCACGCCGGCAGCTCTCGAGGAGCAGGTGCTCAAACACCTGACCCGGCTCCGACCGGGTGCGCGCTAGGCGGACCGGGTTTGCCTGGCCGCTGAACCACGCCATACACTCCCGGTCAGGAACGTCGTGGCCCGCCTCGCGGCCTGCCTTATTGGCCTGGCTGCCCATCGCCCAGGAGACCCGTGACATGCGCCAGCAGCCCCCGCCCACCCTCGCGTCCACTTGCCCGACGACCGCCACGAGCGACCCGCGCCGCGGGAGAACCTCTCGTCGCTCATTCCTCGGCGGCGCGGTCGCCCTCTCGTGCGGTGCCGCGGGAAGTCTGCCGGCAGGCGGCCTCTTCGCCGGCGGCGAGCAGCGGCTCCGCGTCGGCCTCGTGGGCTGCGGCGGCCGCGGCACCGGTGCCGCAGCGCAGGCCATGGCTGCCGATCCGACGGTGCGGGTGGTGGCGATTGGCGATGTCTTTGCCGACCAGGTGGCGTCGGCAGCGGCAGTGCTCGGCGGGCCGCAAGGACTCGCCGGCGGACAGTTCGACTGTCCGCCATGTCGCCGGTTCGTCGGCCCCGATGCCTACCAGAGGGTGATCGAGAGTGGCGTCGACGTGGTGCTGCTCGCCGCGCCGCCGCACGTCCGGCCGCTCCATCTGGAGGCGGCGGTGGCTGCCGGCAAACATGTCTATTGCGAGAAGCCCGTAGCCATCGATGCAGCGGGCGTCGTGCGGGCGGCGTTGGCGGCGACCCGCGGCCGGGCGGCCGGACTGGCGCTCGTGTCGGGCTTCTGCTTCCGGCGTGATGCACGCATGGTGGAACTGGTGGGCAGACTCCACGACGGAGCAATCGGCAGGCCGCTTTCGGTGCGGGCCCATGCGGCCATCGGACTGCCGTGGCGCAAGCCCCTGGAGAGCAGCCACGATCAGGGCGAGTGGCCGCTCCGCAACTGGATCTCGTTCGCCCGGTTTTCAGGCGGGCATTTCGTCGAGCACCACGTGCAGGCCATCGACCGGGCCGTCTGGATCCTGGGCGACGTGGCGCCGGTGGCGGCGGATCCCCTCGAAGGCTTGGTTGCCGTCCCGGGGCCCCGAGCAGACGAGGCGATCGGTGCCATCGGCGACTGCCCGGCGGCCACGGCCGTCCGCTACAGGTTCGCCGACGGCCGGACGATCGAGGCCTCGATCGACCGTCGCGAACAGGTCGGCGACCGGATCGTCGAGACGGCCGTCGGCTCGGCCGGCAGCTGTGATCTGGTGGCTGGCCGGATCGTTGGGCGGGGGTCGTGGGGGGCGGGGCAACCGCCGCGGGCTGGCCGCCATGCCGCCACCATCGAGGCACTCGTCCGGGGCATTCTGTCAGGCCGGGTCAGCCACGACGGCGAGACCATGTGTCGCAGCACCCTGATGGCGGTGATGGGGCGCATGGCCGCAGAAACAGGCCGTCCGGTAGCCTGGGGCGAGCTGGCAACCAGCGCGTCAGCGACGGTCTGACCGCTACAATCGGCGTGCCGTGAATCACCGCAGGTGCTGGCGACGATGTTGAGCCGGGGGGCCGCCCGCTGCGGGACTCCCGAAAAAGGGGAAAGCAGACGCCAATGGCTTCCAACAATCCGAGCGTCGTTCAATCGTTCAGCATCGCGCTGATCGTGTTCGTGATGCTCACGTTCGTGCTGGCCGTCACCACCTACCTCTTCTTCAAGAAGGCCGACGAGGCCCAGAAGGCCGTCGATGCCAAGCAGAAGGAGGCCAGCGAGGCCAACACGAAGCGGCTGGAAGCGGAGAAAAACAGGATCCAAATCGTGAAGGAGGTCCTCGGCTTGCCGGAAGACACGGGCAATCCGGAGATTCTCGAACTGAAGCAGGACGCCATCGACGACGTCTACGGCAAGTATCTCGAGGAGCCCACCTACACGGCAGCCCTGAAATGGCTCTCCTCCTCGATCCAGGAACACTACGAGTCGATGCAAGGCCTGCAGGCCGAAAAAGACCGCTTCGCAGAAGAGAAGAAGCAGCTCGCTGAAAAACACGTCGCCGAAATGAACAAGCTGACCGACTCGAGAAAGGCTGCCCAAGACGAGCTCGACAAACTCCGGGCCGACAAAACGGCCTATGAGAACGAGAACACGAAGCAGAAAAACGCCCTCGAGAAGAATCGGGAAGCAGCCGACGCGGAGTCGAAGCGTCTCCGTCTGCTCGGCGAGGAGATCGCCAAGGGAAAACGCTATCTCTCGAGCGAGAGGCAGAAGACATGGCCTGCCGACGCCCCGGCAGAGGGAGACAAGGCCGAGGCTGACACGGGCCGGGACGAACGCCGGGTGGCGTTGATGCTCGACGAACTGCGGGAGCGTGAGCGCACGATCTTCCGGCTGAACGAAGTGCTTGCGAAGCTGCGCGTGGCGGACCCGGCACTCCAAAACACGGTGCGGTCCGCGACGCCGAAAGACGACCGCGTGGACGGATTCGATGGCCGCATCCTGTCGGTCAACGAACTCGACCGCACGGTTCTGGTCGCCTGCGGGACGACGTCGGGCCTGCGGGCCGGGTTGATGTTCGACGTGTACGACCCCACCGACCCCCGGCCGCAACTCGGCAGCAACAAGGCCGTCGTGGAGGTGGTGGCGATCGAGAGCGATTCGCTCGTCCGCTGCCGATTCCGCAAGGACTCGATCCTCGACCCGGTCGTCCCCGGAGACGTCGTGGCGACGAGTCTCTGGTCGCCGGGCACGCCGCTGGAGGTGGTGATCGTCGGGGTGGTGCAACTCGGCGGTAATCCGGAAGGTGACCGGAAGCGGCTGGAACAGCTGGTGGAGCGGATCGGCGGCACCATCGCGGAGACGGTGAGCCCATCCACGACGATGGTCGTGGATGCCGGCGTGCCGCAGGTGAAGGGGTCCGACGCCGAAGCCTCAGGGCCGCGGAAGAAGATGACCGAGAAGGAGAAGAAATTCCGCGACGATCAGATCCGAGAAGCGAAGCAGCAGGGCATCAAGGTGATGGCCTTCGAGCCATTCCTCGACAGTCTGGGGCTGCAGGTCGAATCGGTGCGGTCCAACCGCCTGCCGGTGCCGGTGAATCCGCAGGCAGCCCCCGCCCGTTCCGAGAACATCGCGTTCTAGCTGGCTGTGGAAAAAGCCCTCCGTGGCCTTTTTCCACGAAGTCGACCGCAGGAAACGCCGAGGGTTTCCTGGGTCGACGGCCATCGCATCCTGCTCGGGCAGACTTGTTCCACAGTCTCCTAGCCCCGCGGAGTGGCGAAAAAGCCACCGCGACGAGACTCCCGCGATCCCGGCGGCACGCTGCCACGAAGCGCAACCGCCGATGTCGCCACGTTGAAACGGTGCCGACCCCCTGCCCTTCTGCTACGCTTTCGGCAAACGCCTGGCACCTTTGCCAGACAGTGGCCAACGTTGCCGTCTTTCTTCTGGAGGACCGTGTCGTGCTTGTGAATCTGCTGTGCCGCTCCCGCAGGGCCGGGGCTGATTGCCTGATGACGCTCGTGACCGTAGTGGCCATCGCGGTGGCCATGACAGGAGGAGCGGCCGTCGCCGCCGACGATGCCGGGTTCGTGCCGATCTTCAACGGCACGTCGCTCGAAGGCTGGGAGGGCAAGCCGGAGTTCTGGTCGGTGCAGGACGGCGTGATCATCGGCCAGACGACGGCCGAGAAGCCCACCAAGGGCAACACGTTCCTGATCTGGCGACAGGGCACCGTCGACGACTTCGAACTCGAATGGAAGTATCGGATTACCGGCGGCAATAGCGGCATCCAATACCGCAGCAAGGATCTCGGCGACTCCGTCGTCGGCGGCTACCAGGGCGACTTCGAGGCGGGCCCGAAATTCTCCGGGATCATGTACGAGGAGAAGGGCCGCGGCATCCTCGCCCTGCGTGGCGAACGGGTGACGATCGCCGCCGACGGCACGAAGACCATGGGCGAGCCGATCGGGAAGACAGAAGATCTCCAGCAGAAGATCAAGCAGGGTGACTGGAACGACTACAAGATCGTGGCCCGCGGCCCGAAGCTCCAGCACTTCATCAACGGCCAGTTGATGTCGGAGACGGTCGACGAGGAGGTGAGCAAGCGGGCGGCCGAGGGCATCCTCGCCCTGCAGTTGCACGCCGGACCGCCGATGAAGATCGAGGTCAAGGACATCCGCCTCAAGCGGCTGAAGCTTGCCGACGGGCGGAAGAAACTCGTGCTCGTGGCCGGTCGCCCCAGCCACAGCCCCGGCGATCACGAATTCCGCGCCGGCTGCATGCTCGCCGAAAAATGCCTCGACGCGGCCTTCGAGACGGGGGCAGCCGGGCCACGGCTCGTGACCGCGACCTACACCGGCGGCTGGCCGACCGACCCGACGGCCTTCGACAACGCCGATGCGATCTTCTTCTTCGCCGACGGCGGTGGCGGCCATCCCGTGCTCCAGAGCAACCGTCTCGCCCAGATCGATGCGCTGGCGAAGCGGGGTGTGGGCATCGCCTGCCTGCACTACGCCGTCGAGGTGCCCAAGGAAAAGGGCGGCCCCGAGTTCCTGAACTGGATGGGCGGCTACTTCGAGCCCCACTGGTCGGTGAATCCGCACTGGACGCTCGCGAAGACGGAGATTGCCCAGGGGCACCCGATCACGCGGGGCGTGAAGCCGTTCGAGACGAACGACGAGTGGTATTACCACATGCGGTTTCGCGAGCCGATGACCGGCGTGACGGCGATCCTCTCGGCCGTCCCTCCCGATGCCACGCGGGAACGACCTGATGGACCGCACTCGAACAACCCGGCCGTGCGCGCCGCAAAGGGCAAGGGAGAGCGGGAGGTGCTGGCCTGGGCCTACGAACGGCCCGAAGGGGGTCGTGGCTTCGGCTGCACCGGAGCACACTTTCACCGCAACTGGGCCAACGACGACTTCCGCCGGATGATGCTCAACGCCCTGGTGTGGACAGCGGGACTCGAGGTGCCTGCGGACGGCGTGGTCTCCGCAGTGACGGCCGAGGAGATGGCAGCCAACCTCGACGACAAGGCCCCGAAGCCCAAGCCGGCGGCCAAGCCGGAGCCGGCCAAAGCGGTGCCGGCCGTGCCGGCCAAGACCTGAATTTCAAGCGACACCTTTTTCTCCCGGGGAGCGATGCAGATGCCAAAACTGACGGTCGATGGTGTGGGGACGTTCGAGGTGCCGGCCGGCAAGCGGCTGGTCAACGCGCTCGTGGACGACTGCGGCGTCGATCAATTGCACGCCTGCGGTGGCGTGGCACGGTGCACCACCTGCCGCGTCGAATTCGTGGCGGGGGAACCCGGCCGCATGGCGAAGGCCGAGCGGGACGTGCTGGCGGCCAAGGGGCTCACCGGACAGAAGGGCCTGCGGCTGTCCTGCCAGATCGCCTGCGATGGCGACATGACCGTGAAGGCGACGAGCCGGCTGGCCGGTTCAGGCCGCATCGACGCCGGGAAGCGGCCCGCCGATGCGATCGAGCCACCGGCGGAGTGGGTGTGAAGGCATCCCGGACCAAAGACGACAGGCTTCCATCCTCGTCAATTCCCGGCACCGGCATCCGACGATGAACGTTCTTCGGCACCGTTGATCTGCCGTCTGGCCACACGGAAGCCGACGTTCGTGCTGGCAAGCGCAGGGAACGCGACAATGCGCATTGCACAGTAGGACTTCAACGGGCCGCCGGCCCAACTGCCGCCGCGGACCATGCGAAACGCCCCGGTGACGGGCCCACGCGGATTGGGGCCGGTACCGTAGTCTCCGAACCAGTCCCAGCACCACTGGGAGACGTTGCCGGCCATGTCAAAGAGCCCGTAGCCGTTCGCCGGGAAACTTCCGACGGGGCTGGTGCAGGCCTCGCCCTCTGTCGCGAACTTCGGGTGGTAGCCCCCAGTTGTTCCCGCGCAGTAGTTGGCCTGTTCGTGCGAAATCGTGTCACCCCACGGATACCGTTTTCCGGCCAATCCGCCGCGGGCGGCCACCTCCCATTCCGCCTCGGTCGGCAGCCGATACCCGTCAGC
>JBILWX010000119.1:0-10141 GCA_044369655.1 Pirellulales bacterium
GGGAAGCAGCCGCCGGACGGCCGCTCCTTGCCGCGGCCACCACGCGGTTTGCAGCCACACTGGCTGCAGCCCGCCAGTGCCTCGATCTGCGCTCGTTCCTGTCGCTGGGCGGCTGGCTGGCACAGGTTTCCCTGATCGTCGCCACCGCGACGGCGCTCATCGTGCGGCTGATGCGCCGGCACCGGCGGGACGACTATCGCGGCCGCTACCGCGCCTGGGGCTGGCTGGCCGGCCTGTTCATGATCACGGCCTGCGCGGTGCAGGTGCCGCTCGGAGCGTTGGTGTCCGCGTTCGTCTCAGATGCCACTGGCATCACGCTCGGGCCGGGGGGCATGGGCTGGTGGGTGCTGACGGCAGGCCTGCTCTACGCCGCGGTCGGGCTGTGGGCCGTGCTGCCGTTGCACGAGCGGGCCGCGACCGGGATCTGGCTGTCGACGTGTCTGGCGGCGTGGACCGCCGCGGCCGCGTGTGACTGGCTCGTGCACAGCCGGGAGATGCAGCCGCGGGAATGGCATCTCGTCGTCGGCAACGCCTGCTGGATGGCGGGGGCGGTGCTGGCGGCGATCGCGATGCTCGCGGCAGCCCGATCGGTGCTCCGCGAGGTGCGCGGGCTGCCGACCCGCACGACCCCCCGGAAGGACA
Source organism: Pirellulales bacterium (assembly GCA_044369655.1). GTDB lineage: Bacteria > Planctomycetota > Planctomycetia > Pirellulales > UBA1268 > CAMCQY01. Next base: position 643 of record JBILWX010000119.1, read on the forward strand.
AGGCGACGGCGCCGAAAGAGACTGCCGGGGCGACCACCGAGGATGCCGATCGGGCCCGACACCACCGGGAGGAACGGGAGGACGATCGCCCGCACCCGCATCACGAGGCCGTGGTCTTCACCGACACCGATGAGGCCGACGCAGACGAAGCGGTCGAGCAGTCGGGGCGACATCTCTCCAAGGCAGAACGCAAACGCCTCAAGAAACTGGCCCGCATGAGCCGTGCCGCCTGAACCTTTTGACGGCGACATGCTCCTGCCCGATAGTTTGGCCCGCCAGCGTGTTGGCTGCCCGTGACCGTTTCGCCGGAGTTCCACCATGACCGTCCGCACCCGTTTCGCCCCCAGTCCCACTGGCTACCTGCATATCGGCGGGGTGAGGACGGCTCTCTTCAACTGGCTCTTCGCCCGCCAGCGGGGCGGACAGTTCATCCTGCGGATCGACGACACCGACGTGGCGAGAAACGTCGACGAAGCGCTCGAACCGATTCTCTCGGGGCTGAAGTGGCTGGGCATCGACTGGGACGAGGGGCCGGGCGTGGGCGGGCCGCACGCGCCCTACTTCCAGTCGCAGCGGGCCGACCGCCACCGCGCCGCGGTCGACAGGCTGCTCGCCTCCGGCCACGCCTACCGCGACTTCGCCACCACCGCCGAACTCGACGAGGAACGCAAGGCCGCGCAGGCGGCCGGCAAGCCATTTCTCTACAGCCGCCGATTCGCGGCCTTCACCGACGCCGACGCGTCCCGCTTTGCCGCGGAGGGCCGGCAGAGCGTGGTGCGGCTCAAGATGCCGCGGGAGTCGGCGCTCGTGATCGACGATGCCGTCCGCGGGCGGGTGGAGTTCGCCTGGGAGCGGGAGCAGGATCATGTCATCCAGCGGGCCGACGGCTCCTGCCTCTATCACTTGGCCAGCGTCGTGGACGACCACGACCTCGCGATCACGCACGTGATCAGGGCCGAGGAGCATCTCTCCAACACGCCCCGACAGGCCTTCATCGCGCTGTCGCTGGGCTACGACCTCCCCGCGTATGCCCACCTGCCGCTGGTGGCCGAGCCGGGCAGCCGCACGAAGCTCAGCAAACGGAAACTCGCCCAGTATCTGAAGAACCCCGACTTCAAGCAGGTGGCCGAGCACGGCACGCGGATCGCCGAACGGATCGGGCTCACGGCCGACGCCGACACCTTCAATCCCGTGATCGTCGACTTCTACCGCGAGGTGGGCTACCTGCCGTGGGCGATCGACAACTATCTCGCGCTCCTCGGCTGGTCGTACGACGACAAGACGGAGTTCTTCTCGCGCGACGAGCTCGTCGGGCACTTCACGCTCGAGCGGATCAACTCGTCGCCGGCCAGCTTCGATCCGAAGAAGCTCTGGGCCGTGCAGGATCACTACATGCATGGCCTGTCGGTCGACGAGAAGCTGGCGTTCATGCTGCCGTTTCTCGTGAAGGCGAAGCTCGTCGCTGATCCAGTGCCGGCGGCGGCGGCGACAACGGTGCGGCGGGTCATCGAGGCCTCGGGCGACCGGCTCAAGGTGGGGGGCGACATCCTCGCGTATGCCGACTTCTTCCTCCTCGACGAGCCGCCGCTCGACGAGGCAGCCGTGAAGCAGCGGCTGGCGAAGCCGGGGGTTCGCGACCTCGTCGAGAAATATGCGGCCGCGATCCGCAGCGTCGAGCCGTTCGAGCCGGCGCCGCTCGAAGAGGCGCTCAAGCGGGTGGTGGAGGAGGCGGGGGTGAAGGTGGGCGACCTCGTGCATGCGGTCCGCGTGGCGGTGACGGGCAAGACCGTGGGCCCGGGGCTCTATGACTGCCTGGCGATCCTGGGCCGGGAACGGTCGCTGGCCCGGCTCGAGAAAGCCCTGCCGCTGTGCGGGTAGGCCGGGTAGGCTCGGGGCCACCGTCGCGTTTCAGTCCGGCCGTTCCATCTGCAGGAGCTTCTGCAAGAGCTGGGACTGCTCGACGATTTCCTCGCTACCAGAGGCAGCAGCCTTTTCCCACCGTCGGCGGGCCGCGTCCCGGGCCGCGTCCACTGCCCCTTTCCGATCGACGTTCCCTTCGCCGTCCACCCTTTTCATGAAGTGATAGGCGCCGAGAATCAGGTCGTTGGCGGGTTCGTTGCCGTTGTCGAGGAAATCCCTGGTGACTCGAAACCGGAGCCCGGAAATGGCCGAGAGCTCTTCGATAGTGAACCACTTGGGGCGTCCCTTCACCTGGAATTTGATCGAACCATCGACGACGTTCCTGTCGATGAAGGCCGCCTGGCCGTGCTTCGGCCCCAGATCGACGACATTGTTTCCGTTGAGCGCGGCCATGGCCTCATCCGCGAACTTCGAATACTGCCGGAGATAGGCGACCGCAATCCGCATGGCCTGGGCTTCGTCGCACTCTGGAGCAGCCATGAGCGCCTTCTGGGCATCGAGGTCGGCCTCGTCGAAAAAGCCCTTGCCCACGTTTGCCAGAGCTGACTTCAGGTGGAGCTCAGCCGCGTCCTGATCTCCCTTCGGCTTTGTCGGTTTTGGGCCAGGCACGGGCGGCGGCGGCTCGGGCTCAGGCTTCAGCCGTGAGGCCTTGCCTGCCCCGAGGTTCACAACGGGAGCCGGACTGGGCGGGATTGGGTCGGGCCTGAGCGGCTTCGGCGCAGGAGCCGGTGGGTCGATGACGCTCTTCCACCAGTTGTCATGAAAGAGCTTGGCTCCAATCCCCGCCACCGTCAGCATCACCAGAAGGCCCACGATGCCCATCAGGTTCTCCGCATCGAAGCCCGACCGCCGGCGGACGCCTGTCGTGCGGACGACCACGGGCGGCTCGGCTGCCGTCGGCTGAGGCGACTGCCACGGAGGCGCGGCGACGGGCCCGGGCACCGGCGGCGGCTGCCGGCATGGAGCCGGCGGCACCGTTGGGTGTGCCTGAGCGCACTGCGCCACCATGAAGTTCCTGGCATGTGTCACCTGCTGCGTCATCCACTCCAGATGCGGTGCCGGGATCTGGTGGGTGGCCGCCCGCAGCCGCGCCAGCAGCTGCGACGCAGCCTGATCGACGACCTGTGCGTTCCGCTCCTCCGCGCGGAGTCGCAGCAGGCGGTGCGGCACCGCCACATCGGCGACATCGATGCCGCACCACCTCAAAAACAGATCACGCGTGTCGTTCACGATGGAGCCTTTCTTTCAACAGCAGAAAAAAGACCGGGCACGGCCCGGGCAACCGTCCACTCCGTCTGTTCTGTGCGTCTCACGAAATCCCCCGGCCCAAGAAATCCCAACTGGGCGGCCGCCCGCAGTTCGGCGGACGATACCGGTCCGTACATCCCGCCACGCTGGGTGTAGAACCACTTCGCTTCGATGGGCGGGACGTCTGGCTGGCATGGATCCATGATCTTCTTCACGGGATAGGGGACGTCGGCGGGAACGAGGTGTCACCAGCCGTCGACCGTGAACGTGACGTATTTCTGAAACCTGACCGCTTCGGGGGCGTCGAACGTCGCCTGGGCAGCCTGGGGATCACCGCCCCCCAGAGGGCTGCGGCATGGGCCCAGGGAGGCTGCGGTGTGGCGGTGGACGGTGTCATGGCTCCTCGAACTCCTAGGGATGTTGGCGACAACGCCCCGGATCAGGTGCCACCGAGTTTCCCGCCGGCGGACAACCCGGCCTTTTTCACCTGGTTTGACGCCCTCTGCCGGTCGCGGGAGAATCCCCGTCTGCCGGGGGTAGCACCCGGCGGACTCGATTTGCCCGTCGCCAACGGGAACACACCGCACGATGCCCACCCCCGATCCCGCCGCCGATCCGACAGCCAAGCCGACCGATCAGAACGAGATCCGGCTGCATGCGTGCCTCGAGCGGCTCGCCCGGGGCGAACCCGAGGCCCGTGACGAACTGATCGCCATCGCCTGCGACAGGATGCGTGGCCTCGCCCATCGGATGCTCAGAACGTTTCCGACCGTCAGGCGGTGGGACGAGACCGAAGACGTGGTCCAAAACGCCGCCATGCGGCTGTACAGGGCCCTTGGCGATACGGTGCCCCGAGACGCCCGCGGATTCAGCGGCCTGGCGTCGCTGCAGATCCGGCGGGAACTCCTCGACCTCGCCAAGAAGTACGCGGGCCCCGAGTCTTTCGCCGCCAACCAGGAGACCAACTGCCGTTTCAGAGACGGTGCATACCGAGCCAAGATCGACGACGCCCAGGACCGGACAGAATCGTCCGACCAACTGGAGCGATGGACGCGACTGCACGAGGCGGCCGCAACCCTTCCGGAAGAGGAACGGGAACTCTTCCACCTGGTCTGGTATCTGGGGATGCAGCAAGAGGCGGTCAGCACCCTGCTGGGATGCTCCGTCCGCACGATCAAACGCCGCTGGGAATCTGCAAAATCGCTCCTGGCAGATGCCGTGAGCGGAAATCCGCTGACATGAACGCCGACAGCCCTCCAGCCGGCCCTGCAACCGCCGGACCAGCCGAGTCGGAACCAGGTCGCCTGCAGGGGCTGACCGAGGCGGTCGGCCTCGGTCCGGCCAGCGACATCCTCCCTCTCCACGATCCGCTGCCGGGGCGCGACATCGGCGGAGTGACGATCGTGCGGCTCATCGCGGAAGGAGGGATGGGGCGGGTCTACGAGGGTCTCCAGCACCAGCCCCGCCGTTCCGTGGCGGTGAAGGTGATGCGGCCGGGCCTTATCTCCCGGGAGGCCTACCGGCGATTCACGAACGAGTCGGAGGTCTTGGGCAGGCTCCGGCATCCTTGCATCGCCCAGATTTTTTCGGCCGGGATGTGCGACGTCGTGGGCGCACAGGTGCCCTATTTCGTGATGGAATACATCCCAGACGCCCTGCCGATCACGCAGTATGCGGTCCAGCAGGCCCTGCCGACCGATGACCTGCTCCAGCTGTTCAAGAAACTCTGCGATGCCGTCGCGCACGGGCATGCGCATGGCGTGATCCATCGTGATCTGAAGCCGAGCAACATCCTGGTCGAACCGACCGGCACGCCGAAGATCATCGATTTCGGCGTGGCACGCAGCGTGGGCGCCGGACCGGGATCGATGACCGCATTGACCGAGATGGGCCAGCTCATCGGCACGGTGCAATACATGAGCCCTGAGCAATTCAGCACCGCCACGGACGACATCGACATGCGGTCCGACGTCTACGCCCTGGGCGTGATCCTCTACGAATTGCTCACCGGCAGACCACCGTATGCGATCCAGCCGGAACAAATCTTCGAGGCAGCCCGGGTCGTCCGCGAGCAGCAGCCGATTTCGCCGGCGAAACTGAACACCCAGGTGAAGCCGGATGTCGCCAGGATCACCGGCATCTGCCTGCAGAAGGATCGCAGGCGTCGCTATGCGAACGCGTCGGAATTGGCCAATGCGGTCGCGGCCCACCTGAGCGGCAAGCCGGTGCCGAGGCCGCCCCGCCGAATCCTGCGTGAGGTGGCAGATGCCGCCATGCGGTGGCGGGCCGCGCTCTGGCCGTTGGCCTGTGCAGGTTTCGTCCTGGCGGTCATGCCGCTCGTGCTGCCCGATTCGCGTCAGCCCCCTCCGCCCGCCGCCGACACGATCCCCAACGACACGTTTGACTGGGCGATGATCGCCGCTTCCTCGGCCCGCATCGATTCCGCCACGCTCGAGCCCGTGCCATTGGTGGCGAGTGCGGAAACGGGTGGTTGGCAGAGGATTCCCAGCGCCGTATTCCAGCGTGGCGCCGTCATCTATTCGGGCAGGACCGGCCGCGACGGCGGAGTCGCCGACTTCAAGGTCGCCCGTGCGGGCACGCTGCTGCTGGCCTGTAACTTCTCCTACCAAGGCAACGCAGGCGGCGATTGGAAGGAAAAACGCTGGACGAAAGAGCAGTTCCAGGAGCATGGCTGGCAGCTGATCGATCCGGCAGACCTCGGCGGCGTGCTCGTGAAAGGCGACGGTCGCGAGCAGGACGTGTTCATGAAGCAGGTGCGACAGGGGGAGGAATTCCGTCTGCGGTGCAACAAATACGACCCGCCCTTCGTGATCGTTTTTGAATCGCCGTGACGAGCGAGCCGAAGAGTCGCTCCGCAGTCGGCGAGTGAAAATGGGGGAGACTGCGAAAACCTTGGCGATCGACAGAAAAAGTTCGGCGAGAAGCCACCTTCAGGACGAAATCGGAGAAAGAATCTGGCTCTGCAGGGGGTCGCCGTGCGCCGCCATCACCATCACGCCCACCACCGGGCGGCGTCCCTGCAGCTCGTCGTCGTCATTGTGTGCGTCTGCGTCGCGTTCGCGGCCCAGCAGGTTGCGGGCCGCGAAGCTGGCGGGCATGACGGCGACCTGGGCACCGACCGCGACGCGTTCACGCCGGCCACCAGGACGGTCGACCCGGGTACGGTCCTCACCGAGGGCTCGTATGTCTTCATCGACAACTCCGTCGGGCTGCCCACCAACAACTACCCGGAACTGCTGATCCGCATCGGCGGCAACGACTGGTTCGAATGGCGATTCGGCGTCAACTACGGCGTCGGCTCCCAGGGCAACATCGTGACCAGCGTGGAGGTGGGCGAGGGGCCGCTGAAACGCCGGTCCCTTTACGAGTCGAGCATCCTCTACGGCTTCAAGGCGGACGTGTCGGAACAGGACGGCCTCGTGCCCGAAAGCTGCTTCATCATGGAGGCCTCGACCCCCACCTCCGGCGAAGTGTTCGGCACCGTGCCCGTGGCGACCTACGTCGCAGGGTACGAACTGCCCGCCGGCTGGAAGCTCGACGCCGCCATCCGCTATGCGTACTCCGAGGGTGCGTTCAACTGGTTCGACCGCTGGAGTCCATCGGTCGTCCTCCGGGTGCCCGTCACGGACCGTTGGGAGGTGCACGCGGAATACTTCGATACCTTCACCAAGCGCAACGTGATCGACGTGAACCGGGCGTTCTTCAGCCCCGGCACCCACTACATGCTCACGAAGAACCTCGAGATCGGCCTGCGGGTCGGGTGGGGGGTCACCGAGGCTGCCGCCCCGTTCTTCTCCGACGCCGGCTTCGGCTGGCGGTGGTGAATCGGCCGACGCTTTTGCCGCCACGGCTCGCGCCGGCTACATTCCTGGCCTGTCATCGACCGCCTTTCATGGAGTCTCCCGCATCATGCCGCTGCTCGTCGTCGGAAGCATCGCCCTCGATTGCATCGAAACCCCCACCGCCAAACGCGACGACGTGCTCGGAGGTTCGGCCGTTTTCTTCTCCTACGCCGCGAGCTTCTTCTCGCCGGTGCGGATGATCGGGGCCGTGGGAGACGACTGGCCTCGGCAGCACACCGATCTCCTCGAGACCCGCGGCATCGACACGTCAGGCCTTCAGACGATTCCCGGCGGCCGCACCTTCCGCTGGCGGGGCCGCTATCTCCCCAACATGAACGACCGCGAGACACTGGAAGTGCACTTGAACGTGCTGGGTGAGTTCCAGCCCAAGCTCAACGGCACCCACCGCGATTGCCGCTTCCTGTTTCTCGGCAACGCCTCGCCGGTGGTGCAGTTGAGCGTGCTCGACCAGGCCACGGGCGCGGAACTGACCGTTGCCGACACGATGGACCTCTGGATCAACATCCAGCGCGACGAGCTTGGCCAGCTGATGAAACGCATCGATGGGCTGGTGCTCAACGACTCGGAGGCCAAGCTACTGGCGGAGGATGAAAACCTCGTCAGGGCCGGGCAGGCCGTGCTGGCCATGGGACCGAAGTTCGTGGTGATCAAAAAGGGGGAACATGGCGCGATGTTCTTCAGCGAGCACGAGATGTATGTCATGCCCGCGTTTCCGACCGCCACCGTGGTCGACCCCACGGGGGCCGGCGACAGCTTCGCCGGCGGCATGATGGGCCATCTGGCCGCCCTCGGCCGGTTCGACGCCCAGGCCCTCAAGGAGGCTCTGGCGTACGGCGTGGTGACGGCCAGCTTCACGGTCGAGGATTTCAGCCTCGACCGGTTGGCCACGCTCAGCCGCCACGACCTCGACCGCCGGCTGGCCGACTACCGCCGAATGCTGACTTTTTAGCCGTCTTTGCGCGAATACGCGAGCCGGGGATCGGCGGAAGCTCGAGGAGCATGAGGCATATCCTTGCCTCCGCGACGAGACTTCTGCCGTCCCCGGCGGCAAAGCACGCTGAACGGGCGTTCAAAAAACCTCTTGCCAGCCGCGACCCAAACCGATACTATACCCGCGTTCAGTGTTCGGTTTGCCGGCAACTCGCTCGATTTATGGTGGCGATGCAACCACCCCGACGACGTGCCGGGAAACGCGGGAGGCAATCGTCATGGTCTTGGCAGTAGGAGAGAATGGCCGGATGGCAAAGGCATCACACAAAATCGACAAAGCCGAAGCGGCGAAGCCCGCGGCAAAAGCAAGCGACACCAAAAGCGACGCGAAAGGCCGTCCCGGGAAGACGGTCGCGTCGTTCCTCGACAACAACCCGTTGCTGAGAAACACCCTCGCCCAGATCGAGAAGGAGTTCGGTACGGGCTCGATCATGCCTCTGGGGAGCGACGCTCAGGCCCCGATCGAGGGCATCTCGAGCGGCAGCCTGTCGGTCGACCTGGCCCTCGGAGGCAAGGGGTTCCCCCGCGGGCGAATCATCGAGGTCTTTGGACCGGAGTCGAGCGGCAAGACGACGCTCGCCCTCCATGCCGTGGCCGCGGCCCAGCGGGCCGGTGGCATTGCGGCCTTCATCGACGCCGAGCACGCGCTCGACCCCAGTTGGGCGAAGAAACTCGGCATCTCGCTGGAGAGCCTGCTGGTGAGCCAGCCCACGAGCGGCGAAGAGGCGATGCAGATCGCCGAACTGCTGATCAAGTCGAACGCGGTCGACATCATCGTCGTCGACTCGGTCGCGGCACTCGTGCCGCAGAAGGAACTCGATGGTGAGATCGGCGATTCGTTCGTCGGCCTCCAGGCCCGGCTCATGAGCCAAGCCATGCGAAAGCTCACGGGCGCGATCGCCAAGAGCAAGACGACCGTGATTTTCATCAACCAGATCCGCGAAAAGATCGGGGTGATGTTCGGCAGCCCGGAAACGACCCCCGGCGGCCGGGCGCTCAAGTTCTATTCCTCGTGCCGTATCGACGTCCGCCGCATCGGCCAACTCAAGGATGGCGAGGACGTGGTGGGCCAGCGTGTGAAGGTGAAGGTGGTGAAGAACAAGGTTGCACCGCCCTTCCGTGTGGCCGAGTTCGACATGATGCATGCCGACGGCATCAGCGTGGAGGGCGACATCCTCGACCTCGCGATTCTGGCCAAACTCGTCGACAAGACGGGCACCTGGCTGCGATACGGCGAGGTGCACCTGGGGCAGGGCAGGGAAAAGGCCCGGCTCTTCCTGAAGGAAAACCCGAAGGTTGCCCAGGAACTCCGCGAGAAGATCCTGGCCAGCAAGGAGGCGGTGATCGCCGTGGCCAGCGAGGCCTCGGGTGGCAGTAGCGATGACTGACGGTCGGAGGCCCTGAACGGCCCCGGTCGCCCCCGACAATTCAGCCCCCTCACCGCCCACGAGCCACTG
>JBILWX010000227.1:0-3971 GCA_044369655.1 Pirellulales bacterium
CAAGCAGTGCTCGTGGGCGGTTTTTTTGAATGCTGCGTGTTTTGAGCGATGCGACAGTTTGCCCGGCGGTTTCCGACGGTAGCCGGCGAGATGCCGAGCCGCCTCGTGAACGAGGGAGCCGGGGGTCGGGGGAAGCCGAAGCGAGTCGGCGTATCCTCGCCTCGAGTCGGAGGCTTTCACCGCCCCCGGCGGTTTGGGCTGCTCGACGGGCGCGCGCGAAAGCCGCATCGCCTGCCGCGTGGGCGGGCGTGTATAGTGTCCGCCCTGACCGGGCCTGCACAGACAGACCCACGCAAGACTGCGAGCGAGCGTTTCCCCCGGGAGTTGACGACGACATGAAGGCCGATGATCTCCGCGAAGCGTATCTGGCATTCTTCGAATCGAAGGGCTGTGTTCGCCGCCCCAGCGACGTGCTCGTGCCGCGGTGGGATCCGTCGGTGCTCTTCACACCCGCGGGCATGAACCAGTTCAAGGACCATTTTCTCGGCAAGTGCAAGCTGGAATTCACCCGGGCCACCACCTGCCAGAAGTGCCTCCGGACCGGCGACATCGACAACGTCGGACGGACGCCGCGGCACCACACGTTTTTCGAGATGCTGGGCAACTTCAGCTTCGGCGATTATTTCAAGCGCGAGGCCATCCTCTGGGCATGGGAATTCCTCACCGCCCGCAACTGGCTCAACATCGCCCCCGAAAAGCTCTCCATCACCGTCTACCACGACGACAACGAGGCATATGCGATCTGGGCGGACGAGGTGGGCGTGCCCGCCGCGCGGATCACGCGGATGGGCGAGGATGACAACTTCTGGCCCGCCAGTTCCCCCACGCAGGGGCCCGACGGCGTCTGCGGCCCTTGCAGCGAGATCTTCTACCGGATGCCCGACGGCAGCGACGTGGAGATCTGGAACCTCGTCTTCACCCAGTTCAACCGCGTCGGACCGCCACCGGACAATCTGCATCCGCTCCCCAGCCGCAACATCGACACGGGGATGGGCCTGGAGCGAACGGCGGCGATGCTGCAGGGCGTCGACAGCAACTTCCACATCGACATCCTCAAGCCGATCGTCGAGGCGGTGGCGGAGGTCTGCCACCGCCCCTACGTGGCGGCGAGCGACGACGGCCGGCGGATGCGGCGGATCGCGGATCACGTCCGCGCCTGCACGTTCGCGATCCACGAAAACGTGATGCCGGGCAACAACGAGGAGAAATACGTCGTCAAGCGACTGCTTCGCCGGGCCGTGCTCGACGGCCGGCAGATGGGCATGCAGGAGCCGTTCCTCCATCAGTTGCCCACCACCGTGGCGGAGATGATGCGGAAGCCCTATCCGGAACTCGCCGACACGGTCGACCGCGTGGCCGGCGTCATCAAGCGCGAGGAGGAATCGTTTCTCGCGACGATCGACGGCGGGCTTGACCGCATCGAAAAGCTCTTCGCGGCGATCGACCGCTCCGGCACCGGACTGGTCGGCGGCAACGAGGCGGCCGAACTCTACACCACCTACGGCTTCCCGCCGGAACTGCTCGAAACGCTCGCTTCGGAGCGGAACTGCGGCTTCGACTGGAACGGATTCCGGGAGGCGATGGACGCCCACGGCCAGCGGTCGGGGGCGGGAGCCCGCGTGGAGGTGTTCACCTCCGGCCCGCTCGACGCCCTCAAGAAGACCATGCACGGCTCCGAGTTCGTCGGGTACGACACGCTCGAAACCGACGGCAAGGTGATCGGCATCATCGCGCAGGGACAGTTGTGCGACTCGCTCCGCGAGGTCGGCCATGCGTCGCCGATCACGGTCGTGCTCGATCGCACGAGCTTCTACGGTGAATCGGGCGGCCAGGTGGGCGACACGGGCACGCTCGCATGGCAGGGCGGCAGCTTCGCCGTGAGCGACACCCAGCGTGAGGGCGGCTTCATGCTCCACACCGGCCACCTGCGCCAGGGCTCGCTCGACCTCGGGCAGACGGTGCGGGCGAAAGTCGATGCCGGCCGTCGTGCGGCGATTCGCCGCGCCCATTCCGCCACCCACCTGCTCCATGCGGCGCTGCAGCACTATCTCGGCACGCACGCCGTGCAGCAGGGCTCGAAGGTCGACGCCGACCTGCTGCGGTTCGACTTCTCCCACACGAGCAGCGTCGGCCGCGAGACGCTCGAGCAGATCGAGACGATGGTCAACGAAAACACGCTCGCCGCCGTGCCGGTTGCGGCGCAACTCCTGCCCCTGGCGGAGGCCCGCCACGCCGGCGCGATGATGCTCTTCGGCGAGAAGTATCCCGACGTCGTGCGGATGGTGACGATGGACGGCGTGAGTCGCGAACTCTGCGGCGGCACGCACGTTTCGAGCACCGGCCAGATCGGCATGGTGCGGATCACCGCGGAGGAGAGCGTGTCGGCGGGCACGCGGCGGATCACCGCGGTCACCGGCCTCCGGGCCGTCGACCGTTTCCGTCATGCGGAGGGGGTGCTGGCGGAAGCCGCCGGCGGGCTCAAGGTGCCGGTCGCGGAGCTGCCGCACCGGCTGGCCGCCATCGCGAAGGAACTCAAGGAACTGAAGAAAAGCAAGCCGGCCGCCGGCGGCGGTACCGCGGTTTCCGTCGATGAGCTGCTGGCCGGTGCGACCGAGGTGGCGGGCACGCGGATCGTCGTGGCGGACGCCCGTGGCGGCGATGCCGCTGCCATGCGGCAGTGCATCGATCAGCTCCGCCGGAAAGCGAGCCCGATCGCCGTGCTGCTGGGTTCGAGCGAGGCCGACAAGGTGACGCTCGTCGCCGGCATCAGCCGCGAACTCGAAGAACGCGGCCTGTCGGCGGGCAATTGGATCAAAGACGCGGCCACGATCGTGGGCGGGAAGGGGGGCGGTCGGGCCGACCTCGCCCAAGCCGGCGGCAAACTCGCCGACAAGCTGCCCGAGGCGCTCGTCGCGGCCCGCAAGTCGATCGAGGACTTGCTCAAGGCCTGATGCCCCGCCTTCTTGCCAACCGGTGTGTCGGCCGCTGGCCCGATGATCAGACGAGCTTCTGGAGCGCCGCGAGGGCGGCGTCGTAGTCGGGCTCGCTGGCCACTTCCGTCACCACCTGCGCGTATTGCACGACGCCCTTGGCATCGAGCACGAACACGGCCCGGGCGAGGATCTTCAGCTCGTCGATGAGCACGCCCCAGTGCGTGCCGAAGCCACGGTCCATGTAGTCGCTGCCGCTCCGCATCGACTTGATGTCTTCGGCACCGCAGAAACGGTTCATGGCGAAGGGCAGGTCGAGGCTGACGGTCAACGCCGTCACCTTGTCGCCGAGGGCGGCGAGCCGCTTGTTGAACGTCTTCGTCTGCACCTGGCAGACCGGCGTGTCGAGCGACGGCACCACGCTGATGAAAGCGGGCTTGCCGAGCAGGTCGGCCTTGCGGATGTGCTGCATGCCGCCGGCCTCGTAGGCGACCACGTCGAAATCAGGCGCGGGCGAGCCCACCTTCACCTCGTCGCCCACCAGCGTGAGCGGATTGCCCTTGAACGTCACCGCGCCGTGCCGACCCATACTGGTATCTCCTGCCGGGATGGAAAAGGATGGAAAAGGGGAATGCGGAAGTATTGCCGGGAAATCGCCGCCGACAAGCCTCCGCCCCTGGATCACGGGCAAAACCTGCAGGGAAGGGGACGCGTGGCGGAAATCGCCGCCACGCCCTACGATCGGGCGGCAGGAACTGGTCCTGATCCACTTTTTCCGCACGACTCAGCCGGAGCACGATTCGATGGCAGCGATTGGTCGCCTCGGCCAGTTTCTGGGCCTCACGATTCCAGCGGTCGCCATCCTGCTCGAACTGAACCACGCGATCTCGCTGGGGCAGATGCTCGTGATGCTCGTCGCCGCGCTGTGCTGCTTCTGGATCGGCCGCATCATCGAGGGCTACACCCGTCGTTGACAGGCCCCACCCGCCATGCACCCACTCCTGCTCACTCCCCTCTACCGGCAATACGTCTGGGGCGGCC
>JBILWX010000002.1:0-74034 GCA_044369655.1 Pirellulales bacterium
GCCGCTTCGAGACGAGCCTCGGCCGCACCCTGCCTCCCGGGGGCGACTTCGCCGAATCATGGGAACTCGTCGATCGCGGCACCGACCAGAGCATCGTGGCAGCCGGACCGCTCGCGGGACTGTCGCTTGGCGAACTGGTCCGCGAGCGGGGCCGCGAACTGCTCGGCCGGCACGCGCCCAGGGCGGCTTTCCCGCTCCTCTTCAAGTTCCTCGACGCCTGCCGCGACCTGTCGGTGCAGGTCCATCCCGACGACGCGCGGGCCGCGCGGCTTTCGCCGCCCGATCTCGGCAAGACGGAGGCGTGGTACGTGATCGATGCCGCCGTCGGCAGCCGCATCTATGCGGGACTCCGCTCTGGCGTCGACCGCGAAATGCTCGCCGCAGCCTTGCGGGCGGGCCGCTGCGAGGACGTGATGCATTCCTTCGAGCCCCGCCCGGGTGACTGCATCTTCATCCCCGCCGGCACCGTGCACGCCATCGGCGCAGGGCTGGTCGTCGCCGAGATCCAGGAGTCGAGCGACGTGACCTACCGGCTGTATGACTGGAACCGCGTCGGCGTTGACGGGCGGTCGCGGCCGTTGCACATCGAAGCCGGACTCGAGGCCGTGACCCGATTCGGGCCGGTGGAGCCGGTCTCGCCGCAGGCCACCGCAGCACCGGGCCCGATTCCCGGCGAGGCCGCCGCGCGTCGGCTCGTGACCTGCGACTACTTTCTTTTCGACGACGTGCGGCCCGCTGGCGAATGGGCGGTGGGCGGCGACGACGCCTGTCACTTCCTCGCCGTGCTCTCAGGCGAACTCCGCCTCGATCCCCACTGGCAACTGCCGCGGCTCACGAAGGGGACGTGCGTGCTGCTGCCGGCCTCGATCGGCCGAGAGGTCGTCGCCACCTCGGCGACGACGACGCTGTTGCACGTCCAACTGCCGTAGTCGAAAGAACCCGTCGCAGCCGCGGCCTGGCGGCCAAAACCCCTGGGAAAACCGACCTTGGGATGCCCTGGGGCGGTCCCTACACTCCCGCCTCCGACAGCCCCTCGCCCCGGTGGGTCCCATGCACGCGCGCCGTTTCCTGTTGTTGGCAGTCCTGGCCCTCGCCATGGCGACCTGCTCCGGCTGCGCCTCGCTCGGCAAGCCCGACTGGCTCGACCCGGGCCCCGAGCGACTCCAGCGGCGGCGGGCCGTGCGGTTTGATCCCTATCTGCAGGACGACATCGCGCCCTCGAGCCTCCGCCTGCCGCTGATGGATGGTGCCCGCCCCCGCGACTTCGCGACACCGGTGCCGGAAGTCCGCCGGTCTCGCTGGTGGGCCCCCGTCCAGTAACAGGCCGCACGCAGCCCTTGGGGAGTCGTGCTCCCGTGACCTACGGGCCGCGCGCCGGAGAGCAGCGGCGTGTGTATGATCGGGGCCGCGGCGGACGACCGTTGCACGCCGCCTGAGCCTCCGCCTCCTCCGCTGGACATCCCCACCGTGCCCGCAGACCGCCCCTCGCGTCCCACTCGCTCTCCCAGGACCGCCCGCCCCGCTCGGCCCCCTCGCCCCGCCCGGCCTCCCCGCGTGGAGCCCTCGCGGATCACGTCGCGTCGGCCGCCCCAACGGCAACAACTCCCCGATGAGGACGATGCCCGCAACGCCGCCAGGCGACGGCTCGAGGCGATCGACGACGGCTTGGAACGGCTCCAAAAGGTGCTCGCAGCCGCGGGCCTTGGCAGCCGACGAACCTGCGAGGAACTGATCACGGCCGGCCGTGTCGAGGTCGACCGGAAGGTGGTCACGCAACTCGGCACGCGGATCGATCCGCTCGCGTCCGAGGTGCGAGTGGACGGGGAGAAACTGCCCAATCCAAAGCGGGTCGTCTACATGCTCAACAAGCCTGTCGGCGTGGTAACCACCAACTACGATCCCGCCGGCCGGCCCCGCGTCGTCGATCTCGTTCCCGGCGAACAGCGGCTGTTCGCGATCGGAAGGCTCGACCGCATGAGCGAGGGGCTGATCCTCGTCACCAACGACGGCGGGCTCGCGAACCTGCTCTCTCATCCCCGCTACGGCGTGGAAAAGAAATACCTCGTGCAGGTGGCGGGGGTGCCGTCCCAGGAACTGCTCGACAAGATCCGCCGCGGCATCACGCTCGCCGAGGGCAAGGTGCATGCGAAGCGGGTCGACATTCGTTCGCAACACAAACAGAGCGCCGTCCTCGAAATGATCCTCGACGAGGGCAAGAACCGGGAAATCCGTCGCATGCTGGCCAGGCTCGGACACAAGGTCCACCAACTCAAGCGGGTGGGCGTCGGCAAGCTCTCGCTGGGCAACCTGCTTCCCAGCCAGTGGCGCCAGCTCACCTGGACCGAGATCGAGGCCCTGAGGCACGACGCCATCGCCGCCGTCGGCCCGATCGAGGCCGGCCGGCTCGACGAACCGCCACGGGAGGGGCGTCCGGGCCGAGAAGGCCGTCCGGCCCGCGGGCCGGCAGGCCGGCCGCAGACTCCACGCGCGGGGCAGGGGGCGGCCCGTGGCCCGCGCACGGCGCAAGGCAACCGCTCACACGACGGCAATCGACCTCCTGCCGGTGACCGCGAGCCGCGACGGCCCGCGGTCGGAGGACCTCGGCGGCCTCGACGACGCCCCGGCAAGGCGTCTGCCTGGCGGAAACCCCGCGGCGGTTGATCCCGTCGCCGCCCCCCGACAGAACCACGCGTGCGAAAGGATTCGATGAGCACATCCAGCGCCAGCCCACTCGCCGAGCCAGCCTCCACACAGCCCTGCTATGCCGACGCGGCCGCCTGCGTCACGGCACGGATCGTGTCCAACACCAAGATCGCTGACAACACCTGGCGACTGCGGCTCGACTGCCCCGCCATCGCCGCGGCGGCGATTCCCGGGCAGTTCGCCATGCTCCGCATTCCCGGCCGCAGCGACCCACTGCTGGCTCGCCCGCTGGCCGTCTACGACACCTCCGCCGACGAAGCCGGCAGACAGGCCGCCGGGGGAGACCGCCGCTACGCCGACTTCATCTATGCGGTGCACGGCCGGTTCACGACCGCTCTCCGGGAGGTGCCGGCAGGCCACGAAATGGCCATCTGGGGCCCCTTGGGCAACGGCTTCCAGATCCCGGCCGTCGATCACCTGGTGCTCGTCGCCGGCGGCATCGGGCAGACCGCCCTGCTGGGGCTCGGCCGCGAACGGCTCGGGCAGATTACCTATGGACCGGCGTCACGGGTGCCACCGCCACGGGCGGGCCGGGTCACGTGCTGCTGGGGAGCCAGGCATGACGGACTCTTCGGCGGCATCGAAGACTTCCGCGCCGCCGGCATCGACGTGCATCAGGCCACGCTCGACGGCTCGGCCGGCCTCCGCGGCACGGTGGTCGACTTGCTCGACTCGCTCTTCGGCCAGAGCGGCGGCACGGCGTCTTCGGCCGCCTGCCCGCCCGGCAGGCGGAACGTGCACGTCGCCTGCTGCGGCCCCGATCCCATGATGGCCGCCGTGGCCCGCTGGACGGCGGCGCGGGGAATCTCGTGCGATGTATCGCTCGAGGCGCCCATGGCCTGCGGGATCGGCATCTGCTTCACGTGCGTAGCCCGCGTCCGCGATGCCTCGGGCGGCTGGGACTATCGACGGACCTGCATCGAGGGGCCGGTCTTCGACGCGGCCCGCATCGAGTGGTGATCGTCGAGTGGTGATCAGGAGCGGTTCAAGCCTTCGGCTTGGCAGCCGCCTTCTTGCTCTTGCCACCGGCCCGAGCCGAACTGCCCTTGGCAGCACTGGCCGCAGCGCCACCCTTCGATGCCGCCACGATCCGCGCCGACAGCCGCGACTTGATCCGCGCCGCCTTGTTGCGATGGATCTTGTGCGACGCGGCAGCCTTGTCGGCCGTGCTCGCCAAGGTCCGCAACGCCTCCCGGGCCTGGCCGGCGTCGCCGGATTCGATCGCCGCGAGCACCTTCCGAACCTGGCTCTTCAGTTCCGACTTGGCCGCGCGGTTGCGTTCGCGGTTGCGGAGGTTTTGCTTGTGTCGCTTTTTGGCGCTGGCCGAGTGTGGCATGCCGGTTACTACCCTTGAAAATACGGTGACAGGAACGATTCAGTGACGGCCATCCTGGTGGACGACAACCGGTCACGATCCGGCACCTTTATCCTTTGCCGGGGTCAGCTTGTCCAGACGTTGGGCCACATCACGGTAGCCAAAGTCGAGTTCGGCCAGCGTGGACAGGTATTTTCGGGCTGAGTCAGGGTCATCCAGGCCCGCCGCCAGCACTCCCGCCCGGTAGAGCGCCCGTTTGCGAAGTTCCGATTCCCGGTCGGTCAGCGACTCGACCGCGGTCTGGTAGCTCCGCATCGCCAGCGGATATTGACGAATCTTCTGAAAGCACTCGCCCAGTTCGAGGGCCACGGCCCCCTTGCGGCGGACGTCCTGAAGCACGTCTTGGAAATGCCGGATGGCCTCGGCATGGTTGCCCGCCGCCTTCAGCCGCACGGCCAGTTCGTATTTCCAGCTGAGGTTCTCCGGATACCGTGCAGCGCGGGCGGAGTAGATTTCAATTTCCTGCTTGAGGACCGCGGCCCGCAGCCGCTCGACGGCCGCGCGATTGTCCGAGTTGTCTTCTTCGGCCAGCCGTTTCTCCGCCAGATGCAGCCTGTTTCTCACCCAGCGAAGCTGGCGATCCTCCACGTGCTCGCGCACCTTCAGTTCGTTGCCCGACACCGCCAAAGCCTTGGCAAGCTGCTGGTGGGCCTCTTCGACAGTGGCGTCGCGCTCGAGGATGTCGGCCAGTTCGAGATAGGACTCGACCGCGGCGGGATTGGCGGCGATCGCCTGCTCCAACTCGGTCCGACGATCCTTGGCCGCCGCGGCTTCGGCCGCAGGTTCCGCCTTCTTGCCGCCACCAGGCGCCGGTTTTCTGCCGGTCAGGCCTTCACCGGCGGCGATCGTCTTGTCGACCTGCAACTTCGCGATCTGCCGCTGGGCCTCGTCCGCCATGCCCTTCACGCTTTCAATCCGCCTCCAGCAGGCCACGGCCTGGTCGTATTCGCCGTAACTGGCCAGAAACTCCGCGCACCTGCGATTCACCTCCATGTCCGCGGGAGCCGCGTCGAGCGCGGCCTTGAGATAGACCTTCTGGGCATCGGCGAAACCCAGCCTGCCGGCGGCTTCGGCCATCGCCAGCAGGCTGCCATGATCGCCGGGATTGCTCCTGACGATCTCCAGCCCCTGCGTGATCACCTCGCGCCATTTGCCGGCCGCGGCCAGCTTTCTGAGCCCCCCGCGGCTCCCCGCCGACCAGAAGGACGTCAGGCCCCCGACCTTCTTGCCGCCGTGCTTTTGCCGCAGCGCCCCCAGCAGATGTTGCAGGTAGATCGCGTTGGCAGGATCACCCGTCACGCAGGTCGCAAACATCTCGATCGCATAATCGACGTTTTTCGCGACGCTCTGCGTGCCATGCTGAAAGCACTGCGTCAGCCGCGATCGCTCCGCCGGCGAGAGCGTCGACGACGGCTGCGGGACGGATGCCCCCGAACCGGCCACAGGAGACTCATTCGGCATGGAATTGTGAATCGCAAAGGGGCCCCCGGCGAGATCCGGCGGGCAGAGGTCCGGCAATCCCGCGAGCACGGTATGCTGCCCTGTGCGAAAGGAATCAAGCAGCCGTGCCTCAGTCAGGTGCCAGAGTGTAGCCCCCCGAGGCTGGAGGCTCAAAGGTCTGCCCTGCCGTCCCGCCGTGGATCAGCCCTCCCCGGCAATCGTCCGCCGCCCCCCACACCTCCACTTCCCCGATGTCCAGTCCCAGTCCGTCTGCTCTGCCCACCCCCACCGGTCGTGATGGCAGCGTGCTGTTCGTCGGTGCCGGCCCCGGCGATCCTGCGCTGCTCACCGTCCGTGCCGTCGAGTGCCTTCGTCGTGCCGCTGTGGTCGTGTACGACACGCTCGTACCGACGGAGGTGCTCGATCTTATCGCCCCCACCGTGGAGCGACTGGCCGTGCCGCGGGATGGTCGGGAAGGGGACGGCGACCCGGGCGAAGCCACCGGGCGGCTGCTCCTGCGGCTCGCCCTGGAGGGCCGCACGGTCGTGCGACTGAAGGGGGGCGATCCGGCGGTGTTCGGCCGGCTCACCGAGGAGATGGGCCCGGTGCGCGAGGCCGGCATCCCCATCGAGATCGTGCCGGGCGTCACCGCCGCCGCCGCCGCCGCAGCAGCAGCGGGAATTCCACTGACCAGCCGCTCGGCGGCCTCGAGCCTCACGATCCTGACGGGCCACGAGGCCTCCGACAAACGGGAGGGCATCGACTTTGAAGCCATCGCCAAGCTGCCGGGGACACTGGCGATTTACATGGGTGTGGAGCAGGTCGAGCGGTGGTCGAAAGGGCTTCTGTCGGCGGGCAAGCCGGCCGACACGCCCGTCACCATCGTCAGCCACTGTTCCTGGCCCGATCAACGCATCGCCGTCAGCACGCTGACCCGCTGTGCCGCCGACTTCAAGCAGCACGACTGGCCGGCGCCGGCCGTGGTGATCGTGGGCGAGGTGGCGCAGCCGGTCGACGGGCCGGCCGCGATCGCCACCCGCGGTCCGCTCGCCGGCCGGCGAATCCTGAACACGCGGCCCGCGGCCCAGGGCGACGATCTTGAGGCGTTGGTCCGGGCGGCCGGCGGCAGTTGCCTGCATGTGCCCACGATCCGCATCGCCCCCCCCGAGTCGTGGGAACCGCTGGACGAGGCGATTCGCCAGGCCGACTCCTTCGACTGGATCGTGTTCGCCAGCGGCAACGGCGTACGGAGTTTCGTCAGCCGGCTGCGGACAGCCGGCATCGATGGCCGGGCGCTCGGCACCGCCCGGCTGGCGGCCATCGGTCCGGCCACGCGGCAGGAACTGGAGCGGGCCGGCTTCACCTGCGACCTGACGCCGGAACTGTTCCGATCCGAGGGCATCATCACCGCCCTCGGTGATTCGCCCCGCCCCGCCCGATTCCTCCTGGTGCGAGCCAACCGCGGCCGCGACCTCATGCGACGGGAACTGGAATCCCGGGGACACGTCGTCCGGGAGGTGGCTGCCTACTCGAGCGAGCCCATCACGGCCCTCGACGCGGCCACGGCTGCGGCGATCGACCACTCGCCGGTCGACTGGATCACCGTCACCAGTTCTCTGATCGCCGAAGCGGCCTCCCAGTTGTTCGGCACGCGAATCCGGCACTGGCGAGTGGCCAGCCTGAGCCCGATCACGTCGGCAGCGCTTCGCCGTCACGGCATCTCCCCCACCGTGGAGGCGGCGGAAGCCGTCGGCGAGAGCCTCGTCGCGGCCATGGCGGCATGGGAAACCGCCCAATCCTCACCGCCTGCCTGATCGCACCGGCTGGTTGCACCGGGGAAATTCCAGAACGATGGAAAGCCCCGTCGATACCACTGCAGGCAGGAAGGCCATGGATGGCCCAGCGCCAAAACGGACACGAGGGGAATTCGTGATGGGCCGATCTGGTCTGCCGACGACACTGGTCATCTGCTCTCCGCTTCCGAAAGGGATGCCGACCGACACAATCGAGGGAGGCCGCGACTTCGGCCGTCTGACGACCGTGCCGGTGACCTGGGTCGTGTCGCTCGACCAGCTTCCGATCGTGGTCCGGCACCGCGATTCCGCGGCAGCGCCGGCGGGCGTCGCCGTGGAGATTCCGGGAACGCCTTCGCGGCAGGAACTCCGCCTTCTGCTCGCTCGGGCCGCCGCCGCCGCCCCCGGACTCGATGCAGCCGTGCTCCGCGGTCCGCTCCCCGCCGATCACAGGCGGGTGCTGGTCGATGGCGGCATCCGGGTCGTCTGCCGGGACCGATTCGACGACGCGCCCCGCGGCTCCCGTCGGCCCGCCCCTTCCGGCTGGCCCTGCCGGAGCACGCTCTGGGGGCTCTGGGAGGTGACGCTGGCCCGGGCGACGCCTCCGGGCATCGTCGGTCGGCTGCTGCCCTGGGGAGCAGGATCGGGGCCGTTGCCCGGTTCGCTCGCCGTGCTCGACACGGCTGGGCAGGGACCCAGCCCCGATGCGACGGCCATCCGCGGACGCGTCGCACAGTGGCAGGCCTGGGCGGAGCGTCGGCGGGGGCCGGCTCAGCCCGCGTTTGCCACGCTCTCCGACCTGCCGGGCCTGATCGCTGGCGCCGGTCGACTCCCGGTGGGCGGTTCGATCCTGAAGGCCGCCTAGCCCGGCACGGGCACCGGCTGCCCGTCAACGCGGCCGTCAGCGCCGCGGTTTCTCCATGATCGACCAGCTCATGTAGGCCAGGATCACGCTGCTGATGATGAAGCCGATGTCGGCCAGGATCGCGACCCGCTGAAATGGAAAACCAGCGGCCAAATCGGCGAGGAACAGGATCGCCACGAGCCCCGACACGATCATCCCGACAAACGGCATCGCTTTGGACACGGGATCCCTACCTCCAGCACACTGGCATTCGCATCGGCATCATTTCCCTTACGATATCGACTATCCCGCGGGATGCCACCGGGCTGCGGTCCGCGGCGTCCGCACGGCCCTGTCGGCCGGTCTGACGGGATGAACGCCCGCGATTTCGCCCCCCCTTTTCCCCCGACGACCACCGGAGTCCTTACCCCGTGGCCCAGCACACCACCCCGCAACGCACTGCCGTCTACACCGGGTCATTCGATCCGATCACCCTCGGCCACCTCGATGTCATCGAGCGGGCCAGCCGCATCTTCGACGCCATCGTCGTCGGCGTCGGCATCAACCCGGAAAAACAGCCCATCTTCTCGTTGGCCGAACGTGTGCAACTGGTCCGGGAGTCGGTCGCCAACCTGCCGAACGTCCGCGTGGAACTGTTCAGCGGACTGTCGGTGGCCTTCGTGCGCGAACAAGGCGCCCACGTGCTCCTCCGAGGCGTGCGGTCCCTGACCGACATCGATGCGGAGTTCACCATGACGCTGGCCAACAGAAAACTCGATCCCGGGGTGGAGACCGTGTTTCTCATGGCCGACGCCCAGTATTCGCACATCTCGTCGTCGCTGCTCAAGCAGATCACGCCCCTGGCAGACGACGAGGCGCTGCTGAAGTTCGTGCCGCCGCCGGTCGTGGCCCCGCTCCGCCGAATGCTCTCGGGCCCGGCCTGACTGTTGGTTCCAAAGCTGCGCGGGGTCACGCGTTCGACAGCCCGTAGTTGTTGACGCCGGTTCTAACGGGCCGCACTGGTTCGCCGGCTGCGGCATGCTCGTCGCCGGCGGATTCTGCTACTGGATGCTCGTGGACGAATCTTCAATCGTCCGTGAGTCGCAGAATGCACCGGCTCCTGCGCGTGCCTCCGACCGGCTCCTCAGCATCCGAGCGGGCGGAGGCCCGCCGAGAAACTGGATGAGGACAGGCTGCCGCCCGTCCGAGGGCCCGGATGGCCCTGTTTTTCGCGTATTCAGTTCACGTTCTGCCCACCCGCCTCGAAGTGCTGCCGCAGGTAGCGGGCCCGCTCGATGTTGCGATCTTTCGTGTCGAGTTCGACGCCCCTGATCTTCTGGAGATGCGCGGGCTGGGTGCGAACGAGAAGCGAATTGATGTCGGCGATTTTCACGTCCCCAATCAGCCCCAGGAGCACGCCCATGCGCACCCGCGACAACAGCTGCATCGTCTCCTCGGCGCTGATCGTCTGGGCGGTCCGCAGGATGCCGTAGGCGCGGCTCACCTGATCGTGCACGTTCTGCTCCGTCTCGCGGACGAGAAACTCCCGGGCCCGCCGCTCGTAGTCGATGAGCACCGGCACCACGTCACCCACCTGTTCCACCAACTGCTCCTCCGACTTGCCCAGCGTCGTCTGATTGGAAATCTGGTAGAAGTCGCCCATCGCCTGCGAGCCCTCGCCGTACAGCCCTCGGACCGCCAGCGAAATCTTGTGCAGGCTGCGAAACACCTTGTCGATCTGCCGCGTGATCACCAGGGCGGGCAGGTGAAGCATCACGCTCACCCTGATCCCGGTACCCACGTTGGTCGGGCAGGCGGTGAGGTAGCCGAAGCGGGGGTGAAACGCATATGGGACGAACTCCTCGATCTGTTCGTCGACCACCTTGATCTGCTCCCAGACCCCGCGCAGGTCGAGCCCGCTGTGGATGCATTGGATGCGGAGATGGTCTTCCTCGTTGATCATGAGGCTGACCTGCTCGAGCGGGTCGATCGCCACGCTCCGGGCCCCTTGGGCGTCGGCATGCTCCCTGCTGATCAACTGCCGCTCCACGAGAAACTGGCGGTCGATCTCCTCGAGCCGCCCCACGTCGATCGATTCGAGGGTCCGGCCCACCGGGGCCATGGCGATCCGCTCCCTCAGAAACCGCTCGATGTCGGCGCGGTCCTGCTCGGAGGCCCGGCTCACGAAGGGATACTGCGGCAGGTTGCGGGCCAGCCGCACGCGGCTGCTCATCACGATGTCCGATTCGGGACCGGTGCCCCGCAGCCATTCACCGATCGATTGGGCAAGCATGTCAAGTTTCATGGTCTGTATCGAGGAACGCCGTGCGGCTTTCCGTCACTCCTGTCCTTCCGGGCGGGCGGGGGGGATCCAGCGGTCCTCGATCGCCCGGATGGCGTCGCGGTTTTCCTTCGCGTTTTCGTAGTCCTCGCGAAGGATCGCCTCCTTCATCTCGCGGCGAAGGCCGATCACACTCGTCAGTTCGGCAGTGCCCTCCGCGGCCTGCGGCGACCGTGCCGGCCTCCGGCCCGTGTGTTCCGTCGCCCCGTGGATGTTCGCGATCAGCGGTTCGAGTTCCTTGGCGAACTGCACGTAGTCGTGCGGACAGCCCAGCCGGCCCTGGTTGCGAAATTCGAAGAACGTGATGCCGCACATGTCGCAGGCCTTCTGGTCGAGCGCAGCTAGTTCGTCCGCCGTCTGCCCGACGCCCAGCGGGCCGGCCGTGCCGCCGGGGGCCTCAGCCTCCTCGCCAGCCTCGCTGGCGGCGGCCCCACCCTCTGCCTGATTGAGGTACACCCGCGCATGATCCTCGCAGAGGTGGAGTTCACGGACCGCGCCGGTCTCCAGTTCCGTAATGTGGAACACCGCCTGCTTGTCACACTGCTGACACTTCATGGCCGCCACTTTCCGACTCGTTGTCCCACTGCTGCCAGGCCGCGACACTGGCATCGACTGAATCATAGCGGCCCGCAGCCGGAAGGTCGCCTTCAACCGATCGGCCGGCCGCTCGGAAGGCCGATCCCAGCCCGCGGCAGGCCGCAAACACGCTTCCTGCTTGTTGCCCGCCGATCCCGGTCGGTACGCTGTCATGTCTCCCGGCCGGGAGCAGCCCCCGCAGACTGAGCCATCCCCGCAGTGTCCATCCGCCCATGTCGCACCTTCCGGACCGGCAACGATTCGACGCCTTGGCGCGGGCGTACCGTCTCGTGCCGGTCTACCGCCGGCTCTATGCCGACGGACTGACGCCCCTGTCGGCATTCGCCCGGATCGACGCGGGCGAGTTCGCCTGCCTGTTCGAGAGCGTCGTCGGCGGGGAGAAGGTCGGCCGCTACAGCTTCCTGGGAGCCGAGCCCTTCCTGCGGTTTGAAGCCATTGGACGACGGGTGCGGATCTCGCGGGCCGGATCGGCCGAAGTGGAGGAGTTCGACTCCGCCGATCCGCTTTCCGAACTCGAACGGCGGATGGCCGAGTACCAGCCGGCCCGGCTGGAGGAACTGCCGCCGTTCACGAGCGGCGCGGTCGGCTATGCCGCCTACGATTCCATCCGCTATGCGGAACGACTGCCGCATCCGCCGGCTGACGATCTCCAACTGCCCGATCTCTGCTTCGCTTTCTACGACCGGCTGCTCGTGTTCGACAACGTCACCAAGTCGCTCGACATCGTGGTGCTTGCCCACGTCGAAGACGACTCGCCCGCGGCCGCAGCCCGCGGCCATGAAGCAGCCTGCCGCCGCATCGACGCGACGATCGAACAACTGTTCCGGTCGAGTCCCTGGCCGCCGGCGGCGGACATCGGCCCGCGGCGAGAACCGCGCTGCCTCGTGGATGGCACGGCTCGGGCCACGTCGACCCGGGAGGAGTTTCTGGCCGCCACCGAGAAGGCGATCGAATACATCCGGGCCGGCGACATTTTCCAGGTGGTGCTCAGCCGGCGGCTGGAAATCCCCTTCGATCTGCCGCCGCTCGAACTCTACCGGACGCTGCGGGTCGTGAACCCCAGCCCGTTCATGTTCTACCTGCGGACCCCCGCAGCCACGCTGGTGGGAAGTTCGCCGGAAATCATGGTCCGCGTGGTGGACGGTCGGGTCACGGTGCGGCCGCTGGCGGGCACGCGGCCACGTGGCAAGACTTCCGAGGAGGACCGGGCACTCGCGGAGGGCCTGCTCGCCGATCCCAAGGAGCGGGCGGAGCACGTCATGCTCATCGACCTCGGCCGCAACGACGTCGGCCGCGTATCGAGCATCGGCTCGGTGGAGCTGAGCGACGTCATGTCGATCGAGCGGTACAGCCACGTGATGCACATCACGAGCAACGTCACCGGCCAGCTCGCCCCTGGCACGACGGCCTTCGACGCGTTGCGTGCCTGCCTGCCGGCCGGGACGGTCTCGGGCGCTCCCAAGATCCGGGCCATGGAGATCATCGACGAACTGGAGCCCCGCAAACGCGGCCCCTACGCCGGCGCAGTGGGCTACATCGACTTCAGCGGCGCCATGGACACCTGCATCGCCCTGAGGACGGTGGTCATCACCGGCGGCAAGGCCTACGTGCAGTCCGGCGCGGGAATCGTGGCCGACAGCATGCCGGAAAGCGAGTTCCAGGAAACGCTCAACAAGGCAAAGGGGCTGCTCGTGTCGCTGGAGATGACCGCCGAGCGGCTCGGGCAGGGCACTCCTGCCCGCGGGTGACGACGCATTCCGAAGGACAGCCCCCGTGGCCGGGAGACGAGTGCCGGCATGATTCGCTGCGATCGCCTCATCGTCGAACGGTCGGGCCAGATGGTGATCGACCGCCTCTCGCTGGCGGTCGGCCCGGGGGAAACCCTCGCCGTCATCGGCAGGTCAGGAGCCGGAAAAAGCACCTTGCTGGCGGCGGCCGCCACCGCGATTCCGGTCGGTGGTGGCGATGTCACCGTCGCGGGCCATTCCGTCCGCCGCGCTCCCGACGCGGTGCGGGCCCGCATCGGATACGCGCCGCCGCACCTCGTCGGCTGGCCGGCCGTGCGGGCCGAAGAATTCCTGGCGATTTTTGCCCATGCCGCCGGGCTGACCGACCGCAGCCTGCGTGAAGCGGTCAATCGGGCCCTCGACCTGGCCGGCCTGGGTGGCAGGGGCGACACGCTGATCGATCGCCTGCCCGACGGGCAGGCGAAACTCCTGCTCATCAGCCGGGCGGTCTTGCATGCGCCCGACGTGCTCATCCTCGACGATCCCTTCGGCAACCTCGATCCGCTCCAGCGGCAGTCGATTGAACGGCTGATCGGCGACATGCAGATCGGCGGCCGCACCGTCATCGCCGCGGTCGACGATGCCCGCGTGCCCGACTGTTTCACCCATCTGGCCGTGCTTGCGGAGGGCCGGCTCGTGCAGCACGGGTCGGCGACCTTTGCGGCCTTTTCGAGCGGGCGATCGTGGCGGCATCGCCTGCATTGCCCGGGTCAGGCCGAGGCGGCAGCCGCCCTGGTTGCACGACTGACAGAACACGCTTCCGCCTTCGATGCCAACACGCTCGACTGCACGCTCACCGTCCCCACGGAGTCGTCGCGGCCCCCCATCGCCGCGGTCACCGACGCACTCCTGCGGGCAGGAATCGCGGTGGAAGCCGCCGGACTGCACCCGGATTGGACGGAACAGTTGGTCGAGCAGACGGCTTGAGTGCGGCGACTGCCGATCGACTTCCTACTCGCCCCAGGCGCGGCGGACCTCGGCCAGCCCCGCCACGCAGATATCGTATTCATGGCTGAGCCGTTCGAGCAGAAGCCGGTCGTCGGCCGCGTCTTCCGGCTCGAGCGTGCTGGCGATCCAGTAGGCGCGTTTGCCGGCCAGGCGGTAATCGAGCTGCTGAACCCGCCGCAACGCCTCGGGATAGAGGCCCGTCCAGAAGAGCGTGTAGTCGCCGATCTGACGGTAGTCGTCGACGGCCGCGTCGGACGACGCCTGCGGCGCGGTGGCGAGCATCCGCGTGCCATCCTCGCCGGCCACCACGTCCACGGCGGCCACCACATCCACGGCGGCAAGTGGCCGCAGGCCTTCGACGCGGATGAACCGGACGAGCAGCGTCGAGACATACTCCACGAGCGGCGGATCGACCACACCCAGCCGCCCGTGAAATGCATGCTCGGCGAGGCCGCGAAAGAAACGGTCGAGATCGGCCGGGTCACGGGCAGAAAACATGCTCGAGCAACCTCCCTGGGCCCTCACACGCTCATGCTGACACCACCGAATGATACCCGAAACGCGCTCCCCGAGGGCGCCGGCCCGTCCCTACGACAGGTTGTCCACCTCGAAGCCCTTTCGGTACGTTCGCCGGAGCAGGGCATCGGCCCTGTCGTGGTTCGGAATGGTCATCGCCGCCGGCTGCCAACGAAGCTCGTCGCCCGGAAACCGATTGGCAAGCGTCCCGAGGAGCACCGTCTCGGTGAGCGGACCGGCGTAGTCGAAGCCACAGGTCGTCGCCGCGCCGCCGAGGCAGGCATCGACGAAGAGGTGGTAGTGGTTGCCATTCGGCGCCGCCTCGATCTTCACGTCGGCAAAGTCCTTCACCGGCAGGAGCGTCGGCATCGCCACGTGAGGCAGAAGGATCGCTCCCTTCTCACCGAGGAAGATCGACCCCTGATCAGGCAGCTTCATCCGCGTGCCGTCGGCGGCGTCGAGCGGCCAGGCGGACGTGTCGGGCATCTTCCCGCCGTCGTACCAGGTAAGCACGAAGCCATCGGTCGTGTACTTCCCGGCCGGAAAGGTGAAACGGGTCTCGTTCTGCATCCCGAAGGAATCAGCCGGCGGACGAGAACTGTTCGAGAGAAGGGAACGCGGGGGGCCGAGTTGGAGGGCACTGAACACCGGATCGAGGATGTGGATCGCCATGTCTCCCATCGTTCCCCCGCCGAAGTCGTACCAGCGACGCCAGTTGCCCGGATGGTAGTGCCCCGGGCAGAACGGGCGATCGCCCGCGGTGCCGAGCCAGAGATTCCAGTCGAGTGAGGCCGGCACCGGCCCCGCCCCGGGCTTCGGGCCGTCGTAGCCCCAGGTCTTTCCGCTCCAGGAGCAGACTTCTCGCACGTTGCCGATGATGCCGCTCTGCACGAGTTGCACCGCGGTGCGGTACTGCGTGTTCGAATGAATCTGCGTCCCCATCTGCGTGACGATCGCGGGATTGGCGGCGGCGGCCGCGCGGAGCTGTCGCGATTCGTGCACGTCGTGCGTCAGCGGCTTCTGGCAGTAGACGTGTTTGCCATGGTTGAGCGCCGTCATCGCCGCCGGGGCATGGGTGTGGTCGGGAGTGGAGACATGGACCGCGTCGATCGACCCGGCCAGCTCTTCGAACAGTCTCCGGAAGTCGGCGAACTGTTTCGCCCCCGCATGCTTCTCGGCGGCGGCAGCGAGCCTGCCGGCATCGACATCGCACAGCGCTACCACCTCCACGTTCGGGTGCGACGCCAGCGCCGTCAGGTCGGCGTTTCCCATGCCGCCAACGCCGATCCCGGCCAGCCGCAGCCTGTCGTTGGCTGCCGCCCGGCCGACACCGGCAACCGAGATGAGCGGCAGCGCCATCCCGGTGATCGTGGCGTGCTTCAGGAGGCTGCGGCGGGAGAGTGCCGGCATCGGTCGTTCCTTGCTGGAAGTGGGCGCGGGCAACTAACGGGTCGTGGCCGCAGCCAGATCGCCGACGTAGCTCTCGAGCCCGCGGAGGAACGCGTCG
Source organism: Pirellulales bacterium (assembly GCA_044369655.1). GTDB lineage: Bacteria > Planctomycetota > Planctomycetia > Pirellulales > UBA1268 > CAMCQY01. The sequence goes on from JBILWX010000002.1 coordinate 15,852, forward strand.
CGGGGCTGGTTGGCCGCCTCGGCGAGATGACGCACCACCGCCGAACCGACGATCACGCCATCGGCCACCGCGGCCACGGCCCGTGCCTGTTCCGGACTCGAAATCCCGAAGCCGACCAGGATCGGCACGTCGGTCTTCGTCCGCAGCCACTGCACCCGCTCGATCAATCCGGCCGGCAGTTCCGTGCGGGCACCCGTCACCCCCGCCACCGACACGCAGTAGAGGAAGCCGGTGGATCGGCGGGCGATCGCCTCGGCCCGCTCCGGTGGCGTGGTCGGCGTCACGAGTCGAACGAGCGCCAGGCCCGCCTTCCGGCAGGCCGCATCGAGCTGGTCCGACTCCTCGAGCGGCAGGTCGGGCACGACGAATCCGGCCAGCCCCGCCGCCTGTGCGTCGCTCACGAACCGGTCGATGCCGCGGCGAAAGATCAACGAATAGCTCGCCATCGCGAGGATCGGCATCGTCACTCGCTGCGTGGCCGCCCGCGACAGTTCGAAGAGCCGCTCCAGCGTGAAGCCGGCGGCCAGCGCCCGCGTGTAGGAAGACTGGATCACTGGCCCGTCGGCGATCGGGTCGCTGTAGGGCACACCCAGCTCACACAGCGACGCACCGGCGCGGTCGAGCGACTCGAGCACGGCGAGCGTCGTCTCCATGTCGGGATCACCGGCGGTGACGAACGGCGCCAGCGCCGCACGCCCCTCGCGCTTCAGCGCGGCAAACATCTCCGCGAGCGCTGACACTTTCGATGAACCGGCGACCGCGGTATCTGCGGGCATGGATCGATTCCTGGTTGACACGTGAGGGTGTTACGACGAGCTCTTCAAGAAGACCGCGCGTAAGGGACATCGGGCAGGGAAGAAAGCACCCCGCGCTCGCGCTGCGGGCTTGGATCGGGTCGATTGCTCGGGCTTTCCACGGGTCAAGACATGCTCCGCAGCCGGGCGATCTCGGCGGCGTCTTTATCGCCTCGGCCCGACAGGCAGACGACGAGAATCTCGTCGGACGACCGACGGCGGGCATCCTGGACGGCCCAGGCCAGAGCGTGCGAGGTTTCGAGCGCCGGGAGGATGCCCTCGCGCTTGGCCACGAGATCGAAGGCGTCGAGCGCTTCAGCGTCGGTCACGCTCGTGTATTCCACCCGGCCGGCATCCCGCCAGTAGCTGTGCTCGGGGCCCACGCCCGGATAGTCGAGACCAGCCGACACGGAATGCACGTCGGACGTCTGACCATCGGCATCCTGCAGCACGTAGCTCAGGCTGCCATGGAGAATCCCGGGGCTGCCATAACTCAGGCTCGCCGCATGATCGCCCGGCTTGCCCGACCGGCCGCCGGCCTCGACGCCCACGAGCCGCACGCCGGCGTGGTCGACGAACGGATAGAACATCCCGGCTGCATTGGAGCCGCCCCCCACGCAGGCCACCACGGTGTCGGGCAGGCGGCCGAGTTGGCGGCGGCACTGTTCCACCGTTTCCCGGCCGATCACCGACTGGAAATCGCGGACGATCCGCGGGAAGGGATGCGGGCCCACGACCGAGCCGATGATGTAGTGGGTGGTCTCGACGGAGCCCATCCAGTCGCGCATCGCCTCGTTGATCGCATCGCGAAGGGTGCGTGATCCGCTCTCGACGGGCCGTACTTCCGCTCCCATGAACCGCATGTTGCGTACGTTTGGCGCCTGACGCCGCACGTCCTCAGCCCCCATGTAGACCACGCATTCAAGACCGAAGCGGGCGCAGGCCGTGGCCGTGGCCACGCCATGCTGGCCGGCCCCCGTCTCGGCGATGATCCGCCGCTTGCCCATGCGCATGGCCAAGAGCCCCTGGCCGAGCGTGTTGTTGATCTTGTGGGCGCCGGTATGGCTCAAGTCCTCGCGCTTGAAATAGATCTGGGCGCCGCCGGCGAGTTCGGTGAGCCGCTTGGCGAAGAGCAGGGGAGTGGGCCGGCCGACGAACGCCCCCAGCAGGCCGTCGAGTTCCGCCGCAAAGGCGGGATCGGCGATCGCCTCGTGGTAGGCATGCTCGAGCTGTTCCAGCGCCGCAGAGAGCGTCTCCGGCACGTACCGTCCTCCAAACCGCCCGAAGCGTCCCAGGGCGTCGGGCACCTGCGAAAGCGAAGGCGAAGCGGTGGTGGGCGGTGGTGTCATGGCGTGGCAAAGACCGGGGGGTGGCGGCGGACAATTTGCTCCAGGAACGATTGTAGCCTGCCACGGCACTGCTACCATCGAGGCCCGGTGAATCATGCCTGAATTGCCCGAAGTCGAGACGATGCGACGCGGGATCGCGCACCTGGCCGGGTTGCGGATCGCGAGCGTCGCGTTTCCCCGCGACACCGTGCGGCCGATCTCGCTGGTGCCTGCGGCGGGCACGATGCAGCGGCGGCTCACCGGGCGAACGGTCGCCGCGGTCCACCGGTTCGGGAAACGCGTGGCCATCGAACTCCGCCAACAGGGGCGGGCAGGCCGCGCGTGGCTGGTGATCGAACCGCGGATGACAGGCCTGATGCTGGTGGCCGATCCGCCGACTGCCCAGCACGTGCGGATGGAGATCGGGCTCGACTCGGCGCGGCATCCCCGGCTGCTGTTCTGGGACCGGCGGGGCCTGGGCACGATCCGGCTGCTCGACGAGCGCGGCCTCGCCGCCGCCTGCGGCCCCGAGAGGCTCGGCCCCGACGGCCTCGCCGTCACGGCCGCCGACCTGCATTCCCGCCTCGGCCGCTCCCGACGCGCCGTGAAGGTCGCGCTGCTCGATCAGCACGCCGTGGCGGGCATCGGCAACATCTACGCCGCCGAGATTCTCTTCGCCGCCGGCATCGACCCACGCGTGCCCTGCGGCCGCCTGAACGCCGCTCGTTGGGAGCAGATCGCGGCGGCGGCGCGGAGCATTCTCGCCGAGGCCGTCCGCCTGGAGGGCTCGACGATCGGCGACGAAACCTACAAGACCGCCGACAACCGCTCCGGGCAATTCCAGTTGCAGCACCGTGTCTACGGCCGCGAAGGGGATCCCTGCCGGCGGTGCGGGGCGACCATCCGGCGAATCGTGCAGACGCAACGATCGACGTTTTTCTGCCCGGAGTGTCAGTGGCACCACCGGCGACGATGCCGTAGTCTTTGACGGGAACGAGGCTTTTCCCCTGCGGAGGTGCGGCCATGCGAACACCGATCGATTCTCTCTCGCGCCGTCGTTTCCTCGCCGGCGCGGTCGGCGCCACGGCGGCCGGCCTGACCATGCCCGCCACCTCCGCCCGGGTGCTCGCGGACGAGCCGAAGTCGGTCGCCGCGCGGGCGACCGGAGGAGCTCTCGACACGGAAACATCCTCCGAGACCCTCGCCGGGATGCTCCATGCCTCGCTCTCGCCAAAGCAACGGGAAAAGGTCTGCTTTCACTGGGATCACGTGCATCCGAAATTTGGCCTGCTGCGGACCCGCGTGGCCAACAACTGGAACGCCACCGAGCCCGACGTGGCGGGCGACTTTTTCACCGGTGACCAGCGGCGGCTGATCCGCGACATTTTCGAGCAGCTCATCGCCCCCGAATGGCATGCCCGGTTCGACAAGCAGCTCGAGGACGACACGGGCGGCTTCGGGCATGGCCAGTCGATCGCCCTGATCGGCGAGCCCGGTTCAGGACGGTTCCAGTTTCTGCTCACCGGCCGGCACATGACGCTGCGGTGCGACGGCGACTCGGCCGAGCACGTCGCCTTCGGCGGGCCGATCTTCTATGGCCACGATGCCGGAGGAGACACGGAGGAGCCCAACCATCCCGGCAACGTCTTCTGGTCGCAGGCCGTGGCGGCCAACGGCGTGTTCGACATGCTCGACGGCCGGCAGCGTTCCCAGGCCCTCGTCGACACGCTGCCCCGCGAGAATGCGGTCGCCTTCCGGGGCCGCGGCACCGCGTTGCCCGGCATCGCGATTCCAGACCTCTCCGCAGACCAGCGGGCCGAAATGGAGCGGGTGCTCGGCCTGCTCCTCGAGCCGTTTCGCACCGCCGACCGGGCTGAGGCGCGGAAATGCCTCGACGCGCAAGGAGGCCTCGACGCGTGTCGGCTGGCCTTCTACCGGCAGGGCGACCTCGGCAAGGATGGCGTTTGGGATTGCTGGCGGCTCGAGGGGCCGTCGTTCGTCTGGCACTTCCGCGGCGCGCCCCACGTGCATGTCTGGGTGAACATCGCCGACACTGCCGATATCGCCACCAACGCCTGACGGCTCCCGGAATCCCCTGGATCCTGCACCCTGGAAACCGCTCCGGCATGACAGACTGCTGCATCATCGGCGGGGGCATCATCGGCCTGTCGATCGCCCGCGAACTCGCCGGCCGCGGGCTCTCGGTTCGGATGCTCGCCCGGGATGCGAGCCGCGACACCGCCTCCTGGGCGGCGGCGGGTATTTTTCCGCCGGCGCCGGACTCGGCCACCGCCTCGGCGAATGACCGGCTGACGGCCTATGCCGACCGGCTCCACCGGACATGGGCCGACGAACTCCTTGCCGAGACCGGCATCGACAACGAACTGGGGCAGTGCGGCGGCCTCCATCTGGCCGGAGACGAACGGAGCACGGACCGGCTTCGCGAGGCACGAGGCTCCTGGCTCGCCAAGGGAGCCCGCTGCGACTGGCTCACGGCCCGCGACGTGGCCGCGCACGAGCCGGCTCTGCGGGCCGCGGTCGAACAGGGCCGCATCGCGGCCGGCCTTCTCCTGCCCGAGGAAATGAGGATCCGTCCGCCCCGGCACCTGGAGGCGCTTCATCGGTCGTGCCGCATGCGGGGCGTGGACATCATGCCGGCCGCCGATGTGCGGGCGATCGACGTGGCGAACGGCCGGATCGAGGGCATCCGCATCGCCCGCGGCGAGGGCGGGACGGCGATCGACACGGTGCGGGCCGACCGCTACTGCCTCGCGGCCGGCGCATGGTCGGGGCAGCTCGCTGGACCGCTCGGCCTGCAGATCGAGACGCGGCCGATCCGTGGACAGATCGCGCTGCTGCGTCTGCCAGAGCAAGTGCTCTCGCGGGTGGTGAACGTCGGCCTCGAATATCTCGTGCCGCGAGCGGATGGCCGGCTGCTGGTCGGCTCGACCATCGAGGACGCGGGCTTCGAGAAGATCACGACGCCACGGACGATCGAACGGCTGATCGCGTTCGCCCAGCGACTCCTCGGGCCGCTGCCGCAGGCCACGCTCGAGCAGTCGTGGGCCGGACTCCGGCCGGGCTCCGTCGACGGCTGCCCCTTCATCGGCACCACGCCAGCCTGCAGCAACGCCTTCATCGCGGCGGGGCATTTTCGCGCCGGGCTGCATCAGTCGACCGGGACGGCGGTCATGCTCGCCGACCTCATGACCGGCCGGACGCCGGCGCTCGATCCCGCGCCGTTCGCACCAGGCCGCCGGCCCGGCGACGCCTCACCCGATTCGGTGCAGGCCTATCTCGCGAGGGCGGCCGAAGCGTCGTGGTGAACGCTGCCGGCTGCGAGCGGCCCCGCTCATGCGGCGGTCACACAGAGCCGTCGGTGGATCGTCTCGACGTCGTCCGCGGTCAGGCGACGACGCGGATCGGCGGCGGCGAGCATGGCGGTCATCTCGGCCAGCCGCAACGAGACCGCAGGCACCCCGCCCGCGATCTCGTGGATCGTCCGGATCACGGCATCGCCATCCGTCGCGGCGGCGTGAACCGCCAGCGGAGCGGCGAGCAGCCGACGTGACTCGGCCAGCGTGAACGGGGGCAAGGTCGCCCGCAGCCGCACCGCTTGTTCGAGCCTTGCATCGCTGGCCACGAGTGTCAGCAGCCGGCCTGCTCCCGTGAGCACGATCCCCATGCCGTCGTGCCGCCTCCGGCACCGCTCCACGAACTCGACCAACTCGTGTGCCACGGCCCGATCCGCCTCATCGACGAGCAGGACGGCGGGCACGGATTCGTCGCCACTCGCGGCTGCGGGACCGCGCTCGGCAACCAGCCCCCCGAGACCGGCCCGGAGATCCGACCAGCAGACAAGCCGAACGGACTGGCCCAGCGGCAGCCCATCGGCGGCGATGGCGTTGAGCACCGTCGTCTTGCCCACGCCGGCCGGCCCGCAGAGGAGCGTGACCGCGGCGGGTTGCCCCGCCGCGTAGGACAGCTTCGCCACCGCGGCCGCCTGCGGTCCGGTGAGGGGACGGCGATGCTGCGAGGGCGGCGACGATACGACCGGTGGTGACATGGTCATTCCCCAAGGTGCCGCTGCATGCCGCGCGAGACCGGCGGTGTCATCGGTGTCATGGTGAGCACTTCCCCAAGCACGGTCAGGCCGACGGCCTCCAGCGCCGCACCGCGGGCCGCGCACTCCGGCTGATCCGCACGGCGGACGAGGATGGCGGCATGGCAGCCGAGGCTCTGCCGCTCGAGCCACGCCCGCCGCAGCGGCCCCCCCGGAAACCAGACGCCCGCATCGACGAGCACGATGCCGCCACCGTGACGGCCATTGCGACCGGGCATCGCCAGCGTCAGGGGGACGCGGTCATGGCACTCGACAGGCTGCCCACGGGCCGCGAGCGCCCGCGCCAGGCATGCGACCACCGTGGTGCGACCTTCGCCTCGTCGTGCGCCGGTAATCGCGATCACCTCGGCGCCGTCACGGCGGGCATCCTCCACCCGCGTGGCCAGATGATTCCAGGCGTCGGGCGTGGCCCGCAACAGCCTGTCGACCAGCGTGCCTGCGTCGGCGGCGAGGATCGGCACCGGCGCGGGCTCCGGGACGGCGGCGCTGTCCGCGACGGATACCGCGGCCGACGATGCCCAGGCGTGTGCTGCGTCCCGGCTGAACGGCTCTTCCGGGCAGGTCGGTTGTTGGCTCTCGGGCTGTGTCGCCAACCGCGCTCTCACGGGCTGCGGCAGCCGGTGACGCGCCTGATCGGCGTGCCAGAGAAAGGCGCGATCGACCGCGTCGAGGGTGGACGTATCGAGTGTCATGGCGTCCGGCTTCGCTCCACGCCGGCAGTCGCAGGCAGTTCCTGCGCCAGCCGTTCAGGCCGCTGCTGCCGCCCCGCTTCCCAGCGGAGCCGATCGTTACGCCAGGCCGCGGCCCAGACTGCCGCCGCCACGGCCGCCAAGACGACGATGGAGCCACCGGGAAACCGGGCAGGTTTTCGCCGCCGATCCGAACGTCGGCGGGGAGAACATCCGGCAGATACGCCAGGCAGGGGTTCGGGCGGTGACGAAACCAGGGCCTCCGGGAGCGATACCGCGGAGACCTGGCTTCGGCACGGGGAATCGACAGTCTCGGCCTGGCACGAGGCCTCGATGCCTTCCTCCGCCGTCACCGGGACCGCCGGGCAGGGGAGGAACGGAATGCGCGCTAGAACGTCCATGGAGACCGCTTGCCCTGACCTTCCCCGAACCCCACCAGAGCATCGTCGCCGGCATGCACGGCCCTTGAGCGGCCCGTCCCACCGGTGGACGCCGCCCCCGTGGCGGCATGTTTTGCAGGATCACGGCCCCCACCCCCTGCGCAGTGCGCCCCAACCGCCCAATCGTCTATCATCAGGGCACGACGTCTTGTCCAGCTGGGAAGGATTTGCCGAAACTGGTGATGCCTTCCCCGGAAACTGCCTTTTCGACTGAAACAACCGAGCAATACCACCCCTGATGCCCCCTTCCACCCCGTCCTCCCGTATCGATTCACTGCACGCTCTCCTGGCCTCCCGCATTGCCGTCCTCGACGGGGCGATGGGCACCATGGTTCATGCCCTGGGGCTCGACGAGCAGGGATTCCGCGGGGCACCGTTCCGGGACCATCCCAAGGATCTGAAGAACTGCATCGACGTCCTCGTGCTCTCGCAAGGGGACGCGATTCGGGGCATCCATGCGGCCTACCTCGAGGCGGGTGCCGACATCGTCGAGACGAATACCTTCGGCGCCACGAGCGTGGCTCTGGCCGACTTCGGCTTGGCCGACCGGGCCCGCGAACTCAACCTCGCTGCGGCCCGCCTCGCTCGTGAAGCGGCCGACGCCGCGACGGCCAAGACGCCCGACCGTCCGCGGTTCGTGGCCGGCTCGATCGGGCCCACCAACAAGCAGCTCTCGATCGCCGGCAATGTCGCCGATCCCGGACACCGCGACGTCACGTTCGATCAGATGGTAGCCACGTACCGCGAACAGATCGAGGCGTTGATCGAGGGGGGCGTCGATATCCTGTTGGCGGAAACCGCCTTCGACACGCTCGTGCTGAAAAGTTGCCTCTACGCCATCGAGCAGGTGTTCAGCGACACGGGCGTCCGGCTGCCGGTGATGGCCTCGTTCACCGTCTTCGAGGGGGGCCGCACGCTCTCTGCACAGACCGTCGAGGCCTGCTGGACGAGCCTCAGCCACGTCGATCTCCTGAGCGTCGGCGTCAACTGCGCCCTCGGCCCCGAGAAGCTGCGGACGCACCTGGCCGACCTGTCGAGGATCGCACCCCGGCTGGTCAGCTGCTATCCCAACGCCGGCCTCCCCAACGCTCTCGGCGGCTTCGACGAGACGCCCGAGGCGATGGCCAGCGTGCTGGGTGAATTTGCGCGGGAGGGCTGGCTCAACATCATCGGCGGCTGCTGCGGGACGACGCCGGCCCACATCAAGGCCATCGCCGAGGCGGTGGCGAAGTATCCGCCGCGCACGCCCGCCGTGCCCACGCAACGGTCCCGCTACTCGGGCCTCGAAATGCTCGAGATCCGCCCGGAAAGCAGTTTCACGGTGGTGGGCGAGCGGACCAACGTCACCGGCTCGCGGGCCTTCGCCAGGCTCATCAAGGAGGAACGCTACGAAGAGGCCCTGAGCGTGGCCCGGCAGCAGGTCGAGAACGGTGCCAACATCATCGACGTCAACGTCGACGAGGGGATGCTCGACGGCCCGGCGGTGATGACGAAGTTCCTCACGCTCCTCTCCAGCGAACCCGATGTCGCCCGCGTGCCCGTGATGGTGGACAGTTCGCGATTCGAGGTTCTCGAGGCCGGCCTCAAGTGCATCCAGGGCAAGGGCATCGTCAACTCGATCAGCCTCAAGGAGGGGGAGGAGGCGTTCCTGCGGCATGCGCGGACGATCCGCCGCTATGGCGCCGCGGTCGTCGTCATGGCCTTCGACGAGGAGGGGCAGGCCACCGACGTCGACCGCCGCGTGGCGATCTGCAAGCGGGCCTACAGGCTCCTCACCGAGCAGGCCGGGTTCGCTCCCGAGGACATCATCTTCGACCCCAACATCCTCACGGTGGCCACCGGCATCGAGGAACACAATCGCTACGCCCTGAACTTCATCGAGGCGACCCGGCAGATCAAGCAGGCGATGCCGCTGGTGAAGGTGTCGGGCGGTGTCAGCAACATCTCCTTCTCCTTCCGAGGCAACGAGACGGTCCGCGAGGCGATGCACTCGGCGTTCCTCTACCATGCCATCAGGGCCGGCATGGACATGGGGATCGTCAACGCGGGCCAGTTGGCCGTCTACCAGGACATCGACAAGGACCTCCTGGAGCGGATCGAGGACGTGCTCTTCGACCGCCGCCCCGACGCCACCGACCGGCTCATCGAATACGCCGAAACGGTGAAGAAACGCGACCCAGCCGACACCGCGAAGGCCGACGCCTGGCGGAGCCTCGACGTCGAGGGACGGCTCTCGCATGCCCTCGTGAAAGGGATGGCCGATCACGTCGAGGAGGACGTCGAAGACGCGCGGAAACACTACGCCACGAGCCTGGAAATCATCGAAGGCCCGCTGATGCGGGGGATGCAGACCGTGGGCGACCTGTTCGGCGAAGGAAAGATGTTCCTGCCGCAGGTGGTGAAGAGCGCCCGCGTCATGAAGCGGGCCGTCAACCATCTCTTGCCCTACATGGAGGAGGAGCGGAAGGCGCAGGGGGCATCACAGTCCAAGCGGGGCCGCGTGCTGATGGCCACCGTCAAGGGCGACGTGCACGACATCGGCAAGAACATCGTCGGCGTCGTGCTCGGCTGCAACGGCTACGAGGTGATCGACCTGGGGGTGATGGTGCCCTGCACGAAGATCATCGAGGAGGCGAAGGCCCAGCAGGTCGACATCGTGGGGCTGAGCGGCCTGATCACCCCCAGCCTCGACGAAATGGTGCAGGTGGCCCAGGAGTTCGAGCACGAGGGGCTGAAACTCCCGCTGCTGATCGGCGGCGCCACCACCTCGGCCCGGCACACGGCGGTGAAGATCGCGCCGAAATACACCGGCGACGTGGTACACGTGACCGATGCCTCGCGTGCCGCGGGTGTCGTCGAGAAACTGCTCAACCCGAATTCCCGCACGGCATTCGCGGTCGCCAACCGCGAGGCGCAGAAGCGCGACGTCGAGAACTTCAAGCAGCGGCAGCAGACGAAACTCGTGCCCTACGAGACGGCCTGCACCAAGCGCTGGACGACCGACTGGGCGACCACCACCATCGACACGCCCGAGTTCGTCGGAGTGAGGCGACTCGAGAGCGTGCCGCTGGCCGACCTGGTGCCCTTCATCGACTGGTCGCCCTTCTTCCTGTCATGGGAACTGAAAGGGAAATATCCGGCGATCTTCGCCGACCCCGTCGTCGGCACCGAGGCGAAAAAACTCTTCGACGACGCGCAACGGCTGCTCGAGCAGATGGTGCGGGACAAGTCGCTGGTGGCCCGGGGCGTCTATGGGTTTTTCGCCGCCAACTCGGTCGGCGACGACATCGTGCTCTTCACCGACGACACGCGTTCGGCCGAACTGGGCCGCGTGCACACACTCCGCCAGCAGTGGGAGCGCAAGGGGCAGGACGTGTTTCACGCCCTCGCCGACTTCGTGGCGCCGCTGGAGAGCGGACGCAAAGACTATATCGGTGCGTTCGCCTGCACCGCCGGCCATGGCTGCGACGAACTGGCCCGACGCTACGACCGTGAGCACGACGACTATTCCTCGATCCTGGTGAAGGCCCTGGCCGACCGCCTGGCCGAGGCGTTCGCCGAGTGGCTGCACGCGAAGGTCCGGCGGGAGTGGGCCTACGGCCGCCAGGAGTCGCTCTCGGCCGAGGACCTCATCGACGAGAAATACCGCGGCATCCGGCCGGCCCCCGGCTATCCGGCCTGCCCGGACCACACGGAAAAACAGTCCATCTTCCGGTGGCTGGACGCCGGCAACGCCGCCGGGATGTCGCTGACGGAAAGCTTTGCCATGTTTCCGGCGGCCAGCGTGAGCGGGCTCTACTTCGGCCACCCGGACAGCCGATACTTCGCAGTGGACCGCATCACCCGCGACCAGGTGGAGTCCTACGCGGCCCGCAAGGGGATGGCAGTCGCCGAGGTCGAGCGGTGGCTGTCGCCCAACCTCGGCTACGACGCGTAGGTCGTTGACGCCCCATGCCACCGAACGAGACGCGCGGGACCGCGAACGAAAAACCGGGCCGCCGTCCCCGGCGCGTCATTCTCGACACCGGCCCGGCCGCGACGGAGGAGGGGGGATCGGCGGCCATGCTCGTGGGCCGGTTCCTGGAATACATCCGGCACGAGCGGGCACTTTCCGCCAACACGCAGGAGGCCTACCGGAGGGATCTGCGGGATTTTGTCTCCTGGCTGGCGGCCCGCAACCTGGCCAGGCTCTCGGTGCGGGATCTGGGCGACTATCTCGCGGCCCTCGACAGGCGGGGCCTGGCCCGGGCGAGCGTGGCCCGCCAGGCGGCGACCCTGCGGACGTTGTATGCGTTTCTGCAACTCGAGGGGGTGGTGCGGGAAAGCCCGGCCGAATTGCTCACGGCTGGCCGCCGTGCGGACGTCATCCCCGGCACCCTCTCTCCGGCCCAGGTCGACCGGCTGCTCGAGAGCCCCGAGACCACCACACCTTCCGGCCGGCGTGACAAGGCGCTGCTGGAACTGCTCTACGCGACGGGGTGCCGGGCGTCGGAGGTGTCGGCCCTGCGGCTGACCGATGTCCATCTGGCCGAAAGCTTCTGCACCTGCCGTGGCAAGGGCAACAAGGAGCGGGTCGTGCCGCTGGGCAGGCGGGCCATCGCGGCCCTGCGGGCGTGGATCGACGGCACCCGCCCTGGTTTCGCCGCCCGCGCGGGTTTCGCCGCCCGCGCGGGTTTCGCCGCCCGCGCAGGTTTCGCCGCCCGCGCAGGGGCGGCCCCCGCCTGGGTGATCCTTTCCTCGCGTGGCAACCGGCTGTCGCGGATGCGGATTTGGGAGATCGTGCGATTCCATGCCGACAAGGCGGGCGTGCCTCCCGACATCGGCCCACACACGCTCCGGCACAGCTTTGCCACGCACCTCGTGGCCGGCGGCGTCGACCTGCGGCACGTCCAGGAAATGCTCGGTCACGCCAGTATCGCGACGACGCAGCGGTACACGCACGTCGACGCCAGCCGGCTCAGAAGCGTGCACGAAAAGTTCCACCCGCGAAGGTGACGGGCGGTTGCCTGTCTGCATCATGCCCGCCGCAGGTGGGCATGTCGGCCGCGTCGCGATAGGGGGCGGCCCGCATGTTCCCTTGCTTGCGCTGCGGGCTTGGATGAAGGCGGGCTGGATGGAGGCGGGCGTTCGATGAAGACGGGCTGGGATGGCCTATCGGCCAGCCTTGGGCGGCGTGAACTTGATCTTCTTGATCAGTTCGACGATCTGACCGTCACTGACGGTGCCCGAAACGGCGGTGATCGCCCGGACGACATTCGAGTACCTGAGGCCGTAGTCGCAGTCGAGCTCCACCTCGGTCTTGTCCGCCAGCGAGTTCGGCCCACGCCCTGTCCCCACCAGCGACACCACCTTCTTCTGCAGATCGTTGAAATCGATCACCGGGTTGCCGTTCATCGCGATGCTCGACAGCGACCCATCCGGGCCGGCCGACAGCTTCACCCGGATCGGAGGCACCTGCTGATCGTCGACCGCGGCGCTGGCCGACTTCCCCAGCGGCATCCTGATGTCGAAATCCCCTTCGGGGGCCACCACCTTGAGCGTGCACATGAAGAACGACATGAGCTGAAACACGACGTCGATCATCGGCGTCATGTCGATCGCGATCTTGTCGCCGAGCGATGACTCACGTTTGGCCATGGATCACCGTCCCTCGTCGTACTGGGCCCGGAGGGCGAACTTCTCGAAACCCTTTTCCTGGCAGCGCCGGATGATCTCCTGCACCTCGCCCGTCTTGGACCGGCCATCAGCCCGCACGATCACGGTCGCCGCATTCGGCTCCTTGCCGGCGTCCAGCATGACCGTCTTTTCCCGGTCGAGGTAGAGGCCGATGTCGGCCACAGGAACCATTTCGCCGGCGTAAATGATCGAGCCGTCGTTGGTGAGCTGCAGGGTGATGGGCGTCTCCATGGCTCCTTCGACAGGCTTCGCCAGTTGGCTGAGCGGCAACTGGATACGGTCATCCTGTTCGGCCTCCGAGAAATTCATCACGAACATGAAGAACGTGATCAACTGAAACGTCATGTCGATCATCGGCGTCATGTCGATGTCGGTATTCGACGGCCCACCGCCGCTTTTACGTGCCATGGCGGATCACTTCTTGCCCATGTTCTGGAACCGCGACATCAGCCGCATCGCCTCCACGTCGACGTCGCCCGTCAGCTTCTGGAGCCAGTTTTTGAACATGGCGAAGCAGGCGATGGCAGGAATGGCGAGCCACAAACCGATGAGCGTCGTGATGAGTGCCTGCGAGATACCGATCGCCAACTGCGAGGGCTTCGGAGCCGTCTCCGACTTGGCGATGATCATGAAGCTGGCCACCATCCCGTCGACCGTGCCGAGGAGGCCGAACATCGGGGCCAGACCGCCTACCAGCGACACGTAGCTGATCTTGTGCTCCAGCTTCATGGCCTGCTCTCCCTCCTCTTCCTGCATCGCCTCGACGGCGGCGCCGTAGCCCGACTGCAGCTTGCCCATACCGGCCGCCAGCACATGGCCCAGATAGGAATCATCCGCCTTGGCCATCTCGTAGGCCTGCTGATACTCCTTGTTTTCGAGATGCGCCTCGAACGCCTGACTGAGGCCCGCCGGCATCAGGACCGCTCTGCGGATCTGCATGAAACACATCACGAGCAGGGCCACGAGTCCGAACGACAACGCCAAAAAGACGATCACGTACCGCAGGCCAAGGGCGTTGTAATAGAAGACGAGCATGTTCTCGCCCTCCGGTTGCTCTTCCGCGGCGGCTTCATCGGCGACCTCGCCGGCATCCTCCTCCTGGGCACATGCCGGCTGCGGGCAGGCGACCATCGGCGCGACGGCCGCAAGGCCCCAAGGCATCACCGAGGCGATGAGCAGCAGGCAGCGACCGATCACTGGAACGAGTCCGGTCAGAAACAATCCGTCCAGGCTTCGGCGCCCTCTCATATTGATACCGCACTCCATGAATTATCTCCTCGGGAAGAAACCGTTTCCGTGCCACAGACTAGCCTCGCAGCCCTGGTCACTGCAAAGCCCGTCGCCATTTTTACCACTCGTCGGCTACTTGGCCGCTTCCAGTTTGGCAGCCCAAGGGCTGTTCGAATAGAGCGTCTTGAGGCTCTGCCTCGCCTCGCCCGCCCGCTCCGGATTGTTTCCCTTCTCCCAGAGCTCCCCAAGATTGAACAGCGCCTCGGCATGGCTCTCGGGCAGGGTGTTGTAGACCAGATCGACCGTGATGAATTGGATCAGAGCGTCTTGTTCCTTGCCCCCCATGGCCCGGTAGGCAGACCCCAGCACGTTGTAGGCCCGGGAAAGCAGCTCCTTTTCCTCAGGGTTCGAATCCTTGACGATCTGGGACACCATCCCGATGGCCTCGTCGTGCTTTCCCTGCAACGACAGGCACTTGGCTTTGCCCAGCCCGGCGGCGAGCTTCTGCGGCAGGCTGGTCTTGTCGTTGCCGGCAAGGCCGATCGCGACATCGTATTCGGCGAGCGCCTCGTCGGCCTTGCCCTGCGCCAGCAGCATGCCCGCCTTCGCCGCCGCCGCCCGCACCTTCAGGGCAGCGGGGCCGTCATCGAGGAGTTTGTAAGCCGCCAGAGCATCCTCGGGCCGGCCCGACCTGGCGTGGATGTCACCCAACAGCTCCTGCATCTGGAAGAAGTGGTGGCTCTTCGGGTGCTTCGCGAGGTAGGCGGACACGGTCTTGGCCACCCCGGCCAGATCGCCCCCGGCGTCGAGCGCGGCCCGGCCCGCGGCAGCCGCTTTGACATAATCGACCTCGGCCAGCACCAGCGGCTCGGCCCCTTCGAGTTCATTTGGTTCGATCTTGCCGACCTCGTTCAGGGCATCGGCACCACGGCCCCGGAGAAGCATGGAACGGGCATTTTTCAACGACTGCGGCTCTGCTCCGAACTGCACGTCGCGAACCGTTTCAATGGCGACCTTCTGCGTCGCGCCGTCGCCTCCCTCCACTTCGACGGCAAGCGGCGACACCTCGAGCACCCTGCCGGACACGCCCGGGCTCCCGATGACAGTGACCCTGTCCACCGCCTGCGCCCAGGCCGGCTGCGACATGATCGCCGCCAATGACAGGACGAGGATCGCCAGGCAACTGGACGCAGCCTGGCAAACACGCCGCCACAAGCCGACCGCAGTCGCTGCTTCGCTGCCGACGATCGCACTCCAACCCGAAACATTCTTCATGGTCATGCTGGTGTTCATGCTTGCCCTGGCCTTGCTCTTGTTGTGCTGGCGATTCCGCCGGTCATTCCGCTGGTTTGTCGCGTATCGCGATGCCTCACGTATCCACGGTCTGCAAACGATCATCCCGCCGCGGCTTCGGCGGCCTGTTTCAGGCCTTCGATGCCTCGTGGTGGCTTGTTGAGCCGTTTCTCGATCTCCTTGAGCATCTTGTCGACTTGTTTTCTCGTATCGGCCCCGCCCAAATCGGGATGCATTTTGTAGGTCAATTCAAGGTAGTCGAATGCCTTTTGCAGTTCCCGCTCCCGCTCCTGAGGCACGGCCTCAGCCTTATCCATGCGACACTTCACCGCATTCAAGCGGGCCATGAAAAACTTCCTGCGGGCCTCCAGCGACTTCTCGTCCGAGCCCGCAAACGCCTGCTGCTCCAGTCGATTGGAGATCACGGCCCACCCCCAGCCCCAGATGTCTCCAGCCTCGCCCCGCCGCTTGTAGCCGCTGATGGCCTGGCCATACGTGGACGCCTGCTTGGCCTTGTCGGTCGTCTTGGTGGCCGCCTGCTGCAGCAGTTCCGCGGCTTGAATCTGGAAGTCGAGCGTATTTTGTCGCTTCTTATCGGACAGGATCCAGTCCATGTGCTTCTGCGCATCGTCCCATTTTTCCCGCTCCCGGTAGACGTTGGCCATCTTCAACCGGATGGAGGGCTCGAACTTGGCGATCTCGTCCCCCCCCTTGGCAAGCATCGCCTCGTAGATGGCCGCCGCCCTGTCGAGATAGCGCTCCGCCTTGTCCTTCGGCACGGCCGACCCCGCCCCCTCGCCGGCCCCGAGGTTGAGATAGGTCGTGGCGGCCCACATCTGGGACGAGAGTTTTTCGTCCTTGGCCACGCCCTCCAAAAACTTCTCGAATCCCGTCAGGATGGCCGCCGACCGGGCCTGAGCCTGAGGCGTGCCGGCGTTCGGGCCAGAGGCGAGATTCGTAAGCTGTTCGTGCAGGTCGCGGCCCATCGCCTGGTACATCGACGTGAGCTTCGCGGAAGCGTCGGCCCCCGCGGCGCCGGCGAGCTCCTCCAGCTTCTTCATCGCCTGCTCGGCCTTCTCTCCCTGCTCGGTCTCGATGAAGTAGCGCAGGCCGGCCGTGGCCGTTGCCTGCGCGAGAGGGCCGTGCGTGAAGGCCTTGTCAGGCCCGTTCAGCACGGTCCACGGGCCATGGATGGGATGCTCCAGCAGGGCCGCCACCCGCTTGTCGTCGCCATCTTCCAACGCCATCTGCGAGCGGGCGAGCGCCCCCGCCACGCCGACGGATGTCGGGCCGGCGGCGGCAGCCATCGCAGCCAAGCCCTCGTCGAGCGCCTTGGCGGCCTGCGCCCGCCAACCGGCCAGCGTCGCCGCCGGCGGCCGCGCGGCCTCGTCCAGCCGCGACTTCTCCTGCACTTCCCGCCAGAGCGATCCCCCCGCCCGCAACAGGAGCTCCGCTCGGCGCGGCGACGACCCTGGCACCCCGTTCAAAATCTCGAGAATCCGCTCCGGCTCCCGGGCTTCCGTCGCGGCGGCGATCGCGATCACGGCCGCGTCGGCGGCCTCAGGCCGGTCCGGCCAGATCCTCATGATCACTTCGGCGATATCCACGCACTTCTCCTTGGCATCATCCGCCCAGGCTGCCACGGTCTGCCGCTGCAGCTGCTGCCAACTGGCCATGGCAATCCGGGCCGCCTGCTGACTGCCCTTCGCGTTGGGATACCGCTCGATGAGGAAATCTCCGAGTGCCGCCGCGTTGTGGAACTGGAGATCCTCGTAGAACAGATAGGTCAGCAGATAGCGGGCCTGGTTCAGCCCGTCGACATCGTCGGTACCCGCAAGCGGCATCGCCTTCCGCAGGCTGGCGATCGTCTTTCCCCGTTCCGCCGCGACCGCTTTTCTGGCAGCGTCGATGGCCGCCTGGTCCTTGGCCGCCTCTGCCTTCTTGAGTTCCGCCTGGCTGGCTTGCATCGCCGTCAGGGCCGCCCGCGCCGAATCCATGGCCGACTCGAAGGTGGCATCGGCAACGTCGAGGTCAACCTGTTTGCCCAACTCCGCCAGCAGGCTCTTCGCCTCCGCGGCGAAATCCTTGTTGACCTTGGCCACCTCCATGGCGAGCCGCTTGGCATCCCGCAGCATCGGGGTCCGCTTCGATTTTTCATTCTCAGCGACCGCATCGGCCCGCCGCTTGAGCAGCACCGCCGCCCGATACTTCATGCCGAGCCAGTCGTTGTCGATCCGCTCGGGAGTCAGCGGGGCGAGCGAGAGCTTCTGCAGCCGCTCGTCGAACTCGTCGTATTTCTTGTCTTCCAGCCAGCATTCGAGGGATGAATTGATCGCCTTGGCACGCAGGCTCGGCACGATGCCCTCCCCGTCGAGCGCCCGGATGTCGGCCAACGCGGCGAGCGCCTCCTGCCGCTTCCCGAGCACGACGTAGTTCCGGCCCTCGTAATACCGGGCGAACAGACCGGCACCACGGGTGCGGTATTTATCGTAGAGCTGCTTGTAGCGCGACGCAGAATCCAGAAGAGCCTTTTTCCACTCCTCGGAATTTGGCTCCAGGGCCCGCGACTTTTCGTAGAAGGCTCCGGCGATTAGCAGCCGCGTCTTCAGGAGCAAGGCCCGCAGGTCCTCCTGCTGCTCCTCCAGTTCGCCGATCCGCCGCGTTGACCCGGGCTTCCGGGTGGCTTTCTTCGGCCTTGGTTTCGCCGCCGGCTTCCCACCCTCCTTGGCCCCTTCCTGATCGGCGTCAGCCTTGTCCCCGCTGCCCTCGCCGCGGAGATCCTTCAACTCGTCATCCACATTCCGCAGCAGCTTGAGCACGGCGTCCTCGGCGTTGGCCACGGCTTCGATCGGGGTTTTTTCCTTCCGGTTCGGGTCCGTCAACGTCTTGATCGCGGCATCGAAGAAGGGCAGTGCCTCGGCCCGCAGTTTCTTGGCATCCTCTCCCGGCCGTTTCGACGCCTCGATCTTCGCCCGGCCTCGCTCGATGAGCAGATTGCCCTTCTGCAGATAGGCCTGAATGGCCCGCTCTGCTTCCGGATCGTCTTTCAGGAAGGCGTCGATCTCTCGCGTCGCCCGGTCGTAGATCTCGGCCCGCCGGGCGGCATTCGACTCCGAACGGCTTGCCGCCACGAGTGCCGTCGCCCGGCGGAATGGCACTTCCTTCTTCAGGGCCGGGGCGGCATCGGGATCTCCATCCACCCGGTCGAGCACCCAGAGCACGACGTCGGGCATCTGGCGATCCTCGAGCACATCGAGCAGCTTCGCCGTGGTGATGTCTTTTGCATTCCGCTGCGGCGGATCGGCGGCCAGACCGAGGCCCATACCGCCACCGCAGACCAGTGCGCCAACCAGAATGGGAAACCTGCGGCGTTGAACGTGCATGAGCATGATGAAGGCAGCACCGAGGAGGGCAGGGCAGGGGCGACGATCGGCATCCGGCCAGAGGCTCCAGCACGGCCACAGGTCCGTCGGCAGGAGGGGACCGCCGCCAACATTGTGGACCGGCAACGGCATTCTGGGAAGACGAACCACTGCCGTCAAACCGGCTGGCCGGGAGGCCCCGGAGCCCGCCAGTCTCGGTCAACGCGTGCGGTCAAAAAACACGCCGCGGTACTCAAGGCAATCGATCAGCAACCGTCCCTCTGGTGTCACGTCCCCACGAGCCTGCCACCGCGCAGCCAGCGTGGCGATTCCGGCCGTTGGCTGCCGCCACGGCTCAGCATGGACGGAAGCCGCCGCAAGTTCGCCGAGTGCCACGGCCAGCAGCAGTTCGCACCCATGCGGCGAGGGCAGTCCGGGACCAAGGTCAGCCGTCGCCGAGCCGCCCGCTCCCGGCACCGCCGCATTCCCATCGGCCCACACCGCCCGTGCCCGCTGTTCCAGATCCTGTGCCCGATCCTGGCCACCCGTGCCATTCCGACCAGCCACGCCGCTACGGTCGCATGCGGGAGTCCACGCCACGGTTGCCGCGACCAGGCCTGTCGAGGCCCCGGCCCCGGTCGAGGTGCTGGCCGAGGACCTGGTCGAGGCCGCAGTTGCTCCGTCCCGCCGACGCACCACCTCATAGACGACTCGCACACTTTCACCGGCGTGAAGGTCGATCGGTCGCGGACTGTCGGTAGCCAGCGCGTCTGCGACGGTCTGCCGGTGACCGACGATGCGATACGCCCCGACACGCGCGGGATCAAACGCCACCTCGAGTCGACAGCCGGTGGCCACGAGCGTCGGACGGCCGAAGGTTCGCATGACCATGGCTCGTCCGATCGCGATCGCATCGGCGGCGGTTCGCCCCATTCCCATCTCATTCGCCTCCCGGTCGCCACCGGCCGCATGCAGCGGTTCCTGCGGATCGACCAGCACGAAAGCAACCGGATGAGCCTCCTGCGGCAAAGGATTGGAATTCCGGTCGGCCAGCCACGCCGAGAGTGCGGCACGCCCTTCCTCACGGCACTGCTCCAGCGAACCGGCATGCGCCACCGCCACGACCCGATCCGGCCTGCCTTCACGTCGGCCGACCGCGGCCGCGAGCCGCAAGGCCGCATCAAAATCGGCCGCCTTCGCCTCCGACTCCCGCAGGAGTTCCGGCAGCAAGCCGGCGAGTTGCACCGCATCGGCCCGCAGGGCCACGAGCCGCGGCCGCTCGCCACAGACGATCAGTGAAAGACGATCTGCCGGCCGCATCTGACTGATCACGCGGCCCAACCCCCGACAGAGCCACTGCCAGGAGAGCGCCGCGAACGGACCGGCGGATTGGTCGAGCAGCAGCATGGCATCGAGCGGCTTCTCCGCGACCGATTCGCCGGCGAGGCCTGCCAGCGGCGGAGCGGTGGCACAGACCTCCACGAGCAGGCTCCCGGGCGCCGCCCGCAACGAACGCACGGCATGGATCGACAGGCCGATGCCTGGCCCCTCCCATGCGTCGGCTGCGGTCCCCGCCGGCAGCGCGGCGAGGATGTCCTCCCCCCGCACGCCCGACAGCGTGGCCCGGCTCGTGCGCCGGCCCGTCGTCCGACCGCCATCGCGCCGGGCAGCATCGCAGAGCATGTCAAACGAATCCGTACGGAGGGAGAGCGGCGGATGATCGGTCGCGAGCGTCGAGGATGCCGCAGGATCGACGAAGGGCGACTCTCCATGCGCCATTTCGAAGGCGATGTCGAAGCCCGGCACCCGCGGCACCCGCCTGCCGGCCGTTGGCAGACGCACCGTGCGGATTCCACCAGCCCCACTCCGGCCCGCATCGATCGCCGGAGCGAACACCGGGGCAGCCCGCACCTCGACTCCCGCCTCCACAGCCTCGGCAGACGGGGGGACGGCAGCAGCATGGATCGCCAGACGCGATGCCCCAGCCGCCGCCTCAGGATCCGGGCCTGGTTGCGACCTTCCTGGTGTCGGGAGGCCGCGGTCGCCGCCGACTGCCGACGCATCGGCCTGACCGGTTGGCCGCGCCAGCCGGTTGCCGCTCGGCGTGTCCGCCGCGGTCGCTAGACTCGCGGGGGCGACCGCGGAGGACGAGTCCGCCGACGGTGCGGCGCGAACCGCCACGCGGTTCCGGACATCCACGGGTGTTGCCAGACGGCGCGAGAGTTCCGTGCCGGCAAAAAACATCGCCGCCACGATCGAGAGGGCCGCCGCCACGGCGGCACCGTCCGCCAACAGATCCCCGGACGCCAGCCAGCTCAGCATCCGGCCGGCAGACCATACCGCCCGGCCGCCCCGACCCGCGGAGGACGCGGCTTGTCGAGCCCCTTGCAGACCAGCCTCGAGCGGCACCGCCCCCCCGCGCGGCGTCGCTGCGCGGACGCACCGCACGCGGTCCTCGATTCCGGCCGGCATGTCGACACGGACGAGCAGTTTGTCGAGCGCCGCATCGTCGAACAGCGCGGCCGTCACCATGTGGTTGGCGATACCTGCGGGAACAGGAACGTCGCGCAGACGGGCATCCAGCGGGTGGTCGTCGTGATGGGTCATCGGTTGGTCATGCCTGCAGGCGCAACGGCGTCTGACGTTCACTGCGGGGCCGGTGCGGACGTCGGCACCTCGAGGAGATACTGCCGCAATCGGCTGCGGGCTCTGCTGACACGGGATAACACGGTGCCCAGCGGGATGCCCTGCACGTCGGCCGCCTCCTGGTGGGTGAGTTCGCCGACGACCACCAGCAGCAACGTCTCGCGGAGTTCGGGCGGAAGCCTGCCGAGGGCCCGTTGCATCGCGGACGACAACTCATCGGCGAACGGGTCCCGCCCCGGGGCCGCTTGGGCATCTGCGGGGTCTCCGTTGCCGCCCGACACCCGCGTATCCGACCGCCGCCAGTGATCCGCGGCCCGCCGCCGCAGGATGCCCAACAACCAGGCCCGTTCGCTGCGCGACCGATCGAACAGATGGCGGCTCGTCCAGGCCGAACGAAAGGCATCCTGCACGATGTCTTCGGCATCGTGCGGGTTGCCGAGCAGCCGGAAAGCCACCCGATAGAGCACCTCCACATGATCGCTCACCCATCGGTCGAACTGGTCGCTGGATGCAGGAGCTTCGGCCATCGGGGGATTCGGCCTCACGAACTCGGGCCCCAAAACGGCCCTCGACTCCACCCTGGCAAACGTGCCGAGGCGGCCGACTCCTGCATCTCCCAGTCCATTCACAAAGTCCATTCGCACCGACAGCCGGAAATTATTTCCCGGTCGAGCGACGGCCCGCTGCGGTGGAGGTGGCCAGCCAGAAGGGAAGTTGGCCGGCGGGCGGCAGCTTGACCACCCGGGCCGACTTGACACCCGGGCAGGCCAGAACAGCCGCCACGGCCTCCGCAGAGGGCTCCTGATCCAAATTCAACACGCCAATCGCGTCGCCCCCGGGAGCCGAACGGCCAACGGTCATCTGGGCGATGTTCACGCCGAGCCCCCCGAAGGCGTTGCCCACGCGACCGATGATGCCGGGCACATCCTGGTGGGTGAAGACGAGCAGCACGCCATCGAGATAGGCCTCCAGCCGGTGCCCTTCCAACTGCACCAGCCGCGGCATCGAGTGACCGAAGAGCGTGCCGGCCGCCCTGTGCACATGGTCGCCGGAGACCAGGTCCACCGCCACGACCGAACTGAACGCCCCCGGGTCGGTGCGGCTCTGCTCGACCAGTTCGATCCCCCGGTCCCGCAGCAACACCTCGGAATTGACGATATTGACATCCTCGAGCGCCGACTCGAGCAGCCCCGCCGCGAAGGCAGCCGTGACGAGCCGCGTATTCCGCGAGGCGATCTCGCCCCGATAGGCGATCGAACAGGACCGCGGCGGGCCGTCTTCGAGCTGCGACAAGAGCACGCCCAACCGCCAGGCAAGGTCGAGAAATCCGCGCACCCCCTCGAGCGACGCCGGGTCGATCGGGCTGGAATTGACCGAATGGCGGATCGCCCCGGTGGAGAGGAAGTCCACGAGCAGCCCCACGCCCTCCACGGCCACTTGCGACTGCGCCTCCTCGGTGCTCGCGCCCAGATGGGGCGTCACGAGCACCCCCGGCAGCCCGAAGAGTGGGCTCTCCGTGCACGGCTCCTGCTCGAAGACGTCGAGGGCCACGCCGCCGATCACGCCGCGAGTGAGCCCCTCCACCAACGCCTTTTCGTCGTAGATGCCGCCGCGGGCACAGTTCACGAGCCGCACGCCGGGCTTCAGGATGGCCAGTTCGTCCATGCCGACGAGGTAGCGCGTTTCGTTGGTCAGCGGCGTGTGCACGGTCAGGTAATCGACCTGCGGCAACATGCCGCGCACGGTGTCGACCAGTTCGATGCCCATGTCGGCGGCGCGTTCGGGAGACAAGAACGGGTCGAAGCCCAGCACCCGCATGTCGAACGACAGGGCACGCTTCGCGACCGCCTGTCCGATCCGGCCCAAGCCCACGATGCCCAGCGTCTTGCCCGCCAACTGGACCCCCATGAACTTGTTGCGATCCCACCGATGGGCGCGGAGGCTGGCGTCGGCCGCGGCCACATTGCGGGAGAGGGCGAGAATCAAGGCGAACGTGTGCTCGGCCGTGCTGACGGTGTTGCCGGCCGGCGTGTTCATCACCACGATACCCTGCCGCGTGGCCGCTTCCTTGTCGATGTTGTCGGTGCCGACGCCCGCCCGCACGATCGCTTTCAGGCGATGGTTGCCGGCGAGCGAATCGGCCGTGATCTTCACGCCACTGCGGCAGATCGCGCCGTCGTGGCGGGCAAGCGCTTCCCGGAGCGCCGCGCCCGAGAGCCCGGTGGCCACTTCGTAGGTGACCCCCACGTCCGCCGCCGCATCGAGGAGCGCGAGACCGTCAGGACTGAGCGTGTCGAGCACGATGATCGAGGGCATGGATGTGTTTTCCGCAGGGGTCAGGGATGAATTGTTCCAGGCACGACTAGCTGCGCTGACTGCGTCGGAATTCCAGCATATAGTCCCGCAACGCTTCCACGCCGGCCAGCGGCATCGCATTGTAGATGCTCGCCCGGATACCCCCCACGGAACGGTGTCCCTTGAGGTCGACCAGCCGCCGTTCGGTGGCGCCCTTGATGAACGCCTTCTCGACCGATTCATCGGGCAGACGGAACGTCACGTTCATGTCGGAGCGGCACTCCGGACGGGCATGGCCGGCATAGAAGCCGCCGGAGCCGTCGAGTGCGTCGTAGAGCAACTTCGCCTTCGCGACGTTGTGGCGGTTCATGGCGGCCAGTCCGCCCACGGTCTCCTGGAGCCAGCGGCAGACCAACCCCAGCACGTACACCGCGAAGACGGGCGGCGTGTTCGGACGGGAGCCATTCTTCGCGTAGGTCCGGTAGTCGAGCATCGTGGGCAGGTCGTCGCTAGAACGCTCGAGCAGATCCTTGCGAATGATGACGACGGTCACGCCGGCGATCCCCGCGTTCTTCTGCGCACAGGCGTAGATCAACCCGTATTTCGCCACGTCGATCGGCCGCGACATGAAGTCGCTGGAACAATCGCACACGAGCGGTGCCCCGCCCACGTCGGGGTCGTGCTTCCATTGCACCCCCTGGATGGTCTCGTTGCTCGTGACATGCACATACTCGGGATGGTCGGAAAGCCGGAACTCCCCGGCGGCGGGAAGCCGGTCGTACCCCGTACCGCCACCATCCCAGGCCACGTGTACCTTGCCCTCTCGACGTGCTTCCTTGGCGCCCGTCTGGCCCCACGTGCCGGTGAGGACGTAGTCGGCAGCCCCGTGACGGCCACGCAGCAGGTTCATCGGAACCATGGAAAACTGGAGGCTCGCGCCGCCTTGGAGGAGCAACACCTCGTAGTCGGCACCGATTCCGAGCAACTGCCGCAATCCCTGCAGCGTTTCCTCGAGAATCCGGTCGAATGCCGGACTGCGATGGCTGATCTCGAGCACCGAGATGCCGACCCCGGGAAGGGCGAGCATTTCCTCGCGAGCCCGCTCCAAAACCTCCAGCGGCAGCACCGCAGGACCGGGCGAAAAATTGTAGACACGATCGGTCGCCGACCCGACGCTGCGGTCCGTCACTGGCTCATTCTCCATCCCGGCCTGCCCGCACCTCGCCCTGCCTGCGTCCCCCGTTCGCGTCTGGAACGCCAAGGCGTTCGTCCGTGAACGGGAGACCGGGGGATACGGAGGGTCGGCACCGTGGGCCGGGGAGCCGGGGGCCGAACGGGCAGGATAGAAGCCTCCCGCGGCATGGTCAACGGGATGCGTTTCCCGGCGGTGTGGGAGCGGCGTAGACGGCGGGCGAAAGCGTGGCGGCAGCGGCCGGCATCGCCGCGAGCCGGGAGGTGCCGGCCTGGGATGCCGAGAGCGATGCCGCCCGTGCCGCCACCGTCGGCTGGCGGGGATCGATGGCGAGGGCGCGGCTGTAGTTGGAGAGCGCCTGAGCAGCCTGCCCCTCCGCCTCCCGGATCTGCCCCAGTGCGACGAGAGCACGCGGATTGTTGGGGTCGATAGCCAGGCTGTCGATGAGGTGATTTTCAGCCTCCCGCAGATCGCCATGCTCCTGGCACAGGCGGGCCATTTCGATCTGGGGATTCGCATTGCCGGGCTGACGCTGGGCCCACTGCTGCAACTGGGCCATGGCCTCATCGCGGCGGTTCTCCTCGACGAGGAGCACAGCCAGCCCCCGCTGGCAGGCGTCATGATTCGGATTGCGGGCCAGGCAGAGGTGGTAGTACTGCTCGGCGGTCTGGAGGTCTGCGGGGCGGCCGAAGAGTTTGGCCTGCTGGTGGTAGGTGGCCCCGAGGTTGTAGAAGCAATCAGCGTTGCCCGGCTGCCTGGCCAGCGCCTGCTGGAAATGATTCACCGCGCCCAGGTAGTTGCCCTGCTGATACAGCTTCACGCCGGCGGCGTTGTCGTTCGTCGCGATCCCGCCACATCCACAGGCCGCGAGAGCGGCCAACGTCAGCCAGCCCCAGCCGACCGGACGGGCGGCGGCCATCCGTGGCGGAATCGTGCTGATGATGGGGAGGTCAGGCGTTGGCATGGTCGCCCTCCAGGCCCGCCGCCCAGCCGGACGATCCGGCGGAGGGAAACGGAAGGGGGAGGGACCGTAGCCGCGGCGCCACCGGGAAACAACCCCAGCCTCCCCCTCGGAAGGGGCCGGCCGGCTGCTAGACGTTGGTCGGGCGAACGTAGCCCAGCGAACGCACGACCTCGAGCAGTTCGCTGCAGGTCGGGAACTGGCGGCCGCTCCGGCGTTTGTACTGCTCGACGGCCTGCATGAACTCCATCTCGTCGGGCTGATAGTCGCGCTCGCAGGTGGTGGGATCGATGTGTCGTCGCCGGCTGACGGCCCCCGAGGCGATCACCGAAACTGCCTGGCGGCGACGGCTGGAACGGGGCGACTTCGAGATGGCAGACATGGTCATCGCAGGGCTCCTTGGAGTTGGGGGCGGGGTGTTGGTTTGGGGGTTTTGCGGCACTCTTGGCGAAAATCAGCGATTGACCGCTGGTGGCGTCCGGGAAAGGACTACCGGAAGTATGCGCCACAACGGCGGCGCAAACCCGGCCGACTGGGAAAAAGATTTCGGCCCGCCAGCCGGCATAACCCGCCCGATCATCACCCCGCCGGCCGGCACTCCCATCGCAGCCCGTCCCCGCCCGAAAAACCCGCCCGAAAAAAGAAGGCTGGGAGGGGGGCGATCGGCTACCGCTTCCCGAAGAATTTCTTCAACGCCTCAGCGGCGGCATCCTTCGAATTCGCCGTCCTGGGCCCCCTCGCCTCGGGAGGCAGCGTGGCGGGCTGCGCTCGAGCCGCGAGCAAGGCGTCGATGCCGGAGGCCGTAGCGGCTGCCGAGACGGAGGAATCATCGCCTGCAGCGAGCGACTCCATCCCGACAGCAACGGCACTCCCCGACGAGGCGTCGTCGTTCGATACCTCCGCGGACACATCGGCTGCTTTGATGGTCTGGGTCGTATCGAACATGCCGGCAGGTTCGTCGTCCGCCATGAGCCAACGGGAGACGTCGTCCATGACCGGGGCCGCCGCCGGTGCCACGCACGACACCTTCAGTTCGAGCGGTCCCACCCGCACGATGTCGCCATCCGCGACGGTCACTTTGGCCGAAATTCGCACCCCGTTCACGTAAGTGCCGTTTCGACTCTTGAGATCCTCGACGGTCACGCCGCCGCTTTCTGCGACCACGGCGCAGTGCCGGCGGCTGACCTCCTCCCCCAACGGCCGGACGTCACAATCCTCGGCGCGGCCGATCAACAGCCTGCCATGCTTCAAGGAGATCGATCGCCCGGCGCTCTTGCCCGAGGCGACAATCAATTTCACGACCATGGCTGTACCCGATTCACAAGCCCAGGTTCACAAGCCCAGGAACGAACCGACCGAAAACCGCGTCCTCACACTCAACGGACGGCAGAGCGGGATGGACGGGCGTTTCGGCTCAACCCCAGACGACTCCCAGAATACTATCGTCGACATCACGGCTCGCCAACAGCGCCCCACGCCCAGAGGCATCCAGAGGCATCTCGAGGGCATGCGGTTCGAGGGTATTCCGGTCCGGCGGCAGGGCTCATCACGAGCGCACCAGACCGTTCCCCTCGCAGATGCCCCCCGCGAATGTCATCGGCGGCCGGTCCACTGTTCCTCGCGAAATCGCTCGGCGAGAGCGGCGACTTCGGCTTCTCTCCCCACCACAAAGGGGGCCGACTCTTCCCGAATCGTTCCCTGCAGCATGCTGGCGAGCCGCCGTCCCCAGGCGCGTGACAGAGCGGCTGCAGCGGGCAAAACTGCGGCACCCACGAGGTCTGACACACCCGGGTGACGGGCCTGACCGCTGACGGCAGTGTTGGATTGAAGGAGCAGGCTGCCGTGCTGGAGCACCACACCCGACAGCCGACGCTGGGCGCTTCCCATGATCTTGCTGGAGGTGCCAGCCGTCAGCCCCGCCATGACGAGGTCACCGGCGGCCCGCCGGTCGAAGCAGAAAAAGAGCGGTTCTGGCGGTTCGTGTGGCGACTCGCGACCCGCCCGTGTCTCGGCGGCGGGATGCGGCCAGGCGCGAATCCCGTGATCGGCGAGCACCTCCACCATCGCGCCGTGCAGGGCATCGTAAAACACCTGCGGCGTCGCTCCCCACGGATGGCTCTTCGAAACCGCAGCCGCGTAGGTCAGATCGCTCCCATGCACGATGGCGCCGCCGCCGCTGGGCCGACGCACGAGCGGCAGGCCGCGGATTTCAGGAACTTGCCGGGCGTCGTCGATCTTCTGGAACCCGCCCAGCGAAATGGTCGTCGTCGCCCATCGGTAGAACCGCATCACGAGCCCGCCGCGGCGTTCTGCCTCGGCGGCGAGACATTCATCGGCGGCCATGTTCGTGGGGCCGTCGGCCGCGTCGTCCCACCAGATCGTGATCGTGTTCACGGAGGCGCCGCTCAGTGGGGCTGGCTGCCCACGAGCGACTCATACGCGGCCCGATCGAGCAGGCTGTCCAAGTCGGCGGGATTGTCGGGTTTGATCCGCACGACCCAGCCTTCACCGTAGGGATCCTTGCCGAGCGTTTCAAGCTTCCCAGGCAGGGCGGCATTGACCTCGACGACCTCCCCGGACACGGGAGCGTAGAGATCGCTGACGGCCTTGACGCTTTCGATCTCGCCGAACGACTCACCGGCCTTGACCCGCTTGCCCACGGCCGGCAGCTGCATGAACACGAGGTCGGTGAGCGCCTCGACCGCATAGGACGAAATGCCCACGGTCACCACGCCGCCCGCATCCGAACGGACCCATTCGTGCGTTTTCGCAAATTTCAGATCAGCCGCCATGCCGTGCTCCATCGGAAGGTCTTGGGAAGGAAACCAGGGTCATGAAACCAGGATCATATCGCATTACGCAGGCCGCCTGTCGCGCTGGTAGAAGGGCAGGGGGGTGACCACCGCTGGCTGCCTGGTGTCGCGGATGCTGCACTCGAGCGGCGTCCCCGCGGTGGCCGCGTCTCGGTCGACCATCGCCATGGCCACCGCAGTGCCGAGGGTCGGAGCAAAGCTCCCGCTGGTGACGACACCGACCTGCCTTGCGCCCATCAAGACGGCGTCGCCCTCCCGGGCACTCCGCTTGGAGTCGAACCGGAGGCCGACGCGCACCCGTCCCGCCGGATGGCGCCGCAGGTCCGCATAGTGGCCCGCGCCGGGAAAACTCCGGCCGTCCAGCGAGAAGGCCAGGTCGAGGCCGATCGCAAACGGATCGGTCTCCTCTCGGAGCTCATGGCCGTACAACGGCATTCCCGCTTCCAGCCGCAAGGTGTCGCGGGCGCCCAAGCCGCACGGCCGCAGGCCCAGCGACACCCCCGTGCCGTGGATCGCCTCCCAGACCGGCGTGGCCGCCGCGGCATCGACCACCAGTTCGACACCATCCTCGCCCGTGTATCCGGT
The DNA here is from genome assembly GCA_044369655.1 of Pirellulales bacterium. Lineage (GTDB taxonomy): Bacteria > Planctomycetota > Planctomycetia > Pirellulales > UBA1268 > CAMCQY01. Next base: position 45,279 of record JBILWX010000002.1, read on the forward strand.
GCGGCTCACGGCGACGGCATGCCCCGCGACCACCGCCGACGCCGACCGGTAGTTGCCCAGACCGGCGATGCGGGCCGCATCGCCGGGGCTGCACAGACTTCCCACGATCGCGATCGCCCGCGGCCCCTGCACGGCGATCATCGCCGTCTCGAACGTCCGGTCCGCGAACGTGACGCCGGCAGCCGGCAGCCGGCTCTTCAGCCAGGCGACGACACGCTCGCGATTGCTCGCGTTGACGACCAGCGTGAGCCGCGGCGAGCCGTCCGAAGCGTCCGTATCCCGTCCGACCAACGCGTCATCGAGCACGACCGGCCGGCCCCCTGCGTCGCTCGTGACGAGCGTGTACCGGACGCGGCCCGCCTCGATGCCGGCCACCCGCCGCGTGAGCAGCGACTCCAGCCAGTCGATCGCCGCGGCGCCGCCAATCACCAGCCGTCCCATGTGCGACACGTCGAACATGCCAGCCGCCTGCCGCGTTGCCAGGTGCTCCTCGACGATCGAGGCGTATTGGACGGGCATCCGCCAGCCGGCAAAGTCGACCATCCGGCCGCCATGCGTCGAGTGCCAGCCGACCAGAGGGGTTTCAAGCAGCGTCGCCGACACGTGGAGTCTTCCCGAAGTGAGTGGACGTCGGCCCGGATTGTAGGAAACCCCGGCGAACCTGCCAGCCGTTCAGGCTGCGATCAGCGTTTGCGGCGCTTCTTGCCGGCCTTGGCGGCGCCGCCCCCTCGGGATTGCTTGCGGGGCGGTTTTTTTCCGCCGCGCGGCTGCGGCGGGCGCTGGCCGCGCTCGACGAGCCGGAAGTCGAGCGTGCGGCGATCGAGATCGACGCGAAATACCGTCACGCGAACCCGGTCGCCCAGCCGGAAGGAATTGCCCGCCCGCCGGCCGATGAGCGTGTGGCTCGTGCGTTCGAAGCGGTAGCTGTCGTCGGGCAACGATTCGAGCGTCACGAGCCCCTCCGCCGGCAGTTCGAGCCCCTGCACGAACAGGCCGAACGGCTCGACGCCGGTCACGACCGCGTTCATCTCCTCGCCCTTGCGGCCACTCAGGAAAATGAGCAGTTTGAGCTTCACCAGTTCCCGCTCGGCCGCCTCGGCCCGCCGCTCGAGCAGCGAGCATTCCTCGCCCAAGCGCGGCAGGCCGTCGCCCGCGGCACGACGGCCGCGGGCGAGGAGATCGAGCGCCCGGTGCACGGTGAGATCGGGATAGCGGCGGATGGGTGACGTGTAGTGGCAGTAGCAGTCGCTTGCCAGGGCATAGTGGCCGTCCTCCTGCGGCCCGTACGCGGCCCGCGACAGGCTGCGGAGCACGGCGTAGTGCACGGCATGCTCCTCCGGCCGGCCGCGCGCCATGTCGAGCAGCCGTTGGAGTTCGAAGCGGCTCTCCAGCGTGTCGACCTCGAACCCCAGTTCCGAGACGAACTCGGTCAACTGCCGGAGCTTCCGCAGATCGGGGGCCGGATGAATCCGCCTGAGAAAACCGGCTCCGGCCGCGGCCAGCATCCCGGCCACGGCCTCGTTGGCGGCGAGCATGAACTCCTCGATGATCTGGTGGCTCTCCGTATTTTCCACCACGTGCGCCCCGGAGACCCGACCGTCGCGGTCGAGGTCGATCTTCACCTCCGGCATCGACAGTTCGAGCGATCCGCGGGCCATTCGCCGGCTGCGCAGCATCCGCGCCAAATCCCGCATGCGGCCGAGCAGCGCCCGCACATCGTCGGTCATCTCCACCGCACCGGTGTCGGGATCGGCGAGAAAGACGTCGACCTCCTCGTAGGTGAATCGCCGTTTGCTTGTGATCGCCGACCGCTCCTCCTCGGCATGGACCGGGATCCCCTCGGGCGAAAACTCGATCCAGCAGGTTCGCGCGTACCGGACGCGGCCCGGCTGCAGGCTCGCCAGATTGTTGGAGACGATTTCCGGCAGCATCGGGATCACGCGGTCCGGCAGGTAGACGCTCGTGCCGCGGGCCCGGGCCTCCTGATCGAGCGGCGACCCCTCTTCGACGAAGTGCGACACGTCGGCGATGTGCACGCCCAGGAGCCAGTGGCCGCGGTCGACCCGCTCGAGGGAAATCGCATCGTCGAAGTCGCGGGCGTCGACCGGGTCGATCGTGACGACCACGCGCTCCGTACAATCCCGTCGGCCGGCGGGCACCTCCTCCCGAAACCGCTCCGCCTGCCGGCGTGCTTCAGCCAGCGATCCTTCGGGAAACGGTCCGGGCAGACCGAACTCGTGGATCACCGTGAGCGTGTCGACGCCTGCGTCGCCGGCGGCGCCCAGCACCTCGACGATCACTCCTTCGCCGTCCCGCAGGTGCGAAGGAAAACGCACCATCTCCACGACCACCTTGTCGTTTTCGCGCACGCCCTTGGCGCCGGGGTCGCCGACCGACACGGGCCTCGCAAAATTCGTGCCGTCGATCCGCACCCAGCCGCCACCGGCCGCCTCGAAATAGCCGCCCACGAACCTGGTGGTCCGACGGTTGATCACCTCCATGATCTCGCCCGCCGGCCCGGGCCGGCGCACATCTCGGCCGCGGACGAGCCGCACGCGGACGGTGTCGCCCGTGGCCGCATCGAGCGCGGCGGCGGCCGTGACATGGACGTCGCCCGAGCGATCGCCGGCCGCCGCCTCCAGCGGGCGTACGAACCCGTAGCCGCCGGCGGCCCGGCGAAACACGCCCACCACGTCGGTCCGCCGCGGGCCCCGACCGCCGCCGACGGACTCCCGCGGATGATCATCGCGAGGCGGGCGGGAACGGCCCATGAAACGACCTGCAGCGCCTTTCCGAAACGCGGCCTCAGCCACGCCCCTTGAAGAATTTCCGGCCGAGATTGGCGTGGTATTGCGTCCATCCGCCATCGAGCGCGGCCTCGTTCTGCATCAATTGCAGGGTGCCGGCCATCCGTGCATCGAGTTGATCCAGATGGTGCAGGGCGATCGCCTCGAGCGTCATGGGGAGCTTGGGCGCTCCGAAGGCGTACTCTCCATGGTGGCTGGCGATCATGTGCTTGACCCGCACCGCCGTCTCGGCATCGAAGGCCTCGCCACTGCGTTCCTCGACCTCCCGGATCTTTTCGTCGACGAGTTCGAGCCCGAGGAGCACGTGCCCGAGCAACTGGCCCGCATCGGTGTAGGAGAACCCGCGTTCGCTCTCGAGTTCCAGCGTCTTGCCGATGTCGTGCAGGAGCACGCCCACGAGCAACAGATCGCGATCGACCGCAGGGTAGCGCGGCGCCACGAGATCGGCCAGATGGAGCAGGTTGACCACGTGCTCGAGCAGGCCGCCGGCATACGCGTGGTGCTGCTTTACACCCGCGGGGCTGCGCTTGAATGCGGCCATGAGTTCGGCATCGGCCAGCACCGCCTCCACCAGACGGCGGAGGGACGCGGAGCGGATGCCACCCAGCAGGTGAGCCAATTCGCCGGCCAGCCGTTCGACATCGGCCGTCGAGAGCACGCGGAATTCGCCCTCGTCGACGCTCCGCGGATCGACCCGGTTGATCGCCGTGACGATGATCTGGAGCGCTCCCGAATAGAGCTGCACCGTACCCTCGACCCGCACGAAGTCGCCTTCATCGAACGCCTCGAAGTCCTCGTCGGACGCGTTCCACATGCGGCCCGTGATCGCGCCGCTGCGGTCCGCCAGTTCCACCTGCAGATAGAGCTGCCCATTGCGATTGGGCCGTAACTGCTTTCGCGTGGCGAGAAACACCTGATCAGTCTGGGCCCCGCCGACGAGCTCCGTGATCCGTTTGCGACCTGAGCCGCCGCGACGCATCGCCCCCGGGCCGGGCAGGGCTCGGCCCGCCCCCGACGCTGCCTCCGGGTTGGCATCGCGGCCGGAAGATGGAGCGGTGGACATGCGTGGAATCCGAACTGCTGAGGTGGCAAAACGTGGCGGCCAAGAGTCTCACGAGTCTACCAGACCGAGGAAAAACTCCCGCATCGCCCGCGTGTGATGCCCGCCGACGACACGAAAAGCTACAATCCGCGACCTCGCGGCCGAACCGCCTTTTCCGCCACCGCCCTTCCTGCCATCGCCCTTGGAGCCCCTCATGCCCGACCATGCCATCTCGCCCACCCGCAGCCAGGACTACCCCGAGTGGTACCAGCAGGTCGTGCGCGCAGCCGACTTGGCGGAACAGTCACCCGTGCGGGGCTGCATGGTGATCAAGCCGCACGGCTACGCCGTCTGGGAGCGGATGCAGGGCATCCTCGACCGGATGTTCAAGGCGACCGGCCACCAAAACGCCTACTTTCCGCTGTTCATTCCGCTCTCCTATCTCGAACAGGAAGCGAAGCACGTCGAGGGGTTCGCGAAGGAGTGCGCCGTCGTCACGCACCACCGCCTCGAACTCGGCCCCGACGGCAAACTGATCCCCACGGGCAAGCTCGAGGAGCCGTTGGTCGTGCGGCCGACGAGTGAGACGATCATCGGCGCGATGTATGCCAAGTGGGTGCAGTCGTGGCGGGACCTGCCGGTGCTCATCAACCAGTGGGCCAACGTCGTGCGTTGGGAGATGCGGCCGCGGCTGTTCCTGCGGACGGCCGAGTTTCTCTGGCAGGAGGGGCACACGGCCCACGCCACCCGCGAGGAGGCCGTCGAGGAGACGCTGCGGATGCTCGACGTCTACGCCACGTTCGCCGAGCGGGACCTGGCGATGCCGGTGCTCAAGGGACCCAAGCCGGCGGGCGAGCGGTTCCCCGGCGCCGTCGACACGTTTTCGATCGAAGCGATGATGCAGGACGGCAAGGCGCTGCAGGCAGGCACCTCCCACTTTCTCGGCCAAAACTTCGCGCAGGCGCAGGGCATCAAGTTCGCCAACTCGAGCGGCGTGGAAGAATTCTGCTGGACCACCTCGTGGGGCGTGTCGACGCGGCTGATCGGGGCCGTGATCATGACGCACTCCGACGACGACGGCCTCTGCCTGCCGCCGCGAATCGCGCCGACGCAGGTCGTCATTCTGCCCATCCACCGCACCGACGAGGAACGCGCCGCGGTGCTCGCCTGCTGCAGGCAGTTGGAGGCGGAACTGGCCGGTGTCCGCTTTGCCGACGAACCCATCCGCGCCCGGATCGACGCCCGCGACATGCGCGGGGGCGACAAAGTCTGGCAACACGTGAAACAGGGCGTGCCGCTCCGCGTGGAGATCGGCCCCCGCGATCTGGCGGCCGGCGCCGTCAGCGTGTCGCGCCGCGACCGCGGGCCGCGGGAACGGGCAGCCATGCCGCTCGCACAGTTCGTGGCCGAGGCGGCGGGACTGCTCGACGACGTGCAGCGGGGGATGTTCGAGCGGGCGAAGGCGTTTCGCGAGCAGCATTCGGTACGGCTGGGCAACACGGCCGAGGTGGTCGAATTTTTCGAGCGGCCCGCGGAGAAGGGGAGCCCGGTGCAGGGCGGCTTTGCCCACGTGCACGTGGCCGACGACCCGGCCGTGACGGCGATGTTCGACCCGCTCAAGGTGACGGTGCGGTGCATTCCGCTCGAGGGCAACGACGATCCCGGCACCTGCATCGTCACGGGCCGGCCGGTGACCGGGAGAAGCGTCCTGGCGCGGTCCTATTGAATCCACACCACGGCATCCCGCATCCCACCATCCCGGCGGGCCAAGCCAGGGAATGCGGTCGCCGGCACAGGACGAAGGCGGGGCAAACCGGTCCATTCACGCTACACTGGTGAGCGTAGGGACGGTCGTCGATTGGTTTGGAAGTCTGGGAGGCATCGAGACAATGCGATTGCCAAACGCGTGGGTCGTAACGGGGGTTGCCGGCTGCCTGGGGGCGGCGATCGGAGGCGGAATCGCGACGCTCGAGGCCGCCTCCCGACCCTGGCGGGCGGGAGATGTTTCCGTCGCCACTCCGGCATCGGCAGGTCCCATGCCGAAAGCCGATGTGCCCGAGATGAAATTCTCGTTCGGCACCGTCGGCGTCGGCGCCAAGGGATTCCACGAGTTCGTCATCAAGAACACCGGCGCTGCGCCGCTGGAACTCACGAAAGGCGCTACCAGTTGCACCTGCACGGTCAGCGATTTCGACGAGACCGAAGGGGGCTCGACCGGCCCGAAGGTGGTGCCGCCGGGCGAGAGCACGAAACTCAAGGTGCAATGGCGGGGCAAGGGAGACGGCGGGCCGTTCCGCCAGCAGGCCAGCGTTCTCACCAACGATCCTGCGCGGCCACAGATCGCGTTCGTGGTGGAGGGAACGGTGGTGCCGACCTACAAAGCCGTCCCAAGCGTCATCACGCTCCCCAAGTTGTCCACCAGTTCGAGCGAGCGGGTGAGCGTCACCTTCTTCACCTTTGGCCAGGAGCAACCCGCGGTCGATTCGCTCACCGTCACCGACGAGAAGACAGCGGCGTTCTACTCGCTGACGTCAGCGCCGCTCGAGCCGACGGCGCTGGCCGCGGAGACCGGTGCCACCGGGGGTTTGCTGGTCACCGCCGAGATTCGCCCCGGTCTCCCGATCGGTCCTCTCAGGCAGACGCTCAAGGTCGTCTTTCGGATGCCGGAAGAGGTGGTGGCCGAGATTCCCGTGGATGGATCGGTCTCGGGCGATCTTGCCCTGGCCGGCACGGCATGGGATTCCTCCCGGGAGGCGCTGCTGCTGGGCGCGGTTTCCAGCCGCACCGGCACCCAGGCGAACCTGTTCCTCACCGTCAAGGGTCCGCATCGGACCGAAGTGAAGCCGGTCGTCCGGCAGGTCGTCCCAGACTCGCTGCAGGTCGTCGTCGGAGAGGGTAAACCGGTGGGCAGCGGGAACGTGATCCGCATCCCGCTCGCGATCACCATCCCCCCCGGCAGCACCCCGGCGAATCATATCTGCTCGACGCAGGCGCCCGCCGGCAAAATCGTGCTCGACACCGGCCATCCGGAATCGCCCACGCTTACCATTCCCGTCTGCATTGCCATTACCCCCTGAGGTTGGTCGCGGAAAAAGCCATCCACGGCCTTTTTCCCACCCCGGCCAGGCGAAAATGCCGAAAATTGCACGGTCGGCGGGCAGCGCACCAGGCGAGGCCCGACGTTCCCCGCAGCCTGCCAGCGAATCATCCTTCCCATGAAATGCACTGGTCTTGCCCTTCGCGTCCTCGCTGCCTGCGCCCTCGTCGTCTGCAGCCTGCAGCGGTACGGCCTGGCCGAATCTCCGGCGACAGGGGATGCCGCCGCCGCGACCGGCCTGCCGGACCGAGGCGAGGGTGTCGAGGAGAAACTCGTCCAGACATTCCGCGACCGGAATGGCAGCCTCTTCGAGGGCTGGACGAAGCCTCGGGCCGTCGTGATCGTGACGGGTGAGTTGGACGGTTATATCGAGCCGTGCGGCTGTACCGGCAAGGAAAACCAGAAGGGTGGGCTGAGCCGCCGCCGCAATCTTCTCAAGGCGGTTGCCGCCGCCGGTTGGCCGCTGGTCACGGTCGATCTGGGAGGCCAGGTGAAGCGGTTTGGGCGACAGTCCGAGATCAAATTCCAGTCGATCGCGGACGGCCTGCGGACCATGGGCTACACGGCCGTCGGTTTCGGGCCGGGCGACCTGCGGTTGCCCGCGGAGGAACTGGTGGCCGCGGTGGCGCCGGTCGGCGACCAGCCGACGCCGTTCGTGAGTGCCAACGTCGGCCTCCTCGGACTCGATGCCAACATCACCCCGCGATTTCGAATCGCGGAGGCGGGCGGCCTGAAGTTCGGCATCGTTTCGGTGCTCGGTGACGCGGAGGCGAAGCAGGTGCGCAACGACGCCATCGAGATCCTGCCGGCGCCGCAAGGGCTCGAGGCCGCGGCGGCCGAACTCAAGAAGGCAAACTGCGATCACCAGATCCTCCTTTCCTGGGCGTCTCCCGAGGAGACCAAAAGCCTGGCGGCCCGCTTCCCCCAGTTCGACATCGTCGCCACCGCCGGCGGCGCCGACGAACCCCCGGCGGAACTCCCGGTGCTGCCGGGCGGCGCCCGCCTGATCGAACTTGGCCACAAGGGGATGTTCGCGGTGGCCGTGGCATTCTTTGACGACTCTGCCAAGCCGCTGCGGTCACAACGGGTGCCACTCGACGCCCGCTGGGGAGAGGCGGAGGACATGATCAAGCTGTTGGGGACCTACCAAAGCCAACTGGAGTCACTGGGCCTGACCGGGCTCGGAATCGCCGCGGTGCGTCACCCCAGCGGCCGGCGGTTCGCGGGCAGCGCCGCCTGCGCCGACTGCCACCAGCACGCATACGAGGTCTGGAAGGACACGCCCCACGCCACCGCACTGGCCACGCTGGAGGAGCAGAAGCCCCGCCGCGACGGCGACCCCGAGTGCCTCTCCTGCCATGTGGTCGGTTGGGCTCCCCAGCGGTTCGAACCGTTCGAGGGTGGCTTTGCCGGCATGAAGGTCACACCCCATCTGGCCCATCAGGGCTGTGAAAACTGCCACGGGCCGGCCGCGGCGCATGCCGCCGTCGAGCGAGGCGACGTGCGGGCAAGCGTCACGGAGCGGGACAGGCTCCGTGCCGAACTGGCGATGTCGCTCGCCACGCCGGAGGGGAAGCAGCGGGCCGTCAACAACTGCCTGGAGTGCCACGACCTCGACAACAGCCCGCAGTTCGACTTCGACACCTACTGGCCGCAGGTCGAGCATCCAACGCCGGCCGCAGAAAAGGCGAAGGCCGACTGAACACCAAGAGACGGTGCTCCGCCACGGTCGGCTGCGATCGGGAGTGACGGCTCGATCCCAACCCCAGATTCCCTGGCTGGCGCTGCGGGCTTGGATGGCAGCGGGCTTGGATGACGGGGATCACGCGTCGCCACGCAGGGCCGCCCGCCTACCCCAGCTGGGCCAGCGCTTCGTCGGGGATGTTGAAGTTGGCGGCCACGCTCTGCACGTCGTCGTGGTCGTCGAGTCGCTCCACCAGATCGAGCACCTTGCGGGCCGTATCGACGTCGTCCACGTCGACCGAGTTGGTCGGCACCCGCACGATCTCGTTCGACTCCACCTGCAGGCCGCCCTTCTGCACCGCCTCGATCACGGCCGCCATCGCCTGCGGCTCGCACGTCACCTCCCAGCGTTCCCCCACGAGCTTCACGTCGCTGGCGCCGGCCTCGAGGGTCAGTTCCATCAGCTGGTCCTCGCTGCAGGAGGACTGCGGCACACGGACGACCCCCAATCGCTGGAAGAGGTAGGCAACACAGCCGGTGCCGCCGAGCTTGCCGTCGCACATTTCGAAGATCTTGCGGATCTCCGGAGCCGTGCGGTTCTTGTTGTCGGTGAGGATCTCGCACATCACCGCCACGCCGCCGGCGGCATAGCCCTCGTACATCGACTCCTCGAGATTGCCCCCCTTGAGTTCCCCCGTGCCGGTGCGAATGGCTCGCTGGATGTTGTCCTTTGGCATGCTGACGGCCTTCGCCGCGTCGATCGCATACCGGAGCCGCAGGTTGGCATCGGGATCGGCGCCGCCGTGCTTCGCCGCCACGATGATCGCCTTGGCGAGCTTGCTCCACAGCTTGCCTCGCTTGGCGTCGATCACCGATTTCTTGCGGGCGATGTTCGCCCAGTGGGAATGTCCTGCCATGGCTCTCTCGGCTCGTCTTCTTGGCTCGTCTTCCTGCGGGTGATCAAAGGGAATCGGTCAGCGTGGCTTCCTTTTTGCCAACTGTGCGGAATGGCTTTTGCGGACGTCGGCCTTTGCCGGTGGCTTGGCCTTCTGCTTGGCGTCGGTCGCCTGAGGCTTCTTCGCGGCCGCGGGCTTTGCAGCCGGCTCGGGCTTCTTGCCCGGCTTGGCCGGCCCCGGCTTGGCGGCGGAGGGCTTGGCATCAGCCGCCGGCTGCGCCAGTTGCGGCTTGATAGTGATGGGTTTGCCGACGTTGGGCTTCACCACGAACGGCTTGGGCCCCGTCTTGCCGCCGGCCTTCGGCCCTCCATCGGCGGCCCGCTTGGGGCCGGCGCCGGGAGGCGGCAACGGGGTCTTGCCCGCGGGCCTGGACGCCGCCTGCGGCCCGGCAGGACGATGCTCCTCGGCCGCCGTCTGCGCCGCCTCGGCGGCCCGACGGCCCTCCTTGCCGGCGGCTGGAGCAGGGGGGGTGGGCGGAGGCAGGGGCTCGCCACGCTTCGGGAACCGCTCCTTGAGGGCCTCGGGGTTCACGCCCTGCAGAATCTTTTTCACGGTCGGCCCGTGGAGGCTGCCCACGATCTCGGCACCAAACTGATGCAGCAGCGAGTTGAACTCGAGCCCCGCCTTCTTGGCGATGAACCGTTCGAGCCCCGCCACCTTCCCGGCGTCGAATTCCTCACGCGAAATGATGCCTGCGAGATACAGGCCCGAGAGCGCCCCGAGATCGAGCGGAACCATATGCCCACCGAGTGCCGTCGCAGCGACATGGTGCACCACGAAGGGCGGAATGCCGTGGATGTGCTCGAGTGTCTTGATGCCGTGAGCGATCGAATGCTTCTTGGCATGCTCGAGCGAAAAGCTGTAGGTCGACTCGAACACTCCCTGCAGCACCCGCCGCAGTGCCAACGCCGCTCGGGCCGGATCAGGCAGACCATCCAGTGTTTCCGCCAGTTCGGCCACCGTCGTCACACGAATTTCATTGAGGTCGAAGTAGCTCTCGACGAGCCGTGAAAATGCCTTCTCTGCCTGGTCGTGGCGGCAATTCTCCAGACAGCAGGCGAACAGCACCTGCTCGAGCATCGAGCGGCCGGTATTGGCAACCACGGGCTTGTAGTGCCCCTTGAGCACCTTGTGGAGCTTGGCGATGAGTTGCTTCCGATTCGACTGGGGCTGCTTCGCTGCTGTCATGCATGCTCCTCTGGATGTTCCATGTCACCTTCGCCCACTCGCTCTTCCGGTGCGGCCGCCGCCGCATCCGCGGCTGCCGGTCCCGCTGATGATTCCGTGGCTGCCTCGACAGAAGACTTGGGCAGCACCTCGCTGAGCACGCGGGCGATCTCGATCGATTTTTTCACGCCACTGTCGAGCTTGAATTTCAGCTTGGGCGTGTAGCGGGTGTCGATGCGTTCGGCGACCTGCGATTGGAGAAAGCCGGCAGAACTCGCCAATCCTCGCAGTGCGAGTTCTTCCTTGGCAGGGCTGCCCATCACCGACACGTGCACCGTGGCCGCCCGCATGTCGGGATCCATCTCGACCCCGGTGACGGTGACATCCTTCACCCGCGGATCACGCACCTGCGTGAGAATGGCCATGCTGACCACCTCCCGCACCGCCTCGGCAGCCTTGAGAAGTCGTCGCGTGCTCACGACAGCGTCCGTGCGACTTCCTCGACGCGGTAGCACTCGAGGATGTCGCCCTCCTTGATGTCGTTGAAACCGGCCAGCTTGATGCCGCACTCCAGACCGTCGCGAACCTCACGTGCGTCGTCCTTCTCCCGCTTCAGCGATTCGATGCCGTAGTCGCCGACAATGCGACTGTCGCGAATGATCCGGAGCCGGCCATTTCGGGCGATGATTCCCGCAATGACCCGGCAGCCGGCGATGACGCCGATCCGGCTGATCGAGAAGGTCCGCTGCACCACGGCCCGGCCGAGCGTGGCCTCCCGTTTTTCCGGAGCGAGCATCCCCTCGAGGGCCTTCCGCAGGTCGTCGGTCACCTGGTAGATGATTTCGTAGCGCCGCACCTGCACGCCCAGGTCCTCGGCCAGCGAGCGGGCCCGCTCGTCGGGCACCACGTTGAAGCCGATGATCACCGCATCGGAGGCATCGGCGAGTTGCACGTCGGCCTCGGTCACGCCTCCGACCGTCGCCTGCAACACCCTGATCTTCACTTCGGGGTGCTCGAGCTTCTGCAGTTCCTTCAGGATCGCCTCGATCGAGCCGCGGACATCGGCCCGGAGAATGAGATTCAGCGTGGGCGCCTTCTGGGTACCGAGACGGTCCAGCAGGTTTTCGAACGTCACGTGCACGGGGGCGCTGACGAGCGTGCTGTGGCGGCTGATGCTCGTGCGTTTGACAGCCACCTCGCGGGCCAAGGCAATGGAGTCGACCACCTGGAACCGGTCGCCGGGGCCGGGAGCCACGTCGAGTCCGCTGACGAACACCGGCACCGAAGGCCCGGCTTCGGAGACCTTGCGACGCAGGAGCGTGTCATGCATCGACTTGACGTGTCCACTGGCCTCGCCACAGACGACCGCATCGCCGACCTTCAGCGTGCCCTTTTGCACAAGCAGGCAGGCGACCACGCCACGCCCCTCGTGAATGGATGCATCGAGGCAGACGCCGGCGGCGGAGCGGCCGGGGTTGGCCCGCAGATCGTGCAATTCGGCGATGGTGAGCAGCGTGTCGAGCAGCTCGTCCATGCCGGCACCGGTGACGGCACTCGTCTTCACGACCTCCGTTTCACCGCCCCACTCCGTCGGCAGCAGCTCGTTCGCCGCCAGTTGCTGGTAGATCCGCTGCACGTCGGCGCCGGGAAGGTCGATCTTGTTGATGCACACGACGATCGGCACGTTGGCCGCCCGTGCGTGGCTGATCGCTTCCTCCGTCTGCGGCATCACGCCGTCGTCGGCAGCCACCACGATGACCGCACAGTCGGTGACGTTTGCTCCACGGGCCCGCATCTGCGTGAATGCTTCGTGGCCAGGCGTGTCGACGAAGGTGATCGGGTGGCCGTTTCGCTGCACGGTGTAGGCCCGCATGTGCTGCGTGATGCCACCACTCTCGCGGGAGGCGACATTGATGCCCAAAATCCGATCGAGCAACGACGTCTTGCCATGGTCGACGTGGCCAAGAAACGTCACCACCGGCGCCCGCGACACCCTCAACGCAGGGTCCTCATCCACCGCATCGAACCCGGCCAGCAGTTCCTTCTCGAGATCCTCGGCCGTTTTCACGTCGAGCTGCACGCCGATTTCCGCGGCCAACAGTTCGACCGTGTCGCGATCGAGCATCGACGCCATGTTCGGCATCGACGCCATGCCGAACGCGAGCAGTTTCTTCAGAACATCGCTGGCAGACAGGCCGATCGCCTCGGAGAACGCCCTGACGGTGCAGGGCACCTGAATGGTGGCGTTCGTTTTTCGCGGCGCCGCGGTCGACACGGTCGCCCCGCGCCGTGGCCTGGCTCCGCGGCGGCGACGGCCACCGAGCTCGTCGTCGTCGCCACGAGGCTCCGAGACGCGCTTGCGGTTCAGTTGCCGTAATTCGCGACCGCCAAGCAGGTCGTCCTTGCCGGTATGCGGCTTGACGGGGGTGCGACGGGAGCGGCCGCCCGGCTCCACCGGGGGTGGCGCCACGCCCGCTCCGCCGGCCACCCCACCACGCAGACCGAGACCGCCACCAGGCCGCGGCCGCGGCGTTTCGGCCTGCCGCTGCTCGTGCTTCCGCATGTGCTCCGCCAACGGCTTGGCGCCACCGGCTTTCGCACTCCGGATAGCGTCGAGCGGCAGTTTGACGTCCGGTTTTTGCGCCATGGGCTCCTGCGACACCCGCTGTACCGGCGGCCGCGCCGCAGCAGGCAGTGGCGGAAGCTTGAACGCAGGCTTGGGGACCGGTTTGCTGCCGTCGCCAGATGGCCTCAGCCCCGCCGGCCTGGGCCGCGGCTCTGCCGTCGGCTTCGCGGGCGGCATTTCGGCCGGTTTGCCACGCGAGGCCACGCCCGCAGGGGCGATGTAGTCCTCTCGTTTGAGCGTGCCAGAGGCCCGCGGAGCGACGGGCTGAATGGGCTTCGGCGGCGCCTGAGCAGGGGCAGGGCCTGCCGCCGCAGGCCGTTCAGCCGGCCGCGATTTCCCGGCGATGAACTCCTTGAGCTTGGCGACTTCCTCGTCGGTCATGCTCGCCAGTGCCGATCCCTTGTCCTGGATGCCGGCGCGCGTGCACAAATCGACCAGCTCCTTGCTGTCGATCTTCAGTTCTTTCGAGAGTGTGTAGATGCGAACCGCCACGCAAACGCCTCCGCGCCGGAATGCCCCGGCCACCAGCCCTCAGATCCAATTCCAACACCAGCCCGAACGACCGATCCCCGCCTCCGCCGATCACGATTCCGTCGGTGGCACCGCCTCCGCTGCCGCCGCCTGATCGCCGGCATCCGCCACGAGCGCCGCCTCGGCCGCATCGGCATCCGCCGTGGCCTTCGCGATGCGTTCTTGCTCCCGCTGCTTCCGCCGCTCGTCGGCCGCCGCCACCTCCGCCATCGACGCACGGCTCTCCGCCTCGGCCACGATCTTGTCCACCGCCTCCGCCGACAGACCGCCCATTTCCATGAGATCTTCGGGCTCGATCACCGACAGATCGTCGTAGGAAAGGAAACCCTCGCCCACCAACCGTTCGGCCACCGACTCATCCAGCCCCTCGATCGAGGAGAAGCCGCTGACGGCCCGCTCGATCTGCTGATCGAGTTCCTCACGAGTCATGATCTCGATGTCCCAGCCGCAGAGCTTGCTGGCCAGTCGCACATTTTGCCCGCGCCGGCCGATGGCCAGCGACAGCTGATCCTCACGGACGAGCACGATTCCGCGGCCGAGCATCTGACAGAGGATCACCTCGTCCACCTCGGCCGGCTGCAGGGCGTTGGGGACGAGCACCTGCAGGTCCTCGCTCCACCGCACGATGTCGATCCGCTCTCCGCCGAGCTCCTCGACGATGTTCTTGATCCTGTTGCCTCGCACGCCCACGCAGGCACCGACGCAGTCGATACGGTTGTCGGAACTGATCACGGCCACCTTGCTGCGGTAGCCAGGCTCGCGGGAAATCGCCCGAATTTCGATGACGCCGTCGGCAATTTCGGGAATCTCCTGCTCGAACAGCCGTTGCACCAACTGGGGACGGATTCGCGACAGGATGATCTTCACGCGGCTGCCGACCTTCCGGACCTCGAAGATCGTCGCCCGGATCCGCTCGTTGGCGTGGTAGCTCTCACCGGGAATCTGTTCGCTTCGCGGCAGGATGGCCTCCGTCGCCCCCAACGACACCGAGGCCGTGGCGCCTTCGACCCGCGTCACCATCCCAGAAACCATCTGGCCGACCTGCTCCTCGAATTCGTCGTGGATCGCATCCCGTTCCGCCTCACGAATCTTCTGGATGATCACCTGCTTGGCGGTCTGCGCACCGATCCGGCCCGAGAGTTCGGCCGTGTCGATCTCGGCGCCGTCGTGCGTGCCGGTGAGACGGCC
Source organism: Pirellulales bacterium (assembly GCA_044369655.1). Taxonomy (GTDB): domain Bacteria; phylum Planctomycetota; class Planctomycetia; order Pirellulales; family UBA1268; genus CAMCQY01. The sequence goes on from JBILWX010000002.1 coordinate 60,376, forward strand.
GTTGGACCGGTCGATCGCAATGGTGATCTGCGACTGTTCGCCATACTGCCTCGACAGAGCGGTGACGAGCGCCGCCTCGATCGCCTGAAAGACGACCTCCTTGTCGATGTTTTTGTCGCGATGGATGGCGTCGACGATTCGCAGGATTTCTTCAGGCTTCATGGATTTCTCGAACGATCGCTCGGGCGTGTGGCTTGCGACGCTGTCAAGGCAACCCGCCGGGCAGCGGCGGTCCGGCGATGCGTGACGCGCACCATTCCGCGGAAGCGGTTTGGCTGCCCACCATCCGGCCCGGCCCTCAGCCTGGCAAGTCACCGTCATGTCGAGAGATGGCATAGCCAGCCGGCTGGCAGATGCCGCACTGCCGGCAAAGACGACGCCATGGGACATGGGCGCCGAAACACCCGATGGTGTTCGGAAAAGAATCCGCGATACCAGCAGCCTCTGAGACGTGACGCAACCCGTGAAAGGTACGGCACCTGCGAAAAACTGTCAAGAAGGCAGGCTCCGGATCACGACCGATCCGGCCTGCCCCTGCGGGGTGACCGCCGAGGAAATGAAGATGTTTCCGGAGGGATCGCCACGGCGGGCGGGCCGGATCCTGCAGTCCGGGTCTGGCTCCGAGAAATTGAGCAGGGGGAAGAGCTCCCCGTGACGCAGAGCCAGCAGGCTGGCCACGCATTCGACCAGACCGCTCCCCCCCCCGAGGTTGCCGAAGTGGCTCTTGGCCGCCACCGTGGGGATCCTTTCCGCGTCAGTGCCAAGCACGTCGGAGAGCGCCAGAGCCTCCTCGCGATCGCCCACCACCGTACTGGCGCCGTGGGCGTGGACATGGGAGAGTTCGGCCGGCGAAACGCCGGCCATCGCCAACGCTCGCCGCATGGCCAAGGCCAAGGCCTTCTGCTTCAGTCCGACCCCACCGGCCGAACCCGCGTTGCGGGCGGCCTGCCCGATGATCTCACCGTGGATCGTGGCCCCGCGGGCCCGGGCATGCTCCAACTCCTCCAGGATCAGGACAGCCGCCCCCTCACCGAGCACCATCCCCCGTCGCGACTTGTCGAAGGGACGGCTCCACTGGGCCGGATCGCTGCCGCCTGGGACATCTCCCGCGGCCGGCTCCAACGCCACCTGCTCGCTCTGCAGGGCGTGCACCGTCTTCATGGGGTGCACCCGCGTGCCGGTGGCTCCCGCGACCATGATGTCGGCAGCGCCGCGTTGGATCGTCACGGTCGCCTCACCGAGCGCGAGGTGGCCGCTCGCCTCTCGGAGCGTCAGCGAATTGCTGGGGCCACGCAGGTCGTTGTAGATGGCGATATGGCTGGCCGGCATGTTGGGCAGGTATTTGAGCAGCCAGAGGGGCGTCAACTGCGGCATGCCCTCGGAGGCCCAGCGATCGAACTCAAACCTGCCATCCGCACCCCGGCACTTGGCGACGCTGGCGGTGAAATCCTCAGGCAGCGTGAGCATGTAGTCGGAGCCGAAGACGCACCCAAACCGCTCAGGCGGTACGCTCTCCGGCTTCGTTTCCGGGGAGAACAAGCCGCTGTGGTGAAGCGCCCGCTGGGCGGCCGCCACCGCCATCTGGCTCTCCCGACACATCACCTTGAGTCCCTTGCGAATCGCCTTCTTGCGTTCGCCATCGAGCGGCCCGAAGTTGTCGATGTCGCCCGTGAACGCGCGGGCTTCGGCGGCATGATGGAGCGGCAGTCCCGCACTGGAAAACGAAGCCAGCGGACCAACGCCACTGCGGCCCCCGAGCAAGCCGGTCCAGAGATCCTCGAGCGTGAGGCCGAGCGGACAGACGACTCCCATTCCCGTGATCACAACGCGGCGGTCTGGAGCGGCACTCATGAAATCCTTCCTGCGGGTTGATTCGATAGGTCCATCGGCATCGAGCCGGTCGCGATCCGAACGGCGTCCGAGGCGGCATCACGGGGCATCACCGAGCCTCGGCTCCACCACCATCACCACATCGGTCCGCTTGGCGTCGGAAAACAGCGCCGGCGTGCCGGCCTTATTCTGCCCGGGAACCGGCCACGGCACCAAGCCGAGCCCGATCAGCAGCGTGCGGTTGGCAGGCCAGCGGAACCGCTCCCCGATCCGCACCGCCGACATCTGCGGCACTTCGATCTGGGCTCGACTGCCGTCGACGGCGGGCGGAGTCGTCCCCACCGGCGCCATCCGTTCGATCTGGTCGATGCGGCAGCGGACCACCGCCTCGACCGCCGTGCCGTCGAGCGACATGAGCGGATGGACGTCGATCGACATGCCCTCGTCGCAGCTGGCCGTCACCGCCTGCCAGCCCGGCCCGGCAGCCACCAGGTCCTGCACGTAGGGCTGCTTCCGGCCCCCGGTAAGCACCGCCGGAATGCCGTTGGCCGCCAACACGGCGCCGGTGGGCAATTCCTGGCAGTCGCCCCGGGAGCGAAGCCGTGCGAGCAGTACGGCGGCCTCCTCGCGCGACATGATCCAGGCCTGCACGCCCGGCGTGGCCGCGGGGATCGGCCTGAGCATGGGCCGGACGTCGTTCCGCCAGGCCGGGCTCCCGACGCCCAGCACACGGATGGAAAACCGGTGCGGCGTGGCGGCGTCGCCCACGAAGCGTTCGACGATCGCCGCCACCTGCGCCTGCATGTCGGCGACGTGGAAGCAGCGGAGCGTGGCCGCGTCGGCCGACAACGACGCCACGGTGTCGCCGTGCCATTGCGAATACCCCGTCTCCTGGAGCACCCAGTCGACCACATGCCGCTGGCTGCCCGGACCGGCCTGCCTGACGAACGGGCCAATGTCATAGGTTTTCCACTCCTGCCCGGCATCCGCGGGCAACTGGGCGTGGAGCGATCGCGCCGGCGCCACGAGGACGGCCGCCAGAACCACGAAGCGGGCCAGTCGTGCCGAAGCCATGGGCTCTCATCCTCCGCAGACACGGGCGTCACGCCCCGCCGGCACCGGCAACGTCTTCAGCCCAATCGGCCCAGCACGAGGCTCGCATTGTGGCCGCCGAACCCGAAGCTGTTCGACATGGCCACGTCCACCTTCGCATCCCGGGCGACGTTGGGCGTGTAGTCGAGATCGCAGTCCGGGTCTGGATTCTCGAGATTGATGGTCGGAGCAATCGCCCCGCGGGAGATCGTCAGGGCGCAGACGACCAGTTCGATGCCGCCACTGGCGCCGAGCGTGTGCCCCAGTTGGCTCTTCGTGCTGGAGATCGCCAACCGCCCGGCATGCCCGCCGAACACGCGTTTCACGGCCGCCGTCTCGGCTTTGTCGCCCAAGGGCGTGCTGGTGCCATGCGCGTTGACATACTGCACCTGGTCGACATTGAGCGCGGCATCGGCGAGCGCCATGCTCATCGCCCGCGCGGCGCCGCGGCCCTCTTCGTCGGGCTGGGTGATGTGCCCCGCATCGCCGCTGGCACCATAGCCGAGGAGTTCGGCATAGATCCGCGCGCCACGCTTCCGGGCATGCTCCAACTCCTCCAGGACGACCACGCCGGCCCCCTCGGCGAGCACGAAACCGTCGCGATCGACGTCGAACGGCCGACTGGCCTTCTGGGGAGCGTCGGAACGGAACGACAGGGCCCGCATGTTTTGAAACCCGGCCAAACCGATCGGCGTAAGAGCGGCCTCGCTCGCCCCGGTAATCATCACATCCGCATCACCGTACTGAATGGCACGCAAGGCACTGCCGATCGAGTTCGCGGCACTGGCACAGGCCGTCGCGACTGCAAAATTCGGCCCCTTCACCCCATACATGCTGGAGACGTGCCCGCTGGCGGAATTCACCATCAGTTTCGGGATCGTGAAGGGCGAGACCTTGTCGATGCCTTTGTGCAGCAACCGCTCCTCCTGGACCTCGAACTCCCAGAGCCCGCCGATGCCGGAACCGATCACCACGCCGCACCGGAATGGATCTTCCTTCGAGAAGTCGAGCCCCGACTCGGTGACGGCGTCCTTCGCGGCCGCGAGGGCGAACTGGGTGAAACGGTCGAGCCGCTTCAGCTCCTTCGGAGAGGAGATCCCCTCGTTTTCCGGCTCCCAGTGCACCTGACCGCCGAATTGCACCCGGTACCCCGAGACATCGAACAGGGAGATCGGCCCGACACCGCTGTCTCCGCGCAGAATGCGATCCCAAAAGGATTCAACGGCTCTGCCTAACGAGGTGACGACACCCAGTCCCGTCACTACGACGCGTCGCTTCATGCAGCGCACTGCTCGAATGAAAGGAATGGAATCAAGACTGGTGCTTCTCGATGAACTCGACCGCCTGGCCGACCGTCTGGATCTTCTCAGCCGCGTCGTCCGGGATATTGATCTCGAACTCTTCCTCGAGTTCCATGACCAACTCGACGGTATCGAGCGAGTCGGCCCCAAGGTCATTGATAAACGACGTCTCGGGGGTGATCTGTTCCTTGCTCACACCCAGTTGGGACGCGACGATGTCGATCACTCGTTCTTGAACTGAAGCCACCTTATGAATCCTCCTGACAACCGGACGCGAAAAACCGCCTGAAAAGCCTTGCTCCACCTGAGACGGCGACGAACTTCAGGGGGTTCGGGGAAGATATAACCGCTGCCGACCAGAAATGTCCATACCGGGAAATAGAGCGCCCGGCCCGCGTTGGCCCGGGGCTCCGCCCGGTGTTTCCAGGCCCGGCGCCCGGTGGGTTTTCCCGGGAAAAGCCCTCTGAGGCACTGCTGCGTGCCGCAAGGAGTGCCGGAAACCGCATGTCCCTCGCTCTAGCCGATCAGGCCGCCGTCCACCACGAGCACCTGGCCCGTGATGTAGGCGGAGGAGGGAGCTGCCAGAAAGAGCACCGCCTCGGCGATCTCCCAAGCCTCGCCCAACCGCTTGGCTGGCACCCGCTTCTTGACCTCGTCGAGCAGGGCAGAGCCCAGCGCCGCCGTCATGTCGCTGGCGATAAACCCGGGAGCGACGGCGTTGACCGTGACCTTGCGGCCGGCGAGTTCCTTGGACACCGTCCTGGTCAGCCCCACGAGCCCCGCCTTCGAGGCGGAGTAGTTCGCCTGGCCGGCGTTGCCGATCAGTCCGGAAACGCTGGATACGTTGATGATCCTCCCATACCGCTGCTGCATCATCGGACGACTCGCAGCCCGCATGAAGAGAAAGGGGGCGCGAAGATTCGTGGTCAGCACCTCGTCCCACTCCTCGTCGCTCATCCGCGGCAGGAGAGTGTCCCGCGTCACGCCGGCGTTGTTGACGAGAATGTCCAGCCGGCCAAGCTTCTCCACGACCTGCTCGACGATCCTGGCCACTTCTTCGCCCTTGGAAACGTCGCAGGGAAACGCCTCCGCCCTGCCGCCGGCCGCACGGATGCCCTCCGCCACCTCCGCCAGCTTGCCGGCGCTCCGCGCGACCAGCGCGACTGCAGCCCCCGCCGCCCCCAGGGCCTCGGCGATCGCCCGTCCCAGCCCCTGCGAGGCCCCAGTGACGAGGGCAACCTGCCCGGAAAGGTCGACGTGTAGCCGCTTTGGGCCGGGGCTGGCGGCACCCGAGGCTGGAGTCGCGTCCGCTGCTGAAGCGGGCCGTTTGCTGTCGTCGGTCATGATGGGCTCCCCGGCGGTGATGAAATCGGATCTGAGGAAATCACTCGGGCACTCCGGAACAGGCAATGCTCCGGTCGATTCGCTTGAGCAGCCCCCGGAGCACCCGGCCGGGGCCCACCTCGCACACGCTGCGAACACCCGTCGACAACAGGTATGTCATGGAGTCGTGCCACTCGACGACGCCGCAGACCTGCCGGGCCAACAGGCCGCGAATCTCCGCTGGATCGGCATGCGGCCGGGCGTCGACATTGCTCACGACCGGGATTCGCGGGGAACGGATCGTGGTTTCGGCCAACGCCGCCGCCAGCCGCTCGACGGCCTCTTGCATGAGCACGGTATGGAACGCCCCAGCTACCTCCAGCCGAACGCATTTCATGGCACCGGCAGCCGCGGCAGCGGCTTCGAGCCGGCGGCAGGCCGCATCGGACCCCGACGCGACCACGTTGCCTGGACAGAGCACGTTGGCGACCTCGAGCACGTCGCCGCCGCGGCACTCGTCGCAGAGGCCCGCCACCCGATCACGTTCCAGTCCCAGCACGGCGACCATGCCTCCGGCCGCCGCGCCATCCGGACCACGCCGCCCCGCGCATTCCTGCATCGCCCGGCCCCGCACATCGACGAGCCGGACGGCGGTATCGAAATCGAGGGCCTCCGCGAACACGAGAGCGGTGTACTCCCCAAGCGACAGGCCGGCCGTGATCGTGGCCCCGCTCACGAGGGCCGGGTCGCGGGCCTTGAGCAGCTCGAGCGCCGCCAGACTCGTGACCAGAATCGCCGGCTGGCTGACCGATGTGGCGTTGAGCTTCTCTGCCGGCCCGTGCCGACAGATCGCAGCCAGATCGTAGCCGAGAATGTCCGAGGCTCGCCTGAACAGGTCGGCGGCAGGCGGATGGGCGTCGCACCACTCGCCCACCATGCCCACGGCCTGGGCGCCCTGACCGGGGAACAACAGGGCCGTGCAAGCTGAGGGGCCAGCGGATGCTGAGGGGCCAGCGGATGATGCCATTGTTGCCGCGGTTGCCGGTTCACTGCCGGCGGTTCCCGCATCGCCTCCACCGGTCGCCGCCGTGCTTCCAGAGGTCGCCGCCGCCAAAGGGGTCATTCTTCCGTCTTGATGACGGCACGACCCATGTAATAGCCGCAATTTCCACAGATCCGGTGCGTGGGCACCGACTTGCCGCAGTTCGAGCAGAACGTCAACTGCCGGGGCGTGAGGAAGTCGTGCGCCCGACGGGAACGGGTCTTTTGATTCGATTGACGTCGCTTGGGAACGGCCATGGATCACCTGCGGTTCGGGAAACTGGAGTCGCGTACTCTACCCAACGACGCTCCCCCCGGTCAATCGCCGCAGGAAACGGGAACACCGCCGCGAAAACCCGGCGGTGCTAGAACAATCGGGCTTGGGGACCACTCTTCGGCGGGGCGCCAAGGTGCTCTTCGCCCCGGGGGGTGAGCCGACGGCCGCGGGGCGTGCGGACCACCAGTTCGCACCGCAGCAGGAAGGGTTCGACGTCGTCTTCGAGCGTGTCGGGGGCCGAGCTCATCGTGTGGGCGATGGCCTCGATGCCGACCGGACCGCCGGCGAACACCCGCTGGATCGTCTCCAGGTAGCGGCGGTCAAAGCCGTCCAGCCCCAGTTCGTCGATCCCCTGCATCTCCAAGGCCGTGCGGGCGATCTCCACGTCGATGAGCCCCTGGGCCCGACTGGTGGAGAAATCGCGGATCCATCGGAGCCGGTTGTTCGCCAATCGCGGCGTTCCCCGGCTGCGGCGGGCTATCTCATCGGCCGTGGCGTCGTCCATCGGCATGTCGAGTTTCACAGCCGATCGGCGGACGATCTCGGCCAGATCGTCCTCCGAGTAGAAATCGAGGTGCTCGCGCATCACAAAGCGGTCGCGAAGCGGCGCCGAGAGCAGGCCGGGCCGCGTGGTCGCCCCGACGAGCGTGAACGGCCGCAGCGGCATGTTGATCGTGCGGGCCGAGACACCGTCGCCGAGCGTGATATCGATGCGAAAATCCTCCATCGCTGGATAGAGAAATTCCTCGACGGCGATCGGCAGGCGATGGATCTCGTCGACGAAGAGCACCGAACCCTCCGCCGCGTTGGTGAGATAGGGGAGAAGATCCTTCGGCGCGGCCAACGCCGCCCCGCTGGCAATCTGCAAGGTGGTGCCAAGTTCCTTCGGGATACAGGTGGCAAACGTCGTCTTTCCGAGCCCCGGCGGCCCGTCGAGGAGAATGTGCCCGAGTGTTTCCCCCCGCTTCCGCGACGCGTCGACGGCGATCGAGAGCCGTTCGAACACGGCCCGCTGCCCGACCATCTCGCTGAACCGCTGGGGACGCAGCGCGCGATCCTCGGCCGGCGCGTCGTCGGCGGCCTGCACGGTGGGCTGACGGAAGCTTTCCATGGGGTGTCTCCGGCACGCATCCTACCCCACCGGCGAACATCCGGGGCAGGGGAGTGTTTGAACGATCGCCGGCAACGCGCCGCCGGGATCGGCAGAAGTCTCGTCGCTACGGATTTTTCTCCTTCCACGACCTACGGCAGCGCATTCCCCAGAAGGTCGAAAAATCCTCATGCTCCTCGAGCTTCCGCCGATCCCGGCTCACCGTATGGTGACTGGCAAGACGGATTCGCAGCCGCCAAGAAAGCAAACGCTCGATTCTTTCCGATCGAGTATTCCGCGAGGGGATGCCCACGCCCAGAGAGCCGGCGTTGCTGACACGCGTAGGCAGGATGCCGGAGCGCAGTCAGCATCGAGTGAGCGCAGGACTGGATGTCCGTAGCGAACGTCCGGCGATTGGGCGTGGGCATCCCCGGCCTACACGGAAGCCGCCGCTACCGTCCCCGGTGCATCTGGCGGTAGATCGCCTCGAGGGCTTCCTGGACGTCCTTGAACTTCTTCTTGCCCTCGCGGAGGCCGTCCACGAGCCGGCGAGCCTCGGTGTCGGAATGGCCCAACGACCGCAGCACCTCGAAGGTCTCGGAGAGCACATCGGCGGGTCCGGCCTGATCGGGAGCCTCGCGGGCCACGAGGAGGGCGAATTTCGGCATCCGGCGCCGGAGCTTGGCGATCATCCGCTCGGCCGTGGCCGCGCCGATGCCGGGCAGCGTGGAGAGCAGGGCGGCATCCTGCTCCTCGATGGCCGTGGCGATCTCGCCGACCGGCCTGACGATCGCCCGCAGTGCCTTTCGCACGCCCACGCCGTCGACCTCGCAGATGAGCTCGAAAAACTCCCGTTCCACCTCGGTCAGAAAGCCCACCAACCGCGGCACCATGTTGCCCCGCGTGGGATTGCCCTCGAGGAATTCGAGCGTGTGGAGGGTGACGGTCTGGCCGAGTTTGGACTGCAGGCCGCGGCGGACGAGTTCGGGCACGAGCACCTCGTGCACGGCATGGCCCAGCGCCAGTTCGACGCCAGCTGGCTCCACTCGCTCGAGCACTCCGGACACTCGCTTGATCATGGACGTGAACTCCCGATGCGATCGATACCAAGGCCGGCATGGAGCGGCCGGAGACGCAGGTGATAGTCGGCCAGCGCGATGGCCAGCGCGTCGGCCGCGTCGGCCGGTTCCGGACGGCTGACGAGCCCCAACTCCCGCTGCACCGCCATCTGCATCTGCTCCTTGCCGGCGTGGCCGTTGCCGGTAAGCGTGCTCTTCACGCGGTTCGGGAGGTAGTGGTGCACGGCCAGGCCTGCCTGGGCGGCGGCCAGACAGATCACGCCCCGGGCGTGCCCCATCAGGATGGCCGTCTTGGGAAACCGCGCGTGCACGAAGATCTGCTCGATCGCCAGCGCACCGGGCCGGAAGGCCTCCAGCACCTCGCGAACCCCCGCGTGGATCTCGGCCAGTCGGGTTTCGAGCAACTCGCTCCGGGAGCGGACGGTCCCCGCCTCAAGCAATCGCACGGCGCGGCCCGACCACTCCACCACGCCGTAGCCGGTGGTGTTCAGGCCGGGGTCGAAACCGACGATGCGGTGCGGAAATGGGTGCGATTCCATGGCCGACAGACTAGCTGTGGCTGCCAAAACCCGACAGACCGGTCGCAACCGGGAAAATACAGGCCGTTTTACAGGGCTTTTTGCGGTGGCCTCCACCATGGTGCCGTTGCGGGTTCCGCGTCGGCCACACGCTTGACAGCGGGGGGAAACCGCCATGAGACTCGTGGCCAATGCGTGGCGGTCGTCACCTCATTCCGAGGGAGGCCTCACCGCAGCACTCTCGAAAAGGAATCTGTATGAAGCGGATCGTTTCCGTCGTGAAGTTGCTCTCCGTCGCCGTGGCCCTCTGGGCCGTGACGTTGGCTGGCGTGAGCCACGCTGGCATTCCCCCCTCGGTTCCCGAGATCGACCCCGGCTCGATCGGCAGCGTGCTGGCGCTCGTGATGGGATCGCTGGCGCTGCTCGAACGTCGGAAGTCGCTGTAGTTCCGACTCGCGGTGACGCAGCAACGCAATCACCGCAACGCAATCACCGCAACGCAATCACCGCAACGCAATCGCAGCACCGTAAGCACAGTGGGCCCGGGCATGTCGACAGAGACGTGCCCGGGCCTGCTCGTTGCCGGGTCAGGGGCGGCACGCGTCGCCGCGGCGGATGATTGAATACACCCCGCTGGGCTCGAACCAGCAACCTTCGGTTCCGTAGACCGATGCTCTATCCAATTGAGCTAGGGGTGCTCGACAGCCCTGAAGAATACACGGTTCTTCCCGGAGCACCAAGATTGGCCCCTGGTCCCGGCCGAATTTGCCCCGGGCCGGACGGACAACCCCAGCCGTCAGCCGCGGTCACGCCGACTCCCTCACGACGAGAAATCCGTCTTTGTCGACGTCAAAAGCGGTGTCGAGCAGACAGGCCGTCGGCCTATCGGCGACCGTGGGTTCCGGCCTGAAACCCTGCCGCGGTGGCAGCGCGGCGCCAATCACGAGGGTGCGATTTTCCCCCGTGGCAATGCCCTGATCGACGAGGGATTCCCGCCCCAGGCGATCGCGCATGGCGGCCTCCGGCCAGACGACCACGCCGTTGACCACGCGGCCCACCGTGTCGGCCTTCAGCGTCACCTCGTGGTCGGCGGTCGCCCGGGCTGGCGGCGAGTTCATCGCCACGAGGCCCCCGGCCTCCCGGGGCGCGAAGGCCACGACCGGCTCAATGCCGAACACCTCGCGAAACCGGACCGACGCCTCGCGGGCCCGCGGGAGTTCTGCGACCGTGTCGATCGGCATCACCACCACCTCCAGCGTGCCCTTCAGCCCCGCCAGCGTCGCCCCGCTGTCGGCGGCCTCCTCGTTGGCCACCGCGAGCACCTGCTCGACTCGCGCCAGCCAGATCGTGATCCGCTCCCGCAGGATCGTCTCACCGATCAGCCGCGGTGCCAGCCCCGCATCGGCCACGGTGCCGAGGATGCCCAGCAGCCGCGCGCCGTGCATCCCGAGCGAATCGAACAGCGGATCACCAGCGGCCAACGAGACGAGCATCCGGTCGCCGCGACGCACGAGGCAACAGCCATCGAACGCCTCCGCGGCCGCCGCAGCAGCGGCGAACTCCGCCGGCCGCGTGGCCAGCATCCTGTTCCTCACGGCCGTGGCGGTGAGTTCCTGGAGCGCGAGCCTCGCTTCATGGCTGGGGGTGCCGATGGGCAGGGGGGTGCCGTAGGTGAGCGTGACCGGCCGCCGGAAGACCCGCGGCCATTTCGTGAAATAGCGGCCCTCGGAAAACGACAGCGGGCTGCCCCACATGCCGTCGATATGGAGCGGTACGATCGGCGCCTCGACCCGCTCCAGGATCCATTCGAGGCCGCGTTTGAAGCCGAGGATCTGCCCCGTCCGTGAGATGCCCCCTTCGGAAAAGATGCCGATCACGTCGCCGGCGGCGAGGCCCGACTGGATGGTCTTGAGCGCCAGCCCCATCGACTTGGGCTTGGGATCGAACAGGATGAACCGCCACTGGTCCGAGAGCATTCGCAGGAATTTTCCCCGGATGTTCGGGGCGTAGACGACCATCCGGATGGGCCGCAGGCTCGACAGCACGACGATGAACCCGTCGAGCCACGAGAGGTGGTTGGCCACGACGACGGCCGGTCCCGCGGCAGGCAGTCGCTCGGCATGGGCCACGCGGAAACGGTGCGTGGCATGCACGATCGACGCCACGAAGAGCCGCAGCGAGGCCCGCGGGGCGGCGTAGATCGCCAGACCGGCGGCCGCGGCAGCCAGCAGCCCGAACAGCCCGAAGATGCTGCGGGCCGAGAGCAGCGGCTGCGCGGCGGCCAGCCCGCTCTGGACCGTGGCAGCGTTCTGAGCTGCCCCCCAAGGGCTGGGACTCCGCAGCAGCCCGTAGAGCATCGAAGCTCCGAACATCCCCGCGAAGGTGAGCAGGTTGGCGGCCGCAAGGAGTGCCCCGCGGCGGGCCGGCGGGCTCTTCTCCTGAAAGGCCGCCTCCAGCGGCACGTCGAAAATCCCGGCGCCGAGCCCCAAGAGCACAAGCGCCGCCGCCGACCACCACCAGGCGAGTCCCGTCGCGCCGCAGGCCCCGGCGAAGATCGTGCCGGGGCCGAGGGCGAGGGCAAACGATCCAAGCGCCATCAGAATCGCGCCCAGCGGCACGAGGCCCATGTCGACGCCGCGGGTCGAGACTTTGCCCGCGACGAGGCTGCCCAGGCCAATGCCGCTGACCAGTGCGATCAGGAGCGGCACGACCTGTCCCTGCGACGTCGCCCCCGCCTCGGTCGCATATTGATCGACGTTGAGCTGGGCGACGGCACCGAGCGCCCAGAAGAAGACGATGCCGACGGCCGCGGCCGCCAGTTCGCGGTGGCGCACGAGCTCGACAAGATCGTTCCAGGTGCGGGAGAGGGCGTTCCAGGGCGGCGACGCGGCGGGGTCGGCCGCGGGCCGGGGCACGAGCAGCAGCGCGGCGATCCAGCCCGCCACGGCCAAGCCGACGAGCACGATCGCCGCCGGCACGGCATGCAGCCAGAGCGGCGCGGAATGGATCACTTCATCGCCGCTGGGCACGACAGTGCCATCGGCAAGCCAGTTGCCCCCCGCCATGCCTGCGAGCGTGGCGGCCAGCGTCACCATCGCGAACAGCCCGTTGGCATGGGAGAGTCTGGGGGCGGGCACCGACTCCGGGATCGTCCCGATCACACTTGGTGCGAGCAGAGCCGCTTGGCAGCCGATCACGACCACGGTCGCCAGCAGAAGCCAGAGCCCGGCGGGGAGCCCGGCGACCAGGCCGCCCGATCGCACGCCCCAGGCGACGGCGGCGGCCGCGGCCGCGGCGATCAGCACCTCGGCGAACTTGCACCAGATGATCACCGATCGCTTTGGGTAGCGGTCGGCGATCCAGCCGGCCAGCCAGGCGAGCAACACGAACGGCAGCACGAACCCTGCCGTGCCGATCGTGAGCACGAGGGCCACCTGCCCCCCCGAGACCGCCTTCTTGCCGAGGCCGATCGCCAGCCAGCGGAGCACGTTGTCATTGATGACAGTGAGCGTTCGCAGGGCCAAGAGCGGCCGAAAGCCGCCGGCGGGGGGGGCAGGGGTCAATTCCAAGTGTCGCCTCAATGCATGCGTCGAATGGCTGAGTTTGCCGGCAGTTTGCAGGTGCCGGGGTGGCGAACGTATTCTCAATGGATCGGCCGCGCGGCAACAAGACCGATCACTCCCCGTTCGAGCCGGGGGGTTCCCGCCGCGTTCCACGGAAGGAATCAAAAGGACAACGCCATGCTGCTTCCCATCACCCTCGTATCCTCCTCGTCACGTCTGGCTGGAAACGTTCTGGCTGGAAACCGTTTGGGCCGCCGGGTCATGCTGGCATCGGCCGTCGTGGCGGCCTGCCTGGCCGGCCCCGCGTCGCTCGCCCAGGGGCAGGCCGTGGTCTACGAAAGCCTGCGGCCGATCACTTCCTATTACGCGCCCTATGCACCGATGGCCGCCGGCTATCCGGGCGGCTACATGGCCAACTACTCTCCCGCGGGCAACTACGCCGCGGTGACGGCGTTTTCCCCGCCCATCGCCACCGGCTACGTCGCCAACTACCCGGTCGCCCAAGTCGCGAACTATCAGGTGGCGAACTATGCGGTGGAAACCGT
>JBILWX010000283.1:0-2701 GCA_044369655.1 Pirellulales bacterium
TGACCGTCCTATCCTCTATCGTCCTTTTCTCGGTGCATCCGCTGAGTCGCCCCCGCGAGCAAAGGCTGCGCCACCGACGAGCTGCGGTGAGTCGTGCCGGTCTCGCGGGCTCTTCCTCCCGGAGTCGAGTCAGCCGAGAGAGAGCTGGACATGGACATCGTCGAAATACTCTACCTGCCGCTGCCGCGATTCCTCAGCGGGATGCGTTTCGGCGACTGGCTGGCGCTGCTTCGTGAACGGCGCTGGCGGGTCGACGCGGCTTTCTTTCCCGGGGCTCTCCTGGCGACGGTTGGCACGCTGGTGACGTCGCTCCTCACTCGCTGTCAGCGGCGATTCCCGCTTCGCCCCGCCGATCAAGAGGCGTGGCAGGAGCCCCTCTTTGTGCTCGGTTTCGCCAGGAGCGGGACGACGCACCTCTTCCAGTTGTTGGCGAACGATCCGCGGTTCTGTTTTCCGACCCGTTTCGATTGCTTCAATCCCCACACCTTTCGAACCTTGAGGGCATGGGGGATCCATCGACTATTCTCGCTGGTGCCTGCCCAACGTCGCGCGATGGACGGGGTGACGACCCACTGGCTTTCGCCTGAAGAGGATTCGATCGCCCTGTCGATCCTCGTCGGCCGCGGCGGACGCCTGGACGGTGTCTTTCCCCGGGAAGAGCCCGCGGGCATGCCGGCCTGGGCCTTCGAGGAGGCGCTTGCCGAGTTTACGCGGAACCTCGTCTCGGTTCACGGCAAGCCGGTGTTGCTCAAGTCGCCATCGCACGTGGGCTATCTCCGCTCCATCCTCAACGTGTTCCCCCGCGCGCGGTTCGTGATGATCTACCGCGATCCGCGGGCCGTCGTGGCGTCAATGGCGCGGATGGTCAACACCCGCAACCGCTCCTGGTGCACGCTCCAGTGGCCGCCGCCGTTGAGGATCGACGATCTCCTGCCCAACTATGCGCGACAGGTGGACCTGTTCTTCCGCGAACGACACCTGATCCCGCCCGGCAGGCTGGTGGAGATCCGCCACGAGGATCTCGTGGCGGACGAGGCCGGGACGATCGCGCGACTCTACGATGGACTGGGGCTCGATCCACCTCCAGCGGCGGCGAGGATAGCTCCGGGAAGAGCAGTCGTGCCCCGCGGCCAAGGAGGCGACTCCATCGACGGTGGCTGGCTCGTGGAGGCGTTCGGTCCGATCTACGACAAAGGAATCTACTCCCGGCCGGACGGAGTCTGACGGATGCGGTCAGCGTCAGGGTCGGTGTCGGGCGGTCCATCGTCCCGCCACGTACGCGGCCCCCATTACGGTGAGCGTCGGGATGGCTAGCGGCAGGGCCAAAAGGTGGGGCATCGGCTCCCGCCAGCCGCTCAAGTATTACGGTTTCACCAACACCATGGCGGTCCGGCGGGAAGCCTGGGAGACATCTGCGAAGTGAATGGCCGGCTCGGGATTGTTGGGGGAGCCGTTTGTGGTGGTCTCGAAAACGACACATCAACGAGTCAGACGATTAAAATCCAAGGAGACATTCTTTCACGAGCCAATCGCTTTGCCCCCTTGGCCAGACCGGGTTTTCACCGCCGATCGCTTCCATGCTGTCGCTTGCGAAGGTGCGATTGGCCAACCTATCCTGTGCGGCATGCGAGTGAGCATCTATCTGCTGCCGGCCGCGGTGCTGATCTTGGCAAGCTCGGCCGCGGCGGTCGCCGCGCCGCTGCTCGTCGACACGCTCGCTGCCGAGGATCGCGTCGCGCTGGCCGAGGCGGTGCGTCGGGAGGGCGACCCGCTCCGCGGGGCCAACGTGTTTCATACCAGGCAGATGGCCTGCACTCAGTGTCATGTGGTGAGCGACGGGGCGGCAACGCTGGGGCCGAATCTGGCAGCGATGCCGGATGGCATCACTCCGGAGTCGCTCATCCCGTATCTGGTCGAGGCGGTGCTCGATCCGTCGGCGGCGATGCGACCGGCCTATCGGGGCGTGACGATCCTTACCGACGAGGGGCAGAGCATCACGGGTCTCGTTGCCCGCGAGACGGCCGACACGATCACGCTCCGCGACGCGGCCAGCGGCGGGCGGGAGATCACGATCCCCACGGCGTCGATCGACGAGCGGCGGCCGGCGGCTGTGTCGCTGATGCCGGCGGGCCTGGCCAACCTGCTGGCCGACCGGCAGCAGTTTCTCGACCTCGTCGCGTATCTGGCGGCGGTCGCCTCGGGAGGTCCAGCCCGGGCAGCCGAGCTGGCGCCAGATCCGCTCCTGCTCGAGATCGACCACGCCGGCTTTCTGGCCGACTGGAAAGATTCGCAGCTGTCGCAGGCGGCGCTCGAGCGGGGCGAAAAAATCTACAGCCGCGTCTGCGCCAACTGCCACGGCACGCTCGAGCAGCCGGGCTCGCTGCCGACGGCGCCGCGGTTTGCCGAAGTGAAGTTCAAGGCGGGCAGCGATCCATACGCCCTCTACCGCACGCTCACATTCGGCAACGGCATGATGCTGCCGCAGGCGTGGATGGTGCCGGCCCAGAAATACGACGTGATCCATTACCTGCGAGAGACGTTTCTCAAAGACCGCAACCCTGCCTGGTATACCGCGGTCACGCCGGCCTATCTGGCCGGGATGCCGAAGGGTTCGAGCCGCGGTCCCGAGCCATCGCTGATCGAGCCCTGGCGGCTCCACGACTACGGCCCGTTCCTGGCCGGCACATTCGAGGTCGGCACC
>JBILWX010000145.1:0-7915 GCA_044369655.1 Pirellulales bacterium
GGGCTCGTGATCCGGCTCGATGACGGCCCCGGCGGCGTGGGCCGCGGCCACGAGTGGGTGCTCTACGAACTCGACACTCTGCGGGCCGCCGCCTTCTGGCGGGGTGGGCAATTTATCGACTGGGCAGGGATCAACTTCGACGGCCGGCATAACGCCCATCCCCGCGTGGCGGGTGAGTTGCAGGCGACGCTGCCCACGATGCCCGGCTGGGCCGAACCGCAGACTGGTTCGTTTGTCGATCCCCGCCCGCTCGGCCGCGACACGAAGCCCTACGGACCGCTGCCGCGGGAGCACGTGCGGTTTCGGTCGCTCCATCATGTCGATCGCGGCGGCACGGTGGCCGAGCCCAAAAACGGCGTGGTGCTCGACTACCTCGTCGGCGACGCGCCCGTGCTCGAGACACCGCTCGCGGCTCCACCGCTGGCGGAGAATGGCCGCGCGGTGCCGGTGCTGCTCCGCTCGTTTTCGCTCGGGCCGCGGTCGCGGCCGCTCGTCCTGCGGCTGGCCGCGGCGCCGGCTGCGGCCGCGATCATCGGACCGGAGGCCGGGGGCCAGAGCGGATCCCAGGCTGGGGCTCGAGTCGAGGTGCGGGATGGCCACCTCGATCTTCTGATTCCCGCGGGCGCAGCGCCGCTCGATCTGGCCGTCGCGATCGCCGCCGCGACCGCTGAAAAGGTGGCGAGGCATGCTGCCACGATCCCGCCGCCGGCCCCGCCGCGGTCGCTCATGGGCCGCGCGGCGCCGCCGCTGTGGGCCACGCCGATCAAGACCAGGATTGCCCCGGGCCGCGGTGCCGGCCCGTTTGCGGTCGACGTGCTCGCGGCGCCCGAGGCGAATCCGTGGAACGCCCAGGTGCGGTTTTCGGGGATCGACTTCACGGGGCCGGATGCCGCCGTGATCTGCTCCTGGGATGGCGACGTGTGGAGCGTGGCGGGCATCACGGCAGCCGATGGCGAGCTCACCTGGCGGCGGATCGCCGCGGGGCTCTTTCAGCCGCTTGGCATCAAGGTGATCGACGGCGTGATTCACGTCGGCTGTCGGGACCGGATCGTGAAGCTCGTCGATCTCAATGGCGACGGCATGACCGACCGCTACGACACCTTCAACGACGACCATCAGGTCACCGAACACTTCCACGAGTTTGCGATGGGACTCGAGAGCGACGCCGCCGGTAACCTCTATTACGCCAAGAGCGCCCGCCATGCCCTGCCGGCCGTGGTGCCCCACCATGGCACGCTGCTGAAGGTGACGGCCGACGGAACGCAGACCGACATCCTCGCCACCGGTTTCCGGGCGGCCAACGGGGTGTGTGTGGAGGCCGACGGCACGTTTTGGGTGACCGATCAGGAGGGCCACTGGAACCCGAAAAACCGGGTCAACCATGTGCGGCCCGGTGGCTTCTACGGCAACATGTACGGCTATCACGACGTCACTGATTCCAGCGACGCCGCGATGACGCCGCCGGCGTTCTGGATCACCAACGCTTTCGATCGCTCACCGGCTGAACTGCTGCGGGTGCGAAGTGAGAAGTGGGCGCCGATCGATGGCAGGCTGCTGGAGCTTTCGTATGGCGAGGGGCGGGTGCATCTCGTGCTCACCGAGCAGCCGGGGAGGCTCGTGCAGGGGGGCATGGTGGCGTTACCGATTCCCGACCTGCCCACCGGCATCATGCGGGGGCGGTTCAACCCGGCGGATGGCCAGCTCTACACCTGCGGGCTCTATGCCTGGGCTGGCAACCGGCAGCAGCCGGGCGGCTTCTTTCGAGTGCGGCGGACTGACGATCCGCTGACGATTCCGATCGGGCTGCATGCGGAGCCGGGGCGGCTCGACCTCGAGTTTGCGGTGCCGCTCGAGGAGGCGGCCGCCACGGACGCCGGGCACTGGACGATCCGCGCCTGGGATCTCGAGCGGACGAAGAAATACGGCTCGCAGCACCTTAACGAGCGGGACCTGCCGGTGACGGCGGCAGCGTTGTCGAGCGACGGCCGCCGCGTGTCGCTGACCGTGCCCGACTTCGGGCCGACTTGGTGCTATTCCGTCGAGTGGACGATCCGCACGGCCGCTGGTGCGTCAGTGAAGGGCGTCTTACACGGCACGCTCCACTAGCTTCGACTTTTGCAGTTTGTGGAGGCATCAGAAGTTGCCCGTCGCGCAGGTCGGCGGTGCCCACGCCCCGTCGCCGGACGTTCACTCCGGATCGATTCGGCGAGTGTGATCACGGTCCGGCGTGGCGAAGCACGTAACCGCCATCGACCCGCAGCACGCTGCCGGTTACGTAGTCGGCGTCGTCGGACGCCAGAAAAGCGGCCGCGTGGCCGATGTCGTCGGGCGTCCCGAGCCGACCCCAGGGCATCTTCGTCGCTTGCTCGTCGATCACGGCGTCGCCGAAGGCCTGCCGCTCGGCCGGGGTGTCGATCCAGCCGGGCTCGATCACGTTCACGTTGATCCGGTGCGGGGCCAACTCGGCGGCGGCCGTGAGGGCCATCTGGTTGAGCCCCGCCTTGGCGGCGGCGTAGGCGGCGCAGCCCGCGTGCACCATCTGCGCCTGGACGCTCGAGATGAAGATGATCTTGCCGCCCCCGCCCCGGTTGACCATGTGGCGGGCCACGAGCTGGCTCATGAAGAAGCCGGCGGCGAGCGTGCCCTGAAGCGTGCGGTCGAGCAGGTCGGGCGGATAGTCGAGAAACGCTCCTCGCTTGGAAAATGCGGGCACGCTCACGAACACGTCGATCCGGCCGAGGCCCTCGATCGCGTGGGCCGCAGTCTGCGTGCACACGGCGCGATCGAAGGCGTCGCCGCTCACGATCACGACCCGGCGGCCGAGAGCCTCGATCTCGGCCGCGACGCCGCGGAGGTCGCCGTCTTCGACGAGGTCGTTGACCGCCAGATCGGCCCCCGCCCGCGCAAGGGCGATTGCGCAGGCACGGCCGATGCCCCGGCCCGCACCGGTCACGAGAGCCTTTTTCGCGAGAAGCTTCATCGGTTCGCCTCTGGGGTTGGCGTCGTCGCTCGTGGGCCGGTCTCTGACGAGCGGGTTGGTGAACCAGCCGTGGCAATGCCCGTCGAATTGTTACGAACCGCGGCGTCGGGCCGCCGCCGGGTTCGAGTGAAGGCTCATGCGGACCAGTCTCCGAAACCTCTTCCACTGGACGCCAGGCCGAAGCCGATGTTATCACCAATGACATGTCATCCGGCAAGAGCGGGTCCGGCGTCGCCATGACGTCTGGCCCCGCGGCCATCGACCGGAGCCCATCGCCCCCCATGAGCGCCCCCATGAGCAATCACGACATTTCGTATCCGACCCTGTCGGAGACACCCGTCTCGCACCTGCCCTTCAGCCCGGTGGTGGTGGTGGGCAGTCTCGTTTTTGTCTCGGGCCAGGCGTCGGTGGACGAGACGGGGAAGATTGTCGGCGATACGTTCGAGGGGGAGTTTCGGCGGTCAATCGACAATGTCCGCCGCGTGCTGGCGGCGGCGGGCTGCGACCTCACGCACGTGGTCCAGACGCGAAACTACGTCCGCGACAACGACGAACTGCCGCTCTACAACCGTCTCTACGCCGAGGTCTTCTCCAAGCCCTATCCCGCCCGTACGACGATCGTCAACTGCCTCGGCCCCCAGTTGAAGTACGAGATCGAGGTGGTGGCCGTCCGGCCGAGCTGACGGAGAAGGGGATGCTTCTCTTCTTGGCAGAATACACGTCACGCAGGAACCAGCCATGTCGCACGAACCGAAGCTGATCTTCGACGTCCACCTCGACCTCTCCTATAGCGCTCTCGACTTCAACCGCGATCTCCGTTGGACGCAGGAGCGGATCCGCCGCCGCGAGCTGGGGATGAAAGACCAGGTGTTTCGCGGTCGCAGCACCGTCTGCTTTCCCGAAATGCGGCGCGGCCGCGTGGGGCTGTGCGTGGCCACGCAGATCGCCCGCTCGGTCGATCGTTTCTCGCGGATGCCCGGCTGGATGAGTCCCGAGCAGGCCCGGGCCCAGACGGCCGGTCAGCTGGCCTGGTACCGTGAGATGGAGGCCTGCGGTGAACTCGTGCAGATCCGCTCACGCGGTGAGCTGGAGAGGCACCTCGCGCTGTGGCTTGCGGCACCGGCCGGGATGCCCGAAACGGCCGCCGCGGGTGGCCTGCCGATCGGCTACATGCTCAGCCTCGAAGGGGCCGACTCGATCGTGTCGTTTCGGCACCTCGAGCAGTCGTATGCCGACGGCCTGCGGGCCCTGGGGCCGGTGCACTACGGCCCGGGCGTCTACGGCATGGGCACCGACGCCGAGGGGCCACTCACGCCCCGCGGCCGCGAACTGCTCAAGGAGATGGAGCGGCTCGGAATCATCCTCGACGTCACGCACCTCTGCGACGAGAGCCTCCGCGACGCGCTCGACCACTACTCAGGCCCGCTCTGGGCGAGCCATTCCAACTGCCGCACCCTCGCCAATTGGAACCGCCAGTTCACCGACGAGCAGATCAAGGAGCTGATCGGCCGTGGCTGTGTGTTCGGGATGGCGTTCGACGCGATCATGATGGTGCACGGCTGGACGCATCTGCAGAGCAGACCGCAGGACTTCGGCCTGACGATCGAGAAGATCTGCGACCATGTCGACCACATCTGCCAGCTCGCCGGAAACGCGAGCCACGTCGGGATCGGCAGCGATCTCGACGGCGGCTTCGGCACGGAACAGACGCCGCTCGACCTCGACAGCATCGCCGACCTGGGCCGCCTCGGCGGCCTGCTCGCCGCCCGCGGCTACTCCGCCGCCGACATCGAAGGCTTTTATTACGGCAACTTCGTGAACTTCCTGCGCCGCATGCTGCCGGCATGACCCTGACGATTCGCCACCAGCGGGTTCCCGCAGGTCACCAGGTCGTCCAGCCGCCGTCGACGACCAGGCTTTGCCCGGTGACATACGACGCGCCGTCCGACAGGAGAAACAGCGTGGGGCCGACGATCTCCGGGCTCGCGCCGATCCGCCCAAGCACGGTCTTTCCGGCCAGGTCGCGGATGAATTCCGGCTGATCGCGCTGCACGGCCGGGTTCGGGAATGGCCCTGGCGTGACGCAGTTGACGCGCACGTTGAATGGGCCGTAATGAGCGGCCATCGTGCGGGTCATCTGAATGATGGCGGCCTTGCTCGCTCCGTAGTCGATCGGATTGGGCGTGAGCGGCGGCTGGTAGATCCGCGGGTCGGGCGCGACCATGCCGTACATGCTGCCAAACAGCACGATGCTCCCGCGGCCACGGGTCTTCATCCGTTCAGCGAGATGGCGGGCGACAAGAAACGTCGGCGTGATACCGCGGCAAAAGGTGGCGTCGAGATCGTCGGCCCCGATCGCTTCGAAGGCCTTTCCAGACGACGAAGCGAACGCCAGATGCACCACGCCGTCGGGAATGCCGTGCTCCGCGACGAGGGCGTCGAGGTCGGCGGTGATCGCGGCGGTCTGCGTGACATCGATCGACTCGGCGACCGTGCGGCTGAGCGAGCGGCCGGTGACGAGTTGTTCGGCCCTGCCGGGCAGGTCAAGACAGAGGACCTTTTCACATTCGCGGTCGAGCTGCGCGGTGATCGCGGAGCCGAGATAGCCGGCGCCGCCGATGACAACGATCGTCCTGCCGGCGAGCGAGTGCCAGGATGTCATACGATGATGTCACGCATAGGGGGATCGGACGCCAGGGGTGGCACCGGTGACGAGAGCCTTCGCCTGGCCCTCCACGAACTCGACCCGCTGCCGCACGTACTGCCCGAGGCCGACCACGTCGGCGCCGACGTTGAAGACGTTGAAGCCTTCCGCGACAAGTTCGGACAGCGGCGCGAAGAGCCCGGCCGCCATCGCAAACTTGCCGGATTCCCGACAGGCCGCGGCCACCCGCCGGCGGGCCGCGACGACATCGGGATGGTCGATCTGCCCCGCCTTGCCGATTCTGTGGCTGAAATCCCCGGGGCCGAAGAGGATGCCGTCAAAGCCGGGCACGGCGCAGATTCGCTCCACCTCCTCGAGCGCTTCGGGCGACTCGATCTGCAGGATCACGATCCGCTCCCGGTTGGCATGCTCGATGTACTCGGTGAGCGGCACCATGCAGAACCGGCCGTCGACATTGCCGCCGTCGAGGGCCCGACGCCCCAGTGGGTGGAAGCGGACGTAATCGACTATCTGCCGGGCCTCGTCGGCACTGGCAACGTGGGGCACGATGATCCCGGCCGCGTCCATTTCGAGTGGTCGGATATAGTCGCTATAGCTGCCGCGGGCCACACGCACGAGCGCGTCGATGCCGAGGATCCGCGCGGCTCGCACCTGGTTCTCCAGGCCGATCCAGTCGTTGGGCACGTGCTCGGTGCAGAGCCACACGCCGTCCACGCCTCCCAAGCCCGCGATCTCGATCCCGCGGGGGTCGGAGAGATTGATCTTGAGCACGGTCGGCCGCCGACCCTCTCGCAGCAATCGCAGCAGGCGGCTGGGGCAGAGTGGCATGGCGAGTGGGCTCGAGAAATGTCAGGGAGTGAGGACCTTTATGACCCATGACATGCCATCGTGCAAGGCCGCCGTTTGTCGCTCCCTTGGCTCCAGGTCGGCGATCAAGATCTCCGCCCCGCCCCGGCGGCGGCTCTCGATGCCGCCGATCACGAGCTTCATCAGCTCCACTGTCTCGATGAAGGGATATGGGGCCACGCCGGTGCGCAGCCAGTCGACGAAGGCCGCGAGCTGGGCCTTGAAGGCGAAGTGGGTGTCGGCGAACGCCGTCTGCACACGTCCCTTCGTGCCGACGAGCTGGAGGAGGCCGAAGCCGCCGAACATGTCGGCCGAGGCCACCACCAGCACGTCCACGCCGCGGGCGTGCGTGATATGCACCACGTTTCGCTCGGCCGTGCCGGTGTTGCGGACCGTGAGGAATCCCGGCCCCAGAATCGGGTAGAGGCCCTCGAGTGCGTGGATGCCATAGGCCTCCCAGCTCTTGGGCGTCGTCGCGGTCACGAGCCGCAGTTCGCCCAGGTCGCGGGTGGAGAGCCGCCAGGGCAGAAACTCTTTCGCGTACCGCATGCCGCTCGACGACAGGATCGGCTTTCCCGCGGCCACCCAGGCGGCAAACTGTGTGAGGTCGGCCTCTGTGTCGGCCAGCGGCTTGTCGATGAATACGGGCAGCCCGGCCTCCACGAACGGCCGGGCCCGCTCGACGTGCTCCGAGCCGATGTCGGTAGCGATCACGACGGCATCCACCTGGCCGATCACGTCGGTGGCCCGGTCGACCACGTGGGGGATCCGGGAGCAGCGGGCCACGTGCTCCGCGGTGAATCCGCCGTTGCCGGCGCAGTGGATGTGGGTGACCGCGGCCCCGGGGATCGTGAGCGTGCCGGCCGATTCCTTTTCGAGATAGTCGGGAATGCCGGGAAACGGGCATTCCTTCGTCATGAGTTCGCGGTCGTAGCCGTTGAAGATCGCCGACCACGAATAGGGATGGCCGTTGCCGACGCTCGATCCGAGCATTGCCAGGCGGATCGCGTGCGGGGCCGGCACGAGCGGCTGAGGAGATTGCATGCGGTGAGCCTGTCCCGGTCAGCGCGATCAGCGGGTCTTGCGGCGGCGAACCGCGGAGGCGGCCCGCTTGGCGGCGGCCCGCTCGGATGCGTCGGCGTCGTCCTCGACCGCCCGGGCATACCGTGCAGTCACCACAGGTATCGCATCGAGCACGTGCTGCCGCATCCGTTCGCGGGCCTTCGCCAGATCGCGGTCACGGATCGCCTCGTAGATCGCCGTATGCTCTGCGGCGATGGAAGCGAGCCTATCGGCTATGATCGCGGCCGGAGTCCGCATGCCTGTCCACGCAAACACGTGGGCCAGCACGTGCCCGCTCGTGAAGATTCGCGTGGCGATCGAGTTGCCGGCGGCGGCGAGGATCGTGGCATGCAACTGCATGT
>JBILWX010000297.1:0-3022 GCA_044369655.1 Pirellulales bacterium
GCATCGAGAGGCCGCTGGCCATCTGGCGGTGCGTGGGGCTCTCGGTCGTGCGGGCCCCGATCGCCCCCAGCACGATCGTGTCGGCGATGTATTGCGGCGTGATCGGCTCCAGGAATTCCGTGGCCGTGGCGAGGCCCATGCTGCCGATCTCGATCAGCAGGCCGCGGGCGATCCGCAGGCCCGTGGCCACGTCGAAGGTGTCGTCGAGGTGCGGATCGTTGATCAGGCCCTTCCAGCCCACCGTCGTCCGTGGCTTCTCGAAATAGACCCGCATGATCACGAGCAGCCGGTCGGCCACCCGGTCGGCGAGTTGTTTGAGCCGGCCGGCGTAGTCGCGGGCGGCGTCGAGATCGTGGATCGAGCAGGGCCCCACGACCGCCATCACCCGCGGGTCGGCGCCGGCGAGCACCTGCTCCACGGCGTGGCGGCCCGCCACGATCGTGGCCCGGGCGGCGTCGTCGAGCGGCAGCAGGTTGCACAGCCGCGACGGCGGCACGAGCGACTCCAGGCTCTTGATGCGTAGGTTGGATGTGGCGAGCATCCCACAACTTTACCCGACAAATCCGCCGCGCGCAGGCCTCATAGTGCGGGAGCCGACGGAATCGGCGAAAGCTCGAGGAGCATTGGGAACTTTCGACCTGTCAGGCAAGGCAGCTTCGCAGGTCGTGAAAGGAGAAAGTTTCCACGCGACGAGACTTTTGCCGTTCCGGCGGCGGTGCCGACGTGGCATTTGACCGACGCTGAAATGGCTGGTTCAATCCGAGTCCGGATCGGTCCTGCGGGGCCGAGGATGGCAGACCGGCGGACGGGAAGGAGCTCGCACCGTGACCAAGCATGTGTTCGTGACCGGCGGCGTCGTCAGTTCGCTGGGCAAGGGGCTCACGAGCGCCTCGATCGGCATGCTCCTCGAGGCCCGCGGCCTGCGGGTGCGGATGCAGAAGCTCGACCCCTACATCAACGTCGATCCGGGCACGATGAGCCCGTACCAGCACGGCGAGGTGTACGTGCTCGACGATGGGAGCGAGACCGACCTCGACCTCGGCCATTACGAGCGGTTCACCTCCACGAAGCTCACCCGCGAGAGCAACTACACCACCGGCCAGATCTATCTTTCGGTGATCAACAAGGAGCGACGGGGCGAGTTTCTGGGGAATACCGTGCAGGTGATTCCCCACATCACCAACGAGATCAAGGAGATGGTGAAAAACCTCGCCGCTCCCGACGTGGACGTGGTGATCACCGAGATCGGCGGCACGGTGGGCGACATCGAGAGCCTTCCCTTCCTGGAGGCGATCCGGCAGATTCCGCTGGAGGTGGGCCGCGAGAACTGCATGTTCATCCATCTCACGCTCGTGCCCTACCTCAAGGCGGCCGGCGAGTTGAAGACGAAGCCCTCCCAGCACTCGGTGGGCCTCCTCCGCCAGATCGGCATCCAGCCCGACGTGCTCGTCTGCCGCACGGAACGGGCCCTCGACGTGAGCGACCGCGAGAAGATCGCCCTCTTCTGCAACGTGCCGCTCGACTGCGTGATCGAGGAGCGCGACAAGGACTTCTCGATCTACGAGGTGCCCCTGTCGCTCCAGTCGAACAAGATCGACGAGATCGTGCTGCGGCGGTTCGGCCTGCAGGCCCCGGCGGCCGACCTCGAGGAGTGGCACGAGATCCTGCACCGGCTGCGAAACCCCGAGCACGAGGTCTCGATCGCGCTGGTGGGCAAGTACGCCGAGCATCGCGACGCCTACAAGAGCATCTACGAGGCCCTCGACCATGGCGGCATCGCCTGTCGCACGCAGGTGCGGGTGCAGCCGATCAAGAGCGAGGACATCGAGCGGGAGGGGGCCGAGCGGCTGCTCGCCGGCTTCGACGGCCTGCTCGTGCCCGGCGGCTTCGGCGAGCGAGGCATCGAAGGGAAGGTGGAGGCGATCCGCTTCGCCCGCGAGCGCAGGCTCCCCTTCCTCGGCATCTGCCTCGGCATGCAGTGCGCCGTGATCGACGTGGCCCGCAGCTGCGCCGGCCTCGAGGGGGCCCACTCCACCGAGTTCGCCCGCAACACGCCCCATCCCGTGATCTGCCTGATGGACGAGCAGCACTCGGTGGTGGACAAGGGGGGCACGATGCGACTCGGCGCCCAGCCCGCCGTACTCGTCGAGGGCACGCGGTCGGCCGCCGCTTACGGCACGACGCGAATCTCAGAGCGGCACCGCCACCGCTACGAGTTCAACGGCAAATATCGGGAGAAGCTCGAGCAGGCCGGTCTCGTGATCGCGGGCACGAGCCCCGACGGCGGCCTCGTCGAGATCGTGGAACTCGCCGACCACCCCTGGTTCGTGGCGGTGCAGTTCCACCCCGAGTTCAAGAGCAAGCCCACCGCCGCCCACCCGCTCTTCGCGGGCCTCGTCGCCGCCGCCGTCGAACGCCACGCCGGCAGCGCCTGGGTCGCGGAGGCGTGACGCTGGCCCGCCGAGGCGTGACGCTGGCCTCTGCGGTTGGCGCCGCCTCGCGGCTGCCCACGCCCCAATCGCCGGACGTTCACTACGGGCATCCTGCCCTTCGTTCACTCGATGCCGCCTGCGCTTCGCCATCCTGGCTGCGCTGGTCGGCATACGCCGGCTCCACGGCACGGGCAGCCGCGAGGCTTCCTCTTCACAGGGGAGGCGAAGGGGGTCGGTGCAAGCTCGAGGAGCATTTGGACCGAGTCTTCGAGGTCCACCGCGACGAGACTTGTACCGCCCCCGAGCCGGCGCGGGCTTTGGAAGGAATACGCCCGGCAGGACTCGAACCTGCAGGCTGCTTTTCGGCGTCGCGATCCCTTCGGGCCTCGCTCCGCCACTGGACGGCTTTCAATACGCCCGGCAGGACTCGAACCTGCAACCCTCGGTTCCGAAGACCGATGCTCTATCCATTGAGCTACGGGCGCGTGTGCGTCAATCGTAACGATCGGAGGGGCCGGCCGGCAGTGGCGTGCCGCGGCGGGCGGGCAAGAGGCCTTTGACCGGCCGGCGGGCGCGAGCATACCTTCAGG
>JBILWX010000261.1:0-3014 GCA_044369655.1 Pirellulales bacterium
CGATGCCGCCGCCGGCTCCTGGTTGCGGAACCAGACCTCCATGCGATCGGTCCGCGCGGTCAACTGCTCCGCCTCCACCTCCACCATGCCGCGGGCGAGCATCCGTGTCGGCCGCACGCCCGACAGATCGGGGCCCGCACCGCTCGCATCGGTCACCACGGTCTCCGCCGGCGCGGCGGTCGATCCGGCCGCCTTGGCGAGTTCGAGCCACAGGTGCATCTCCGATCCGCTGAGCCGCCCCTGCGTCTCGACGGCCACTTCCGCATCGCCGGCAATCGACGCCACGTGCCCTTCCCCGTCGGGACGCATCCGCAGCCACTTCTGCCAGCGGGCCTGCACGGGCGGCGAGCCCGCGGACCGCGTCCGCAGCCAACCGGGCCCCACCGCCATCAGCGAGCCGGGCGCGGATGACGGCCCCGGCACGTAGTCGATCGATCGCGCCTCCATCTCGGTGCCGCGCGCGACGAGCGACACCGGCTCCTCGCCATCGAGCAGGATCCGCCGCGTCGCGATTTCGTAGCCGAGCCGGGCCGCGCGGGCCTCGAGGCCGGCGCCGCTCGACCGGGCGACCACCGGCGTGCCCTTGGCCTGGATCTCCACCGGCTTCAGTTCCGACTTGCCGCCGGCCGCCGCTTCCGACCGACCGAGCACGATCGCCAGCAGTTCGCAGGCAAGCTGATCGGTCGAGCCTCCAGGCACCGTGCGCACCACCTCCACCTGGTCCTCGCAGGTGATCACGTTGGCCGACACGTTCAGGCAGAGGCCGCCACGGCAGCTGACGAGCACGGGTGCGGCGTCGGCGGCCGATCCCGGCCGGGCCGCGTCGGCGGGCTGCTTCTGGCCGGGCAGCAGTCCTCCCTGCAACCCCTCGAGCCGCATGCGCACGTCCCGGTCGAGCCGGATCGAATCGACACCGCCGATACTCGGCCCCTTGTCGGCCCCGCCGGTCCGCGGCAGCAACCGCGCGAGGAGCGCCCGGCCGCTGCCGGTCGAGCGGCCATATCGGAACTGCACCATCTCGGCGGTGCGAACCTCGAACTCCTCGAGTTCGACGTCGCGGGTGACGATCTCGATGTCATCGTCGGCACCGGGGGCGGACGGCGTCCCGCGGATCGTGACCTGACCGCGGAGGCTGCCACCGATGAGCCGCGCCAGCCGCCCCTGCCGCAGGTCGAGCGGTTCGTCGAATTCGAGCACCGCCCCCTGGGGCACCCGCAGCACGAGCGTCCGCCCTTCGTTGCCATCGTCCGCCACGCGGTTGCGGTCGGGCAGCACCACGAGCGTGCAGGGAACGAGATTCACCCGGCCGTCGGGCAATGCCTGATACTGCTTGAAGAGGAGCCGCATCTGCCGGCTCTCCAGCATGATCGGATCCTCGCGTTCCCAGGAGCCCGCGGGAAAGATGTCGCCGAGCGCCGCGAGTCGGCGGTCGGCCCTGGCCCGGATCGCCGCCGCCTGTTCCGGCGACAGTTCCAGCGACTCCTCGGCGTCGTGCACGCGCGGCTCCACCAGCGGCACCACGGTCAGCCGGTGAAAGCCGGCCGCCGCGAGGACGATGAGAAATACCCGCACCGTGCGTCCGAGGCGATGTTCCATGAAATGGTCCGCTGGCGGAAGCCGCCGCTAGGCCCTCCCACGATGCATGCCTTCGTCACTGCCTGTCCGCGGCGCGGAGTAGGCGACCACGATCGCCTCCCAGCCACCGCGTGCCCGGAGCATGCGTTCGACGAGTTCGCGGACTGCCCCACGGCCGCCCGGCAGGCGGGTCACCACCCCGGCAGCCGCGATCAGTTCCGGGCAGGCGTCGGCGACGGCCGCGCCCACGCCGCACCGTGCCACCAGCGGCAGGTCGGGCAGGTCGTCCCCCATGAACGCCGTCCGTTCCCACGACAGCCCGCACTCCTCGATGATCGCCTGGGCAACGACGAGTTTGTCGTCGACTCCCTGCCGCACGAACTCGATCCCGAGTTCCGCCGCCCGCCGCTCGACGACCGGGCTCGAGCGGCCCGTGATGATGCCCGTCCGCCCGCCGGCCCGCTGCCAGGCACGGATCCCCAGGCCGTCGCGGATGTGGAACGTCTTCTGTTCCACGCCTGTGTCGCTCCAGGTGACGCCGCCGTCGGTGAGCACGCCATCGCAGTCGAGCAGCAGCAACTGCACCCCGGCCAGACGGCGTTCAAGATCGGTGGATGGTGTCATGGGAGCGGCTCATGTCGGTGTCGGTCGTGTGCAATCGCTGCCGATGGAGATCGTCGGCTCACGCGGCTGCGGATCCGGGCGACGACTTCGACTCGGTCGCAGGCAGGGGCAACGCTTCCGGCGGCACGAGGCCGACGAGATCGACGATGTCGAGCAACCCGACGGGGCGGCCCTCCGCATCGACCACCGGCAGTTCGCTCAGTCGCCGCGACTCGAGCACCGACACGGCGTCCCGCAACTTCGTTCCCGCCATCACGGTGGTGGGCCGGCTCGTCATCACGTCGTGAATCGGCGCATCGAGGGCGGCGTCGTTGCGACGCTCGAAAAGCCTCGCCAGATCGCTGTCGGTGAAGATGCCGGCCAGCAGGCCGTCGGTGTCGATGATCATCACGGCGCCGGTGCGCCGCGAGGGCAACGGCTGGGAGAACACGGACCGAACCGTCTCCTGCGGACGGGCCTTGCGGCACTGCGTCAGCGGCCGCATCGCGTCGTCGACCCGCATCAACTGCCTGCCCAGACTGCCGCCGGGATGCCGGGCGGCGAAATCCTCGTGCGTGAACCGCCGCAGGCTGCTGGTGACCAGCGCCAGGCTGTCACCCAGCGCCAGCAGGATCGACGTGCTCGTGCTCGGGGCCAGCCCGAGGACGCAGGCCTCGCGGACGCTGCCCGTGGCCACCACGACCTCGGCTGCCCGGCCGAGCGTGCTGTCGGCCCTGCCGGTGAGGGCGATGATCCTCACGCCGGCCGCCATCAGATGCGGCAGGAGCCGTGTGATCTCCTCCGTCTCGCCCGACTGCGACAGGCCGAGCACGATG
>JBILWX010000262.1:0-3006 GCA_044369655.1 Pirellulales bacterium
AAGAGGACGAAGCGCGGCCGAAAGAACCGGGCAAGAAGCGCGTGATGATCCTCGGCGGCGGCCCCAACCGCATCGGGCAGGGCATCGAATTCGACTACTGCTGCTGCCACGCGAGCTTCGCGCTCCGTGAGATGGGCATCGAGAGCGTGATGGTCAACTCGAACCCGGAGACCGTGAGCACCGACTACGACACGAGCGACATGCTCTTCTTCGAGCCGCTCACCTGCGAGGACGTGCTCAACATCGCCGACCGCATCCAGCCCGACGGCGTGATCGTGCAGCTCGGCGGCCAGACGCCGCTGAACCTCGCCCGGGCGCTCTTCGCCGCCGGCCTGCCGATCATCGGCACGAGCGTCGACACCATCGAGATGGCGGAGGACCGGGAGAAGTTTCGCGAACTGCTCGACCGCCTGGGGCTCAAGCAGCCCGCCAGCGGCATCGCGCGGACGCTGGAGCAGGCCCGCCGCGAGGTGGCGCGGATCGGCTTTCCGTCGCTGGTGCGTCCCAGCTTCGTGCTCGGCGGCCGGGCCATGGAGATCTGCTACGACCACGTGCAGTTCGAGCGCTACGTCGCCGAGGCCTTCGCCGTGGCCCAGGGGCAGCCGGTGTTGATCGACCGGTTTCTCGAGGATGCGATCGAGGTCGACGTCGACTGCATCTGCGACGGCCGCGACGTGATCGTCGCCGGCGTGATGGAGCACATCGAGGAGGCCGGGGTGCACTCCGGCGACTCCGCCTGCTGCATCCCGCCGCACAGCCTCTCGGCGGAGGTGGTCGACGAGATCAAGCGGGCCGCGACCGGCATGGCACGCAGCCTCGGCGTGGTCGGCCTGATGAACGTGCAGTTCGCCGTCAAGAAAGAGGACGGCCGGCCGACGCTCTACGTGATCGAGGTCAATCCCCGGGCCAGCCGCACCGTGCCGTTCGTCGCCAAGGCGACGGGCTTGCCGGTGGCGAAGGTGGCGGTGAAGGCGATGGCGGGAATGAGCTTGGCGGAGCAGGGGGTCGACTCCGATCCGGTCCCGGCGCACGTGAGCGTGAAGGAGAGCGTCTTCCCGTTCGTGAAGTTCGCCGGCGTCGACATCGCGCTGGGGCCCGAGATGCGGAGCACCGGCGAGGTGATGGGCGTGAGCGACCGCTTCAGCATCGCCTTTGCGAAGAGCCAGATCGCGGCCGGCATCCTTCTGCCGCAGAAGGGGCGGATCTTCCTCAGCGTGGCGAGCCAGCAGGCCAAGGAGATGATGGTGGGGCTGGCCCGCCGGCTCGTGGCGATGGGCTTCGAGCTGATCGCGACCTCGGGCACGGCGCGGGCGCTTGTCGAGGCGGGCATCGCCGTCGAGATCGTGAAGAAGCTGCAGGAGGGCCATCCAAACCTGATCGATTCGCTGATCGACGGCCGCGTCCAGCTGATTTTCAATACGCCGCGGGGCAAGGGGGCGCGGACCGACGAAGGCCGCATCCGCGCCGCGAGCGTGCAGTACGGCGTGCCCTGCATCACGACCCTGCCGGCCGCGGAGGCCTGCGTCTTGGCGATGGAGGCGCTGCGAACCGAGCAGCTCGGCGTGCAGGCGATCCAGGACCGGTTTCCGGAAGGCGTCGCCGCCCAGCGGTAACGTTCGCTTTTTCAGTGGCGGCGGTCTAACCTGCGGCATGACCGTATCGTTTCCAGCCATTCCGCCCGTCCCCAGGCCGCTGCCGGCGCCGTCGCCCGACGAGCCGCCGCGGCTGACCGCGCGGACGCTCGAAGGCCTCGAATGGATGCTCGCGCGGGAGCTGGAGCGTGTGGGGGCGCAGGATCTCCGTATCGGCCGGCGGACGATCGAATTCTCCGCGGCTCCGGGGGCTGAAAAGGAGACGCTCTACCGGGCGGTGCTCGAGAGCCGCACGGCGATCCGCGTGCTCGAGCCGCTCGGGCGGTTTCGTGTCGACTCCCCCGACTCGCTCTATCGGGCGATGCAGGAGGTCGATTGGACGGAGCAGCTGAAGACTTCCGACACGCTCCGGGTCGACGCCGCCATCCACGACACGTTTCTCACGCACTCGCTCTACGCCGCGCAGATCGTCAAGGATGCGATCGTCGACCAGCTCCGCACCCCCAGTGGCAAGCGGCCGAGCGTGCAGCTGCGGGGCGCGACGCTCCGGCTCGGGCTCCATCTGGTGGGCGACGTGGCAACCATCTTTCGGGATGCGGCCGGCCGGTCGCTCCACCAGCGGGGCTGGCGGATGGGGGAGGTCGACGCGCCGCTCTCGGAGGTGCTGGCTGCCGGCATCCTGGGAATCGCAGGCTGGTGGGATCCGGCTGACGTTCTTGGGAATGGCGTCTCGCAAGGTGAGCCCCTGCTCGACCCCATGTGCGGATCCGGCACGCTCGTCATCGAGGCGGCCACGATTGCCGCTCGTGTCGCGCCGGGCTTGTATCGCGCGCGGCGGAAGGCACACGGATTTTACAAGTTCCGCGACTGTGACCGCGGACTGTTCGAACGGCTGGTGGCGGAGCTCGAGGCCCGTGTGCGGGAGCCGGCCGGCAGCTTTCAGGCGAGCGATCTCGATCCCAACGCGGTGGCGGCGGCGAAGGCCTGTGCCGAGGCGGCTGGCGTGGCGGCGAGCATCTCGATCGAGGTGAAACACTTCGAGCAGGCCAGGCCCGCGGGCGACCGCGGGCTCGTGGTCACGAATCCCCCCTACGGCGAGCGGCTGCCGCTGCCGCGGTCCGCGGCATTCTTCAGGCGGTTTGGCGACTGGCTCGTGCAGCAGTGCGGCGGCTGGCGGGCGGCGATTCTGGCGGCCGACACGCCCGCGGCCGGCCAGCTCGGCCTGCGTCCCACGTATCGCGTGCCGCTCTCCAACGGTCCGATCGCGTGCCGGCTCCTGGAGGTCGAGATCAGACGCCGTGACATCCCTCCACTCCTGGGAGGCACAGGCACCCCCGATGCTGAGCGACGGGATCGGGACGAGGATGGCGAGCATGGGGCTATCCTGCCCCCGCGAGCCAACTCGTACCGTCCC
>JBILWX010000263.1:0-2999 GCA_044369655.1 Pirellulales bacterium
TCCGGTCAGAGCCGGCCCGCCGCTGGCCATCATGATCGGCCTGGCAACGGCGGCGGCCGTGGTCACGGCCATTGTCCTGCTCGGGGCCGCAATGCACGGCTCCCGGGAGACCACGTTCGCCGCCATGCTGGCCATCGTGGTCGGCCTCCTCGCCATGGTCGCGGACTCCCGGCTCGCAGTCCGGCAGTCAGTTCAGCCGGCTTCGCCCAGCTTTCCCAGCCTCGTGCCGTCCCTGCAGCAACGCCTCCGCGGCGGCTGACTGGGGGATCGTCTGTTGCTGGAAACAGGCCCCACCTGCGAAACTTCGCGGCTCGGGTCGAGAAATCGTGTCCGGAAGCACGATAGAAGAGAGTCGTGCCGGTCGTGCGGATTGCGCCGAGGCGGCCCGTACAGTCTCCGCTCTGGAAAGTCTTTAAGGAGTGTTTTTCGTGGACGGAACCACCTGCCATCACCCGAACCGTTCCCTCCACCGCGTCACGCGAGCCACGGCCGCCGTCGCTGTCACGCTCGGCGCGGTCCTCTCGGGACTCATCGGGACCGCGACGACGGCCAGTGCCGACGGAGCCTTTCCGCCCAGCGAGAAGATTTTTCCTGCCACGACCAGGGGCTGGGTGAGCATCTCGCACGGGCCGGAATTCCGCCAGCGGTTCAACCGCACGCAATATGGGCAACTGCTCAAAGACCCGAGCATGAAGCCGTTCATCGAGAGCGTCCGCAAGCAGTTTGAAAACTCCAACAGCGGACGCCTCGGGCGGCTGGGCCTCACGCTCGACGACCTGCTCGAGGTCGCCGGGGGCGAATATGCGCTCGGGGCCGTCGAGTCGCCGGCCGGCAAACTGGCCACCGTCGTGCTGGTGGACACCACCGGCCACGATGCCGAGGCCCGCGGTCTCGTCGAAAAAATGAATCAGCGAATGGTCGAGCAGAAGGGCACGAAGGTCGCCGTGAACGATGGCGGCCCCCTGACGGTCTACAAGTTGCCCGGTTCGGAAACCTCCGCTCAGTCAGGCGACCAGCGGGTCGCTTTCGCGCTCGTCGGCAGCACGCTCGTCGTCGGCGACGATCCCGCTCTGATCACGCAGGTGATGGGCACGCTTGGACAGGGCCGTGGCGACTGCGTCGGCTCGCTGCCGTCCTTCGCGGCCGTCATGGGCCGCTGCCAGGGGCAGGTGCCCGCGACCACCGCGGCGGTCCGCTGGTACGTCGATCCACTCCCGTTCGCCAAGGCGTATCAGGCCACCAACCCGCCTCGCGAGAAGCGGAAGGGCCCCGATTACGTGGCGATCCTCGGCCGGCAGGGCTTCGATGCCGTCAAGGGAGCCGGAGGCGTCGTGGTGTTTGACGACGGTGGGCATGCGATGCGGCATCACACGATGGTTTATGCCCCGCCGCTCCCGGGACGGCAGCCGTTCGCGGCCGATCGGTTCAATCTCGGCGCCCGCATGCTGCAGTTTCCCGATGTCGAGTCGCTCGGTCCGCAGCCGTGGGTGCCGCGGGATGTCTCGGGCTGGACGTCGCTGCAGTTCGATCTCCGCAACGCCTTTGTCAGTGTCGAGTCGCTCGTGGACGACATCGTCGGCGAGAAGGGTGTCTATGACGACGTGATCGCCTCCGTAAAGGAGGATCCGGACGGTCCGCAGATCGATCTGGAGAAGGATCTCGTGGCCTGCCTCGGCAGCCGGGTGACGCTCATCACCGACCACGCCACGCCGATCGGCACCGACAGTGAGCGGCTGGTGATCGCGGTGGAGGCAGTCGATCCGGAACGGGTCGCCGCCACCGTCGCCAAGAGCATGTCGATCGATCCCGACATGGCCAAGATCGACATGCAGGGCAACGTCGCCTGGGAGCTCATCGACCGATCGATGGCGATCCCACAGCTCGAGGTGGAACTGCCGGGTGTCGCCGTGCCGCATGCCGATAACGATGACGACGCGCATCGCCGTCGCAACAAGTTGCGTGAGCGCGAGGAGAAGCTGCTGCCCCACTCGGTCGTGACCGTGGTCCACGGTCACCTGTTCGTGGCGTCGCACCGCGACATCCTCGAGCGGGTGCTGGCCACGAAGGGCGGCGTCGAGTCGCTGGGTTCGACCGCCGACTATGGTCAGATCGCCACGGAACTCGACAGGCTGTTGCCGGGCAAATCGGCCACCCGGTCGTTCACCCGTGAAGACGAATCGATCCGTCCCGCCTTCGAGATGCTGCGGCAGGGCTCGATGCCCAAGTCGAAGAGCCTCACGGGGCAGCTTCTCAACGGCATCCTGGGTGACGGCAAGCCCGGCACGGTGCGGACGCAACGTCTGGACGGGAGCACGCTTCCCGATTTCGAAATGGTGCGCCGGTATTTCGGCACGGTCGGCGTGGGGATGCAGTCGCTTCCTGACGGCTGGTACGTCACGGGCGTCTCGCTGCCGCGCAGCCAGCAGGAGCCCGAAGTGGCCCGGCGGCCGGTCACTCCGCCGCAGTAGGCCGCTTCTCCCAGTCGATCACCGCCCAAAACGGATGCTGGCGGTCGGCCCGCAGCCGCAGGTCTTCGAGCAGCAGTCGCTTGTCGGGAACGACGGCGTCCTTCCAGAGCTTGCGGCCGTCGAGCGTGACGGTCACCGGTCGTGAAAAGTCGACGAGTTCCGGCGAGAGCCAGATCCGCACGCGGTCGGCGCCGCAGTGCACCGAGAGCATGCTGGCCGGCAGGCTGTTGGCCGGCATCGTCTTGGCATCGATCGCGAACGGACGGATGCCCGGTGCCGGCGGCCACTGGGTGGGCAGCACCATCGTGCGGGCCGGCTGCCCCTCCATCTCCACCCACCAGAAGAAACGGTCCCAGGGCCGCATCGATACCGCGTCGATCACGGGTGGGAAAAACGTCCGCTGTCGCCGGCCCATCCAGTCGAAGATCCGCAGGATCTCGTCGGAGAAATGCTCGTGGCCGCGGCCGCGATACTCCACGTAGGTCGCGTCGAAGCCCTTGGTGAAGTAGCGGTCGAGGTCCATCGTGTTGC
>JBILWX010000264.1:0-2996 GCA_044369655.1 Pirellulales bacterium
GATACCCGCCAGCACGTCGAGGAATTTCTGCTCCGCGGGCACCACGTGCAGGTCGGTCTTGAAATGGGTCTGGAACTCGTCGATCACCGCGGCGGCCTCGTTTTTCCGCAGGAGCCCGTTGTCGACGAGGATGCAGGAGAGTTGGTCGCCGATCGCCCGCGACAACAGCGCCGCCACCACGGCCGAATCGACGCCCCCGGAGAGGCCGCAGATGACACGGTCGTTGCCCACCCGCCGACGCAGGTCGGCGATCACGCTCTGGGCGAAGTCCTCCAGCCGCCACGAGCCGGAGCAGCCGCAGGCCGCCGTGAGGAAGTTCTTGAGGATCGTGCCGCCGGCGGGCGTGTGGGTGACCTCGGGGTGAAACTGGAGGCCGTAGACCGGCAATGTCTTGTGTCGGACGGCGGCCAGCGGACAGGTGGCCGTGCGGGCCAGCGGCCGGAAATCGTCCGAGACCTGATCGACCTGGTCGCCGTGGCTCATCCAGACCTCGGTGTGCGTGGGCACGCCGGCGAAGATCGTGTCGGCCTCCAGCACCTCGCAGGCGGCACGACCGTATTCGCGGGCCTGCGCCCGGCCGACGTGGCCGCCCAGGGCGTCGCACGCCAGTTGCATGCCGTAGCAGATGCCGAGCACCGGGATCCCGAGTCGGAAGATGCCAGGATCGCACTTCGGGGCGCCGGTTTCGTAGACGCTCGACGGCCCGCCCGACAGGATGATGCCCTTGGGGTTCAGCGCCTTGATGCGATCGGCGGCCACGTCGTGGCGGATGATCTCGCAGTAGACATGCTGCTCGCGGACGCGGCGGGCGATCAGTTGGGCGTATTGCGAGCCGAAGTCGAGCACCAGCACCCGCTCTGCCTGTTGGGAGGTGCCGCCCGGCGGCGACTTTTGGGTGCTGCTGGAGACAGGAGGCGCTGGCATGGCTGGCTCGACGGATGGGGCGGAAAAGCCCGCCAGTATAGAGCCCCGCTGCCCGTTGAAAACACTGCCCGCGTCCACGGCGTTTTTCCGGGCCGCCTGCTATAGTTTGGCCGGATTCAGACCGACTCACGCCCCCGTGCCTTCCCCGTGCCGCCTGCCACCATGCTGACACTGCTCACGAACGACGACGGAATCTTTGCCCCCGGCCTGGCGGCTCTGGAGCGGGCCCTGCGGCGGCTCGGCGACGTGAGCGTGGTCGCGCCGTCGACCGAGCAGAGCGGCGTGGGGCATGCGATCACGTTCCTCACGCCGCTCACCGCAAAAGAGGTCTTCGAGGGCACGAGGAGTCGCGGCTGGGCCGTCGACGGCAGCCCGGCCGACGCCGTCAAACTGGGGATCTCGGAGTTCTGTCCGCGGCGGCCCGACCTCGTGGTCAGCGGAATCAACAGCGGCCTCAATGCGGGCATCAACGTGCTCTATTCCGGCACGGTGGCCGCGGCGATCGAGGGAGCCTTCTTCGGCATCACGAGCATCGCCGTGTCGCTGGAGTGGGACGAGCATGCCGACTACGATCGGGCCGCCGAGATCGCCACGGATGTGCTCTCGGGCCTCCTGGCCCGCCGGCCGCCCGCGGGCAGCCTCTACAACATCAACATCCCGACCCGTGCCCTCCGCGGCGTCCCTGAGTTGCGGGTCGTGCCGATGAGCATCGCCCGCTACGGTGAGGCGTTCGAGCGGCGGGTCGATCCCCGCGGCCGGTCGTACTACTGGGCGACGAACGATCCACCGCCGCCCCCTTCTCCGCACGAGTCGGACGTGACGGCACTGGCTGCGGGCAACGTCACGCTCACGCCGCTCGACTATGACCTCACCCACCGCGGCAGCTTGGGGAGCCTCTCCGCGGGACCCTGGAAGATCGCGCCTGCCGCCGGCTGAGGGGCTTCCGCCCCTTCCCTTGCTGGCGCAGCGGGCTTGGATGATGAGGAGCCGGGGATCGGCGGAAGCTCGAGGAGCATTTGGATTTTTCGACCTTCTGGGGATTGTGCTGCCGCAGGTCGTGGAAGGAGAAAAATCCACCGCGACGAGACTTCTGCCGTCCCGGCGGCGCATCGTCAACCGGGAGCGACCAGGATGTCCCGTGCTGTCGCTGCGGGCTTGGATGATGGGGAACTCTCTGTCAGCGGCCCCATGGGTCTAGGACTTCGCCGCGTCGCCGGGCGTGAGACCCTTGAGTCCATCGAGCGGGCTCGGTCCGCCGGGATCGTCAGCGGGCTTCTCCCGTTTCTTGACGGGTGGCGGCCGGCGAGGGGGCTTTTTGGCCGTTCCCTTGGGCTTTGCCGGCGGAACGTCCTCCTCGGCAGCGGTCTCGCTGCTGTCATCGATCGTGGCCGTCGCGTCGGATGCCCCGTCGTCGGTGCTCACCTCGTGCGTGCGGCCAAAGAACAGCCAGCCAGCCACGGCCAGCGCGATGGTCAGGAGGAGCCCGGCGACCAGCCAAGCCAGAAGCGGCAGACCCGCGTATCGCCGCCACAGCCACTCCCGGTTCACCGGAGCCGCGGCGGGCTCCGGCGGAGCAACCCCCGGAGCCGGCACTCGCCGGCTTCCGCCCGCGGATCCCTTGCCTGCACCAGATGTGGTGTTGATGACGATGCCACCGGCCGGGGAGGAAGCGACTGCCGCGGGCTTCGGCGCGACCGCAGGGAGACGGCCCGTGGAACGCGATTCGCTCGACGGTGGCGGCGTGAGCGACAACGAATGCAGGTCGACGCCCGACCGGGGCGTGCCACCGATCGCCGAACCGCTGCCTGAGCCAGTCCCCGAACCGCTCCCCGGCCCGCTGCGGGCTACCGGGGCGGGTGGGGCCGTCGTGGGCCGAGCCGGGGCGGAGCCGCCCGTCCGCTGGAGCGGTTCGGCGGCGCCCGAGGTGTCGGCCGTTCTCCGGAGCGACGCCCGCCGCGGTGGATCCAGACGCGGCCTGGCGGTGGCCGTGGCGGTGGTCGCCAGCCACGCTCCAAGCGCGTCGGCCACGTCCTGCGCCGACTGATACCGGGCGTCGGGGTGTTTTTCCATCA
>JBILWX010000217.1:0-4167 GCA_044369655.1 Pirellulales bacterium
CGGGCCGCAGGCAGCCGCGGCGGTTGACCGGATCGATCTCCACCAGTTCGCCGGCCAGATGGATGCCAGCCCCCGGCAGTGGAAAGCCGTCGGCCGCCGGCGCCGCATCACGAATAGCGGCGTCTTCAGCGGGCGGCGGAGGTGGCGTGGCGGCGCGGAGCACCGCCGGCACGAGCACCGCGACCACCGGCAGGAGCCATCCGACCGTGCGAGCTGACATGCGAGAATTGCACCTGCGATTCGGACTTCTTCCCGGCGGAATGATTGTTCGCGAGTATCCCACCGAACCAGCCGCGCGTCATGCCACGTGACGACGTCACGGCAACGCGGTTCCTCAGGCCATGATCTCGGTCATCTCGCGGGTCGAGTCGCTGAACGACGCGGTCTCGATGCCCATCCGCTGGGCCATCGTCAGAAGCAGGTTGCTCATGCGGGCCTTGGGATCGACCGGCTTGAAGCAGATGCCGATAAGGTCTTTTTCATAGTCATGGCCGGCGGCCAGATTGAAGTCCACGTGGCTGCCATGCTTGAGGCCGAGCGCTGAGCCACCGGCGAGCACCAGCGGCATGTTGGCCACGCCGTGGCTGTGGCCGTAGGCCATGCCGCTGCCGAAGAGCACCATCGACGTGTCGAGCAGCGGCCCGTCGGCGTCGCGGGTCTCCGCGAGCCGGGTGAGGAGATAGTTGAACTGCTCCAGATTGAAGCGGTCGCTCGTCGCCAGGTCGGCCATCAGCGTGGGGTTGCCGTTGTGGTGCGAGAGCGCGTGCCGCTCCTGGCGGATACCCCGCTCGGGGATCGCCGGCCCCCTGCCCTCCGAGCCGGTGCAGAAGGTCACGACGCGGGTCATGTCGGTCTGGAAGGCCAGCGCCACGATGTCGTAGACGGTCCTCATGTATTCGCCCAGCTTGTCGAGGCCGACGTCGCGATTGAGCTTTTCCGCGACCGCCGCCTCGATCTTCGGCCGCGGCGTGTCGAGCCAGCCCTCAGCCCGCTTCGCCCGCACCTCCACCTCGCGAACGCTCGTGAGATACTGTTCCAGCCGGCCACGGTCGGCCGCGCCGAGCTGTCGATCGAGGCCCTGGGCCTCCTCGAGCACCACGTCGAGGATGCTCTCCTTGCGATTGAGCCGCCGCCGCTGGGCCGCGATTCCATCCTTCGGCTCCGAGAACAGTCCGTTGAAGGCCACCGCCAGGTTCCGCTCCGAGGGCAGGCCCACGCCGTCGGCGTTGACCGAGAGGCTGCCCTCGGCCGCCAGTTCGAGCGAGGCATAGCGGGTCTGCTTCGCCGTGTGGCCGGCCATCAGCTGATCGACCGAGATCGTATTGCGCACCCCATCGCCGACCTTCGCCCCGGTCAGCCAGACGCCCTGGCAGCCGTGGTGATGGCCGAGGGCGTGGGGATGGTGGAGTCCGCTGATCGGCGTGATCACCTCCCGGTGCTTCTCGAGCACCGCCAGCGACTTCGACAGTTTGTAGCCGCGGCCGGCCTCCCGGATCTGCCAGTCCCAGTTGTTCACGCCGTTGGGCAGATAAATGAAGACGCTGCGGGCGATCCTCCCACCGGCTTCCGCGGCCCGGGCCGTGGCGGAAAGGCTCGCCGCCCCCGACCGCATGCATTCGAGCACCGGCAGGGCCAGCGACACGCCTAGCCCACGCAGAACGTGGCGGCGATTGATGCGGGGCGTGGAGGAGAGCACGTGCATGGGGCACCTCGGTGTTTCTGGAACAGGTTTCAACGTTTCTGAAACAGGTCGGAAAGAATGAACGTCTCGAACAGGGTTCGCATCCGGTAGTCGTCGGTCTTGGCCTTCGCAACGATCGCAAGGATCTCGTCGCGGTCGTCGATCGTCATCGTCCGCCGCAGGGCGTAGGTTGCGAGGCTGCCGACGAACGCCTCGGCAATTCGGTCGACGTCGGCCGCGAGCAGCTTCTTGAAGGCCTCCGGCCCATCGAAGGCCCTGCCGTCGGGCAGCACACCCGAGGCGTCCACCGCCGGGTCGGCCCCCTTGCCCACCGTGAGCTTTTCGTGCGTCCGCCAGCGGCCGATCGCATCGTAGTTGTCGAAGGCCAGGCCGAGCGGATCGATCTTGCGATGGCAGGCGGCGCAGGCGGCATTGGTCGAGTGGGCGGCCAGTTGGCTCCGCACCGTCGCCTTCTCGGCATCGGCCTTCGTCGCCGGCAGCGGCTCCACGTTGGGCGGCGGCGGCGGCGGCGTGGTGCCGAAGATCGCCTCCGACACCCACACTCCCCGGTGCACCGGCCGGTGCCGCGTGCCATCCGAGGAGAGCGACAGCACCGCCGCCTGCGTCAAGAGACCGCCGCGGTGGTCCTCGGGCCGGAGCGTCACCTTCGTGAAGTCGCCGGTCGCGGGCGGCTGGAGGCCGTAGTGCTCGGCCAGCCGCGGATTGATCATTGTCCAGTTGCTGTCGAAGAGCTCCCGCAAAGGCAGGTTCTCCTCCACCATCTGGCGAAACGTGGCCACGGTCTCGAGCACCATGCTCTTCTCGAGCCAGCGGTCGTACTGCGGGTAGAGCTTGACGTCGGGCTGAAACATCCCGACGCGGTGCAGCTGCAGCCACTGCCGCGGGAATTCCTTCATGAAGCGGTCGAACTTCGGATCGCTCTGCATCCGCGAGAGCTGCTCGGCGAGCACGGCCCGTTCGTGCAGTTTCCCGCCGCGGGCGGCGGCGAAGAGCGGCTCGTCGGGCAGCGAGCTCCAGAGGAAGTAGGAGAGCCGGCTGGCCAGCTCGTTGTCGGTGAGGCGGTCGCGGCGCTCGGTCGGCGATCCCTCCTCGAGAAAATAGAAATTCTTGGAGGCGAGGACGGCGGCCAGCGCCGAAAGATAGGCCTTTCGCGGCTTTTCGCCCGCCTGCCGTTCGGCAGAGGCCAGCGCCACGTAGGGGGCGATCTCCACATCGGCCACCGGCCGTCGCCAGGCCTGCTCGGCGAAGCGGTGCAGGCAGTCGCGGATCTGCTCTTGGTCGTCGAGCGTGGCGGGATAGAAATTCTTCCTCACCAGTCGCTGCGCATCGGAGACGAGCGGCCCCTCCCACTCGACCCAATCGACGAGCAGCAGCGGCAGCAACGCCCGGCCATCCTCGGTCGTCAGCTTGAATCCATCGGGGGCCATCAGCTGCGTGTTTCGCGAACTCGTGAACAGGCTGCCGAAGCTGTTTCTCGTGCGGTTGCTGAAGTGCGGCTCGAGCGCGCCGTATACCTCGTTCTTGATGACGATGTCGCCCGCCGACTCGTCCCGTTCGATTTCAACGATGATCGGCCTGTCCTCGGCGGCGATGATGTCTTGATCGAAGCACGTCCGTTGATTGCGGGTTTCCAGCACCGTCGCGTGCGGGGCGCGGCCGTCGAGCCCCGGCATGCCGCTGAGCTGCAAGCGGCCACGCCACACGCCCGGCTGCCGGGCGCCCCACCACCAGTCCCTCCACAACGCTACATCAGGCCGCCCCGGCCAAATCGGGATCCGCAGTTGGTCGGGGGTCAGGCCAATGTCCGCAAGCCGTTCCGCCGGCACGTCTTTCTTGTCCGGCGGCTGCTCGGATTTGACGATGAAGTGCGCGTCGATCCGCCGCTTGGTGGGCGTGGGCTCCTTTTCGGGAAAGGCCAGTTCGAGCACGTCGTCCGCCATCTTGAGATACCGCTCGACATGGGCCGGCGCGAGCGAGAGCACGGCCCCGACCCGTTCGAAGCCGTGCCAGCGGGAATCTTCGAGCAGCCCGCCCTGGATGGCAGGGTCGACACGGATGCCGAGGAGGTCGTCGATCGTATGGGCATACTCCTCGCGGCTGAGCCGATAGCTGGCGACGGGCCCGCGGGCGGCCATCCGCGCCGCCTCACCCGCCTCGATCCGGCCGGAGATCCAGCCGACGACCGCGGCGATCTCGTCGACGGTGGGCCGCGGCTCCTCCTCGGGGGGCATCTCGCCGGCATTGATCCGCGTCATCACCTCGGCCCATTTCGCGGCGGCCGAGAGCGAGGCGAAGTCGCGGGACAGCGTGTCGATCCGCAGCTGCCCCTCCTGCGTCTTGGCGTCGTGGCAGCGGAGGCAGTGCTGCTGCAGGAAGGCATCAGGCATGCCGCCGCCGCGTGAGTCCGGCGTGGGGGGGGGTCCCCCGCCCCCCCCACACCCCAGGGCCCGCCGGCCGGCCCCCCC
>JBILWX010000170.1:0-6372 GCA_044369655.1 Pirellulales bacterium
TGAGTCCGGCGTGGCGGCGTGACCGCCGCCCGCAGACACGACGAGGGCCGTCAGGCAGGCAAGCCCGAACTGCGACAGGGCGTGGAGGAACGTGCGTTTCATACCCTTAGTATCGGCCAAACGACGGCGATTGCACGCCGCGAAAAGACGTCACGTCGGCCTGCACAAACCAACACCGAATCGTGGCGATCAACGCCGATTTAAGGCTTTTCGACGACGATCTCCCAGACCGTTTTGTCGGGCACCGTGAACTCGAGGCCGGAGGTGGCGGGGTCTGCAAACCGCTTGTGAATGAGCGGCTCCGATACGGTTTCACCTTTCTTTTGGACCTCCACGTAAGCGTCCTTGACCGCCACGCGGTAGGTGCCGGGCCGCATCCCGTCGGCTTGCTTGAGTGAACCCACGACAAAGGAGCCGTCGGGCTTGATGGTGCCCCACGACGCCTTGCCGTCGCCGTAGCTCACCACGACCCGGCCCGTCGGCAGCGGCGAGCCGTCGGTGAAGGAGACGCGTCCTCGCACGGGGT
Source organism: Pirellulales bacterium (assembly GCA_044369655.1). Classification (GTDB taxonomy): domain Bacteria; phylum Planctomycetota; class Planctomycetia; order Pirellulales; family UBA1268; genus CAMCQY01. The sequence continues at coordinate 527 of JBILWX010000170.1, forward strand.
GTAGACCACTGCGGCCGCAGGCCGGCAGGCAGACGGCGGCCACCACGACAGCCGCCGGGAACCAGGCCCGCAGATCGCCAGTGACGCTTCGCGAGAATTCCCGCATGGATGACATCGATGAATGGCCTCGGTCGCATGTGGTCATGGCACGGCGACTACCTGGCCGTCTCGACGGTCACAGAGATTCACGAGCGTGGTGTCGTCGATGTTGACATCGACCGACCGCACCGCGCCGTCAGCCATCACGAAATGACATGTCCCCGGATGCCAAGAGCCGAGCGTGGTATTAACACTGTCCTCCTCAGCGCTGTGGGCGATTCCTCCACGTTCCGGGTTGACATACATCCGATTGCCTCCACCTTGAAACGCGATCATCGTCTGCATGTCGTCATAGCCGGCCGCACCACAGGCGGACCGCGGCGACGTGGAGCAGCCGCCTTTGCGCAAGTCGTTCTTCCAGAGGTGCTTTTCGGCGAGAATGGCCGTCTTGCTCAGGCCATCGGGAACATGCTTGACCGAAGACCGGGGATACCAGCCGGCGTATGCCCGTTCGGTTGTGCCCGAAGTTTGCACGTGCGTGACAATTGCACCGCTGGCGTCCTTTGGCCCCATGGCGAGACTCAGCACGCCAAAGCCGATTCCGGTGGCGGTCGAGTCGGTCATGCTGCCCCAGCCGGTGTTACAGGCGGTTTGCGGCCCCCGCGGAATCGCAGTACTGGTCGGATAATTCATGTTGTAGCAGATCAATCGATCCGGCCTGGTGACGCCGTTTTGCCCAAACAACGTGATCAATCCGTAGTCGCTCGCGGGATATTTCTGACTGGCGGAATTGCTGAACGTGGTGCGAAACCCACGAGTCGGGCAGATCATGTATCTTGGGTAGGAGGTGCTGAATGCGAGCCAATTGGCATTCCTCGCCGCATTCCACCCCCAGCGGGTATCGTTCGCCACGGCCTCATCCCACGTGACATTCGCCACCGCCGCCATCTCTTCGCAGTAGGGCATGATCAAGCCCCAGAAGGTGATGCCAGCGTAGTTCTGCCCGTTCGATTCTCGCCCCGTTGCCAACGGCGGAAAGCCCTTCCGAGCGTCGAGAAAATTGTGAACCGCCACGCCCATCTGCTTGAGATTGTTTTTGCACGACGCCATCCGGGCCGCCTCGCGGGCCGCCTGGACGGCCGGCAGGAGCAGGCCGACAAGCGTGCCGATGATGGCGATGACGACCAAGAGTTCGACGAGGGTGAAACCCTTATTCCTCACTGATGCGTTGCTTCCGGCAGTTCCCTCGGAGCCTCTCACGACGACGTCTCGCATGGCTGCAAACCCTTGGCCAAGAACGATCATGGATGAATAACGTCGAGTCCGGGAGTCAATCCTGGTGTGGAATACCCCCCTCTAAGCCGACTTCTGAAAGCTAGCATCGGCAGCCGTGGAGGGCCTGCCCCGAAAACTCGTCACACGCCCACTCGCGTTCCCATCCATCAATCCAGGGGGTTTTCCTTCTCGGCCGGAAAAGGAAAAGGCAGCAGCCATTCGGGCGGCAGGATCCCACCGGGCCAGCTGCGATGGGACACGCGGATGAACCGGCCCGGCCGTAACCCCTCTTCGTGGTTCCCAGCCCCCACGCGAACCTGGTGCGTGATGCCGCTGCTCCCCGGCGGCGGAGCGGGATCGACGTGCACTTTCTGCACGTGCGACCCGGCGCCATTGTCCCCCTGGCTGCCGCCGATGATCCGCAGGCGGTGATCGGCTCGTTTGAGCCGCCGATACGGGTCTTTTGTCTGGATTTCGTCGTAGAGCTGCCTGTCCATGCCGGCAAAATAGGTCAGCGTCAGAAGCCCACTTCCGTCCGGCTCGTACTCCACCTTCTCGATCCAGGCCGGCAGGAGGTAGTGCCGCATCCGTCGCAGGTGCAGCCGCCGCTGCTGCTCGATGGCGACCTGGCAGCTCGCCTCGTCGATCCAGATATCGAGGCAGTGAAACTGCCGGTTTCCCCACTCGGGCGACCAGCCGAGGTTCGCCTGCACGATCTGGCCGACGGCGAGGTCCGCAAGCGTTCCGGGCCGCCCATCCTTCCAGACCCGCGTCGAGAAATCGACCGTGTAGGCCGCGTCCTTGGGCGTGTCGGGCGGGCCGTCGAGCGGTTGGCCCGACGCCTTCACCTGGGTGAGGACGATCGGCCCTCGCTCGATCGTGGCTTTTTGGGTCGCGGACACGCTGATGTCGTCCGGCTTGATCTCGAGCTTGTCGATCCGAAACGCCCGCCCGCGGCGACGTTCGTGGCTAAAACCGTCTTCGACCACGAGGGCCCGGTCATGCAGCGGAGGAGGAAATGCCTTCTCCTGGTCCGAGGTGAGTTGCCGCGGCGGGGCATCCTTCGGCGGCAGGAGGAACCGGCCCTGGAGCCGCGTTCCAAGCGGAATGTCGGCGAGGTCGGCCGGTGCCCCGTGGTACCAGACCTCGCCATAGGGCAGCAGCGTGGCCTTGAGCTTCGCGTCGGCGAAGTAGCGATACTTGTTGAAATCGCCGTCCAACCGCAGGCCGAACCGGCGGTTGACATGATCGACCACGACGAGTTCGCCGGCCAACTCAATGCCGGCGCCGGGCTTGGGAAACGTGCCCCACGGGGGCGTGACGTCGGCCGGATTCGCAGCCGGGGCGGCTTCCTCGCCCCGGGTAGGTACGACCGTAATGGGCAGCCCCGTCAACAAGGCGATCACGGCGGCGACGACTGCTCCGTTCCGCCAGGCGGCATGTCGAGTATTTCCCATATCCACCAGTATCGGCATGCGACGCGGCCGGCACATGCCGCGAAAACTCGTCACAGCCGTCGCATCACGCCATCTCCAGGCCGGCCAGCGGCCCGGTGGCTGACGAGAACCGGTCGGTCTCGATGCCGGCCCGCTGGAGCATCGACACGAACAGGTTGCACAGCGGCGCACTCCTCGACACCCCGTGGCCCGTGCTCCCCTTCTTGTGAGCCTCATCTTCCTCAGCACGTGCAACCTCCTCCACGTAGGCCGGGTTGAAGGCAAGATGCTGGCCGTGCCGGAAGCCACCGCCGGCGAAGATCACCGGAAGGTCGTGGGTCCAGTGGCTGTTGCCGTCGCGGAGGCTGCTGCTCAAAAGCACCATCGTGCTCTCGAGCAGGGGCCGGTCATCGGCCTCCTTCGCGGAGGCGAGCTTCGTGAGGAAGGCGTCGTGCGTCTTGAGCAGGTCCACTTCCACCTGCCGGCAGGACTCCCGCTTGCCTGGTTCCCGGCCGTGGTGGGAAAGGTCGTGATGCTCGCCGAACGTATTGACCGTGAATGACCGCGTCGAATCGTTCAAGATCGCCAGATGCACCAGGTCATACAGCAGCGAGAGCCTCACGGGCTGCTTGCCCGGCTCGTTGACGTCGGTGGGCGGACTGCCCGGCGCCGGCGGCTTCGGCCGATCCACCCAGGCGGCCGACAGTTCGAGTTGCTTCTCCACGTCGCGGACCGCCACGAAATACTCATCGAGACGGGCCGTATCGGCCTTGCTCACCCGCCGCGAGAGTGCCTTGGCCTGCTCCCCCACCAGGTCGAGCAGGCTCCGCCCCCGGGCGATCCGTTCCAGCTCCGCCGCCGCCTCCTGAGGCTTGCCGGCGAGAAACATCTTGGCGAAGAGCCGCGACGGTGAGTGTTCCGTGGGCAGGCCTACGCCGTTGCGGGTGAAGGAGAGCGGCATGTGGCCCGTGCCGAGAACGAAGCTGTCGAACCGGGTCTGGCCGCGGACGTGCTCGGCGAACTCCTGGTCGAGCGAGATCGTGTTGCGAAAGGTCGGCAGCTGCGGCTGCGCGGCGCCGGTAAAAAGCACCTTCTCGGCCTGATGCCCCGAGGAGAGCGTGTTGGGATGCAGAAGCCCCGTGATCACGGTGAACTGGTCGCGATGGCTGGCGAGCAGTTCGAGGTGGCTCGGCAGCTCATAGTCGCGGCCCACCTGCCGGGGCACGAAGGCCTGCGGGTCGAAGCCAAACGGCGTGCCCACGAGCACCATACGCTTCGGTGGAGCGGCCGCGGCGGAGCTCGCCGCCGTGGCCCGGCCCATCGATTCGAGGAGCGGCAGCGCGAGGGAGACGCCGCAGGATCGCAGGAGCATGCGGCGGGAGATCGGGGTGTGCATGGAGAGCCTCCGGGTGGGTGATCGTCACTTGTCGCGGAACAGGTCGCTCTGCACGATCGCGTGAATCAGGCTGCCGATGCCGTAGTCGTGGGGGGCCGCCTCGGCCACCGTCCGGTCCACGGCGAGCCGATCGCCCGGCTCGATGCTGCGGCCGGTGCCAAACGCGACGAGCTTGCCGGCCAGGCACCGCGCGAGGGCGACAGGATCGGACGCGAGCAACGTCCGCAGCTCGTCCGGCCCGGCGAATGCCCGGCCATCGGCCAGTTCGCCCGTGGTATCGACGGGCTGCGAGTATTTATAGGCGACCGTGTCGTGCCCATTGATGTAGCGTTTCGCGGGCTCCCCCTCCTGCGTGGAGCGATAGCGGTCGCGAAACTGGCCCGTGGGATCGAAGGCCTCGAGCGCGAAGCCGGCCGGGTCGATCTGCCGGTGGCAGCCCGCGCAGGCCTCCGATCGTCGGTGGGCCGCCAGTTGCTCGCGGATCGTGGTCGCGCCGCGGGTGTCGGGCTCGACGGAGCCGGCGTCGGCGGGCGGGGGCGGCACCTCCCGGCCGAGCATCTTCCGCCGCACCCACGCACCCCGCACGACGGGAGACGTGACCAGGCCGGCGGCGGTTACTTTCAACACGCTGGCCTGCGTGAGCAGCCCGCCGCGATGCGTTTCGGGGGCGAGCGACACCCGCTGCATGGCGACCCCATCCACGCCCTCGATGTCGTAGAACCGCGCGAGGCGGTTGTTGAGATACGAGTGCTTCGCCGTCACGAGCTCGCTCACCGGGGCGTCACGGACCACGAGGTCGGCGAAGAAGAGCCGCGTCTCGTCGAGCATCGACTGCCGCAGCAAGACGTCCCCGGCCGTCCCAAAGAGGCTGGTAAAAAACTCGGGGAAAAGCTGCTTGTCGGGCGTCGTGGCGTCGATGTTTTTGAGTTCAAGCCACTGGTCGAGGAAGTCGTCGATGAAGGCTCGCGACCGGGGTGAGGCGAGGAGCCGTTCGGTTTGAGCGCGGAGCACATCGGGGTCGCGCAGCCGGCCGGCATCGGCGGCTGCCCGCAGTTCGTCGTCGGGCGCGGTCCGCCAGAGGAAATATGAGAGCCGCGTGGCCAGGGCATGGTCTGAAAGCGGGCCTGTCGGCTCCACGAGGAACAGGAAGTCGGGCGAGCAGAGTACGGCCTGCACAGCCTCCTGCATCGCCACCTCGAAGCATTCCTTGTCGGCTAGCCGGGCCTCCACGATTGCCACGTAGGGCTCGATTTCCTCAGCCTCGATCGGCCGGCGGAAGGCCCGCGGCAGAAAGTCCGCCAGCAGCCGCCGGGCATCGACGAGAGGGTCAGGCGATCCAACGGTCACAGGATCCTTGATGGTGCGATATCCAGGCGGGCCGCCGGCGATGACCGGAGTCCGGATGCGAGGCGGCAACTTCGTGCCCGCGGGCACCTCGGCCACGCCCACGAGCGGCAGGTTGCCGAAGATGCGGATGTGTCCCGCGGGGGGCCATTGCTCCAGGATCGGCCCCTCGAACTCGACCCACGAGATCACCAGCGCGAGCCCCTCCTCCGGCTCGTCGAACTTTCGCGCCGGATCCGTGCTCTTCGTCGGGTAGACGCTCAAGCCCCGTTCGCCGCGGGCCTCATTGAGCCGATAGGGGGCGATCTGGATCGTTTCGCCAGGGAGGAGCCAGCAGTCGATCTCGGCGATCTCGG
>JBILWX010000116.1:0-10547 GCA_044369655.1 Pirellulales bacterium
CCAATGCCGGTGATCCCGGGAACGTGACGTTGCGGCGGCTCACCAACGCCGAGTACGACGCCACCGTCCGCGACCTCACCGGCATCGACTACGGCCTGGCGAAAGAGTTCGAGCCCGACGGCGGGGGCGGCGAGGGCTTCGCCAACACAGGCGACGTGCTGTTCGTCAACCCCGCCCAGTTCGACCGCTACCTGGACGCCGCCCGCCGCATCGCCGATCACGCTTCGATCCTGCCCGGCACGGGGATCTCGTTCAAGCGGGAGCGGGTGGGCGGTCGCGGTCCGGAGTTGTTGCGGGATCAGGCGGGGCAGGCGCTCTACGTCTGGTGCCAGAAGGCGGCCGCACCGCACGTGCCGGCGGATGGAGCCGATCTTCGCGAGGCCGACTACATGCTGGCCTGCTGGAAGCACGCGCACCGCGGCCTCACGGGCGCCGATTCGCTCGACACGCTGGCCGACAAGGCTGGCTTGGCAAGGCACTACCTCGCCAACTGGTGGGCGCTTCTTCAGGCCGATGAGCCGGTCTCCCGCTACCTCGACCTCACGCGACTTGCCTGGCGACGTCTGCCTCCGCCCGATCCGGCGGCGCCCCATCAGGTGCCCGAGACCGTGACGAAAGGTCTCCAGGCGATCCAGAAAGAGCGGCGGTCGTGGTATGGCCACGACCCCGATCTCTATCGTGGAGCCGGGACGGCACAGCGGAGGCAACAGGATGCGGACAGCCTCACCGGCGAGCCGTTGGCCACGGCCACGGCCGGCGCTGATCGGGTGCACGTGGTCGCGGGCGATGCCGCCGACGGCGGCGCCGGCGACATCGTCCGGTTCGGCGACCTGCAGATTCAACTCAGCGGCGGTTGGAAGCCATATCGTGACTGGCTCGAGGAACGCGGGCGGGCGATCGAGGCCCGGCTCGCGGAGCTCGAGCATGCCGAAGCCGGCGACGACGCGGGCGACGAATTGCGGCGGGAAGCTGCCGAGCTTCGGCACGAGCGCGACGCGGTCGCCGCTGCGGCCGGCCGGTTTGGCAAGCATCCGGCGGGCCGGGCGGCCGGAGCCGCGGAGATCGTCGTTGCAGCTCCGGCGGTCGTCACGCTTCCGTTGCCCCGGGAGGCGACCAAGTTCAAGGGCAAAGGCCGGCTCGACGTCGACGACCCGGCGTCCGACCGATCCAGCGCCCAGTGGCTGGCGACCGTTGGCGAGCCGCCCGATCCTGCCGGTGTCCTCGCCGGCGCGGTCACGGTGTGGAAGCGGGGCACCGACACGCACAAGAGCCTGATGCGTGAGTTCGAATCGATGAAGAAGGCGTTCCCTGAAAACTTCAGCCTGCGGCTCTCCGGGATCGCGGAAAACTTCCGCACCCCTCCGACGACGCCACGCGTCTACTGGCTTTCCGAAGGCCAGTTGCTCGGTCTCTCGAGCGACCGCGATCGGGCGATGCACGCGGCGCTCAGCAGTGACTGGCTGTTGGCCGGCGGCCTGACGCTCTCGACCGATCAGGCGGCCGCATGGGATGCGCGGGTTCTCGCCCACCTCGACGCGTTCGCCGAGCGGGCCTGGCGCGGCCCGCTCACGGCCGAGGAGCGGGAGCGGCTCCACGGCATCTACCGGGCCACGGTGGCCGCCGGCGAAGCGACCGCCGCCGGGGGCCTCCGCGAGCAGGCCGCCCGCGAGGCGGTCGTCGCGGTGCTCGCGGCGCCGCGGTTCCTGTTTCGCATCGAGGAGCAGCGCGAGACGGAGCAGCCGGTGAGCACCTGGGAACTCGCCGCGCGGCTGAGCTACTTCCTCTGGTCGTCACTGCCCGACGAGCCACTGCGGCGGGCGGCGGCCGACGGCAGCCTCGCCAAACCCGAACGGCTCGCCGCCGAGGTGCGGCGGATGCTCGCCGATCCAAAGTCAGAATCGCTCGCCCGAGAGTTTGCGGCGCGGTGGCTGCGGTTCCGCGGCTTCGCGGAGCGGGCGCCGGTCGACCGACAAGCGTTTCCCGAATTCACGCCCCAGCTCCAGGCCGACATGGAGGCCGAGGCGACGGCCTTTCTCGCCGACATGATCCGGCACGACCGGCCGCTGCGTGATCTCTTCGGCGCGGGCCACACCTTCTTGAACGAGCGGCTCGCCACCCTCTATGCCGTACCGGGTGTGAGCGGGCCCGAGCTGCGCCGGGTCGAGGTGGCCGAACACGGCCGCGGCGGCCTGCTGGGCATGGCCGCGATCCTCGCGAGCACGTCGTATCCGCGCCGCACGAGTCCCGTGCTCCGGGGCAACTGGGTGCTCACCGCGGTGCTCGGCACGCCGACGCCCCCGCCGCCTGCCGACGTGCCGCCGCTCGAGGAATCGGCCGCTGCGGGAGCTGGCATCCGCGACCGTCTCAAGGCCCACCGGGCGGCGGCCGCCTGCGCCGCCTGCCACGACCGGATCGACCCGCTCGGTTTCGCGCTCGAGGGCTTCGACGTGCTGGGCCGCCGCCGCGACCGCGACGACGCCTCCGCCCCGCTCGATCTCTCGGCGGAGTTCGTCGACGGGACGAAGTTCACCGGCCTGGAGGGGCTGCGCGGCTTTCTCGCCGACCGCCGCGACCTGGTGATGCTGCAATGCTGCCGCAAACTGCTCGGCTACGCGCTGGGCCGTGCCGTCCTGCCCACCGACCTGCCGCTCGTGGAGAGCCTCCGCGACCGGATCGTGCAAGAAGACGCCGGAATCTCCGTGGCGGTGCTGGGCATCGTCCAGAGCAGACAGTTCCTCAATCGCCACGGTGCGTCGGCCGATGAAGGATCGAAGGCGACGCTCCCACCCCACCAGGAGGCTGGCCGATGAATGTCCCCGCCCGCGAGTTGCCGAATCTCTCCCGCCGCCGGTTTCTCCGCGGGGCCGGCGTGGCCCTCGGGCTTCCCTGGCTCGAGTCGCTGGCCCCGGCCGCCGAGGCCGCCGGCCCGCCGGTGCGGTTCGCCGCGCTCTTCATGGGCAACGGCGTCAACGCGCGTCACTGGGGGGCGACGATGGGCTCCGCCGGGATCGAGTTTGCCAAATCGCTCGCGCCGCTGGCCCCGCACGCCGCGAAGGTGAACGTCTTCCATGGCCTCTGGAATCCGAACGCGACCAACGACAACGGCCACTACCCGAAGATGAACGTGCTCTCGGGATTGAAGGTGAAGCGAACCACGACGGACGTCGAGGTGGGCACGTCGGTGGATCAGCTCATGGCCCAGGCCGTGGGCCGGGCGACGCCGCTGCCGAGCGTCGTACTGGGGACCGAGCCGCCGGGCTACAGCACCGATGCGGGCTACACGCAGATCTATTCGGCCTACGTCTCGTGGAGCAGCCCGACCACTCCGGCCCCCAAGGAGATCGTGCCCCGGCAGGCCTTCGACCAGCTCTTCGACGACGGCAGCCGCCGGCGGGCCGACGCGAGCGTGCTCGACCTCGTCGCGGCCGAGGCAGCGTCGCTCCGCGGCCGGATCGGCGGCCGCGACCGCGCAAAGCTCGACGAGTATTTCACGAGCGTCCGCGAGCTCGAGCAGCGCATCGAGCGGTCGGCGGAGGAGAGCCGGCGGGAGACCGGCGGCCACGGCTGGCGGCCGACCGTCACGGAGCCCACGCTCGATCGTCCCGGCCCGGGCATCCCGACGGAGCCCCGCGAGCACCTCGAGCTGATGTGCGACATCCTGCTGTTGGCCTTCCAGATGGATCGCACGCGGGTGGCGACACTGATGCTCAACAACGATCTTTCCAACATGAACTTCGGCTTCCTCGGCGGCATTCATGGTGGCCAGCACGAACTCAGCCACCATGCCAACAACGCGGATCGGCTCGACCAGTATCAGCGGGTCAACGAGTATCACATGGCGCTCCTGGCCCGGCTGCTCGGAAAGATGGATGCGACGAGCGAGGGCGAGCGGACGCTGCTCGACAACTCGATGGTGCTCTTCTGCTCGAGCCTGATGGACGGCAATTCCCACGATTCGAAGGAACTGCCGATCGTGCTGGCCGGCGGCGGCGGGGGCACGATCCAGGGAGGACGGGTGCATGACCTCCGCGGCCGGGAGGACCGCCGGCTCTGCCGGCTCCACCTGGCGCTCATGCAGCGGATGGGCGTGGAGGTGGGCCGCTTCGGCGACGCCGACGCGCCGCTCGATCTGGCTTAGGTCGCCTGGAAAGCGTGCCATGAATGAAGCGACAGCATGGGACCACGATGACCGCCGCCCTCGTGATCGTCGACGTGCAAAACGACTTCTGTCGTGGCGGTTCTAGCGACGTTATTGCATGGCTACACTGGTGGGAGCCATGGCCAAGAAACGCCCAAAACGCCGCCGCAGAAAGTCAGCCGCCGACCTCGAAGCCACGTATATCTGCGACTCTTGCGGCGAAGAGATCGTTGTGCCGGTGGATATTTCCGGGGGGTCGCACCAGGACTACGTCGAGGACTGCCCGGTCTGCTGCCATCCGATGACCTTGCATGTGGATATCGACCCGGACGGCGAAGCCCGGATCGAGGGCGAGCACGAATGAGCCTGCTCCCGCCCAGTACGAACCATCTCTCCAGGGGATCCCTGATCGCCGTCTGGTTTCTTGGGCTCTACGGCCTTTTGGGCTGGTTCCTCGTCGCAGTCATGCGACCTCGTACAGAAACTCCCAGCCGGCATCTTTTACGGCCTGCTCGACGCTCTCCCTGAATGCGCCGAACTCGAGGATCCCGCCTCCACCGACGCCCTTGTCCACGCGGGTCGCTTTCACGCGGGCACCATACTGGGACGTGGTCTGGACGGTGAACGTCGGCGGAGGCAGGCCCCACGAACTCTCGACGGACGACTCCCGGAAGCGTGCCTCGTGGGTGGCTGAATCGAGCGAGCAGGTGAAGTTGCTCGTGACCTTCCTGCCGCCGAGCAACCACTTGGACTTGATCGCCGTCAGCGTGCCCGTGACGGAGTGGTCGTTGGGCGCGGCAGACGTCCCGCCGTGGGAACTGGCGATCAAAGACAGTCTCTGTAACAGTTCGGCCTGAGAAAGCGTGGTAACCGTGGCCATGGCTGCCTCCCGAGTGTGAGCAGGGCGAAGGGGCGTTCGTCGGAATGCTACGCGTGGGAGAATCACGAATCCCCGGGAGCACCACAGGCGGTCTCGTTCGGCTGGGACACCCTCCGCGGACCTTCGGCATGCGGATGGCCTGGTGAGCGAGCGATATCCATGTCGCGATCCACGGCCGGGTCACGGCGTGGAAAAATCCCGCGGCCGGATGCAGAGCACGATGGCGATCGAGAGCAGCGCCACCGCCGCAAACGCGCCGAAGATGCCGTTGAGCGGCACGTGCTGGTCGCGGAGCACGCCAAAGCCCCAGTCGGCGAAGCCGCCACAGCTGGTGCTCGCGAGATTCATCACGCCGTAGGCGGTGGCCCGCAGCTCGGGCCGCACCACCTGGCAGAGGATCGGCATGTTGTTGCAGTCGAAGAAGCCCCAGCCGATCCCGAAGAGCACGAGGAAGCCGACCGCGACGGCGAGCGTCGGGGCGTTGCCCACGCCGAACAGGGCCGGCAGGAAGCAGGCCATGCCGAGGGCGCTGGTAAAGATGCGGCCGCGGCTCGTCCGCTGCATCCACCGGTCGGCCAGCCAGCCGCCGACGAGCACGCCCACGATCGACGCGACCTGCACGTAGACGACGGCCGACACGCCCGCCTGACCCTGGCCCAGCCCGAACTGCTCCTTGAGAATGTCGGGCATCCAGTCCTTCACGACCCAGCCGGCGATCGCGGGAAGCGTGAAGTAGAGCACGAGCAGCAGGAAATCCCGGCTGCCGGCGAGCGTGCGAACGGCAGCGAGCGGCGACGGCCCGCTCCCGGCCTCCGCGGCCCGCGGCGGATTTCGCAAGAGCACGAAGAGCGGCACGGAATAGAGCACGCCGACGAGACCGGCCACGCTGAACGCGAACCGCCAGCCGAGCGACGGCGCATCGGCCACGTAGCCCGAGAAGCCGCCGATGATGATCCCGGCGTAGATGCCCATCTGGTGCAGGCCGACGGCCCGCGACCGCGTGGGGCCGAGATGAAAATCGGTGATCATGGCGAGGGCGGCGGGAATATAGATCGCCTCGCTCACGCCCATGATCGCCCGGGCGGCCACGAGCCCGGCGAAGGAATCGACGTGGCCGGTCGCCCAGGTGATGGCCGACCAGACGAAGAGGCTCGCGCAGATCACGTGGCGGCGGCTCAGGCGGTCGGCGAGATAGCCGCCGACGGGGCTCAGGATCGCGTAGACCCACTTGAACGAGCCGAGCACGATTCCCCAGTTGGCCCGCGTGGCGATGTCGGGGATGTCTTCCATCATCGACGATTTCATCGCCGCGAGCATCTGCCGGTCGAGATAGTTGAGCAGCGCCACCGGCACGAGCAGCCAGACCGTCAGCCAGGCCGTCCGCACGAGCAGCTTCGCGTGGTGTTCGCTCATCATCGCCTGGTCTCCGTGGGGATCTGGTCCGGCAGCAGCCGCACGATCTGCGGCGACCGCAGCCCCGGCTGCACCTCGCCCGTTGGCACGATCCAGCCGCCGCGCCAGGCCACCGTGGGCGTGGTGACGGCCGGCCGGATGCCTTCCGGAACCGTGCCGTCGGCCTGCCAGGCGTCGCCACGAGTGTCGTACACATACATCTGCCTCGGGAACCCCGGATGGTTGCCCGCGAGTTCCTTCTGTTTGAAGAAGAACGCGCCGTCGTCGCCGGGCAGAAAGGCGAGGCGTGCGGCGTCGAGCGGCAACGCAGGGCTCGGCGCGGCGATCAGTGGCTGGGGGCAGGAAGCGATCGTCCGCCAGGAATTTTCATGCGGGTCGAACTCGTAGCCGTCGGTGAGGAACCGCCGCGTGACGGCGGGTGCGCCGTTGCCCGCCGTGGGGTCGGCGGGCACGAGTTCCGCGCCGCTCACGAGATAGACCTTGCCGCCGAGTTCACCGAGCACGGGCAGGATCCGCTTGGGCCCGGGCCAGCTCGGATGCTCCTGCCACCGCCGGTCGGCGGCGGCCGCCGCCAGATCGATCGACCAGAACGTGCCGAGGCCCTCGGTCGCGGTGGGGGTCGATTGTCCGCCGGCGATGAAGAGCCGGCTGCCCACGACCACGCTCGAACCAAACGCCATGGCCTGCGGCAGCGGCGGCAGGGCGTCGGGCTCGACCCGCAGGGTATCGGTGGCGGCATCCCATTCGAGCGTCACGGTCGATCGCACGTGTGCCGCCGCATCGCCGCCGCCGACGCACCAGACGCGGCCGGCGAAGCTGGCCGTCACGCCGTAGCCGAGCGGCCGCGGCAGGGCCGCCGCGGTGCGCCAGACCCCATCTGGCTTTGGCAACACATACGCCGCCGCATGCCAAGCCTTCGCGCCGCCGGCCCAGGGCGGCTGATCGGGAAAATTCGCGCCGCCCGCGACCACGAGCACGCCGGCCTGCGGGTCGTGGCCACTCACGCCGGCAAACGCGCCGGCCACGCCCTTGGCGTCAGGCAGCGGCGCGAGGCTGCTCCAGGTGAGTCCGCGCGGCTGAGGTTCGGCGGCACAGGGATGCGTCAAGCAATTCGTCATGGAGGTCATGGAGATGGAGGCGGTCATCAGCAGCAGGCACGCCGTGCGTGGTGTCATGGAAATGATCCCGGGGTGACGCCATGATATGTCAACAGGTGCGTCGCATGGCAACCCGTCTCCGCTTCCACGCGGAGTCCCCCGGCTTCCGCCGGGGGCTTTTCAATCCGGGGTGGCCTCACGCTCGACAAGAAGCCCCGGGCGGAAGCCCGGGGACTCCGGGCCTGCCCACGAGCCCGCGCACCACGCCGCCACGGCCCTCCGCATCGAACCAGCCCGCTTATTCCGGCAGCTTCACGAGAGCGCATTTGCCGCCGCCGATGCTCTCGTTGTACTGCTCGGCGAAGCTGCCCTTCGGGTCGGCGCCGTGCGTCGACCAGACCACGACCATGCCCTCGGGCGTGAAGCACGGGGAGGGATAGATGTTCTGCCGGTCGAGCTGCTCCATCCCCGTGGCGTCGATGACGATCGGCGCTGACCAGGTGGCGCCGTCGTCGGCCGAGAGGGCGTAGACGAGCGGCGTGCGTGGAAAGAACGCCCCTTCCTTGAGCGGCGTGGCATGGTTGTAGAGGCAGACGAGCCGGCCGTCGGGAGCGCGGCGGAGCGTGAGCGACGAGCAGGGAGACTCGAGCGTCGTCGTCTCGGGTTCCGACCAGGTCTCGCCGCCGTCGGCTGAAACCGACGTGTGGATGCTGCCTGCGCCGGTGCGGGCCAGCAGCCGCACGCGGCCGTCGGCGAGTTCGACGGCGCAGGGCTCCTGCATCCCGCGGGGTTTGTCGAGCCGCGCCCGGCCGCGGGAGAGCCGCCACGATACGCCACCGTCGTCGGAAAGCATTGCGAGTGACTCGTCTCTGTCGCCCTCGTGCTTCCCCGCCTTTCTCGACACCGGCACGAGAAGCCGGCCCGATTTCAGCTGGATCAGCCGGTCGTTCATCACGTAGTAGGCGTCGTCTTCTTCGATCAGCATCTTCGCGGCCGACCAGGAGGCCCCATCGTCGGTCGAAAACGAGATCGCCGGCACGCCGCCGCCATGGAGGCCGAGCACATGGCGGGGCAGCACGATCGCGAGCCGGCCATCCTTCAACCGCAGAAAGCTGATGCCCTGGTCGCTCACCATGCCCTTGAGCGACCAGTCGATCTTCATGCGGCCCTGCTCCTGCCACGTCCGGCCGCCGTCGGTGCTGCGATAGAGCATCGGCACGGGAAGCGTCGCCGCGAGCTGCTCGAAATTGGTCGGCGGCCGGCCCCAGGGGGCGGCCATGAGGATGTCGCCGTTTTCGAGCCGGATCGTGCCTGGCCCGATGAAGCTGCGATCGGGAGTGTGGCTGAGGAAGCGGCTCGGCTCGACGACGAACGTGGCCTCCTGAAACGGCTTCGGCGCGTCGGCGGCAGCCGCCGGGATCACCGCGGCCGCGACGCCGCAGCCGACGAGCCAGCCGACGAGCGCCTGTGCGGCGCGGCGGACCGGCGGAGCTGGGGGATTCGGGCCTGAAAAAACCGCTGCCATCGGGCACCTCGCGGGTAAAAGGGGCCGCTGCCGAACGGTTGACGTGGCCGCTCCAGTGACCCTAGTATATCATTTTAAGGGCGGGCGAACGCGAATCCGTCGGGAGCGATCTCCTTGTTTCTCAGGAACACAACGTGAGTGCCGTCAGAACCGAGTCTTGGCTGGTGTGCAGATCGCCGGGCCCTCGCCGCCGGCGTGGCTTCACGCTTGTCGAACTCCTGGCCGTGATCGCGATCATCGGTGTGCTCGTGGGGATGCTCCTGCCGGCAGTGCAGGTGGCGCGGGAGAGCGCCCGGCTTTCGGCGTGCACGAACAACATCCGGCAGCTGGCCCAGGCCATGCTCCAGTGGGAGTCGGCAAGGAAGCGGCTGCCAGCCGGCATCACGGATCTGCCGTTCGTCACCTACAGCAAAAACACAGGTGCCGGGGCGATTTATTCATCGACGCGGACCACCTGGATGCAGATCCTGCCGTATATCGAGGAGCAGGCGATCGCATCCCTTTACAAAACCAATCGACGATGGATTGATCCGGAGCAGGACGCGGCCCTCTCCCGGCACATCCCGATCTACAAGTGCCCCAGCGACAATGCGGGCGGCAGGCAGTTCAACCACACGACGATGCCGCTGAAAATCTCTCGATCGAATTACGTCGTGAACTTCGGTTCCAACACGATGGCCCGGACGGCTGCCGACATTAGTTGGGCTACGGGCTCGACGAGCCGCACGGGATACGACTTCACGACGAACGGACCCTTCCAGATCGGCACGGCCAGGCCGATCTCGTATCTGACGGATGGCACCTCATCGACGGCCCTTGTCAGCGAGGTCATCTCCGGGAAGACGGATACATACTCCAGCGTAGCGACGCCCTGGGACAGTCGCGGCCTGTGGGCGTGGTTCATCGGTGGCGCAGCGGTGTATACCCATAAAAACACCCCCAACTCGAGCGTCGGCGATAACTACTTTCAAAACAGTGGTGACATTCAATGCGTCGTCGGCACCCCCATGCCGATGCCATGCGGGACCGCCACTTCCGCGACCGACCAGATGCACAATGCCGCCCGCAGCGTGCATCGGGGGGGCGTCACGGTCGCCTTTGCCGACGGCCGCACGACGTTCGTGTCGAATGAGATCGACAGCACGACATGGACGCGGATCGGCACCGCGAACGGCGGCGAACAGGTGACGGCGCCATGAGCCTGGAACGGAATGGTGCGCCGTTCGCCCGCTCGCGTGTCGGCCTTGCCGGAATCCTGCTTGTCGCCATGGTGGCCTCGGGCTGCAGCCGGGTGCCGCGGCGGTTGGCCCTCGAGGGACGGGTGACCGTCGACGGCGTGCCGCTCGAATCGGGAGCGATGGCCTGGATTCCCACCGAGCAGACGGGCGGGCCCACCTGCGGCGGCTCGATCACAGCAGGCCGCTTCTCGATCCCCGCCCCGGAAGGCGCCCGCGCGGGCGAGTATCGCGTCGAGATCACGGCGTCGCGGCTCAG
>JBILWX010000265.1:0-2979 GCA_044369655.1 Pirellulales bacterium
GTCGAATCCCCTGCTTGGCGCACGCAACTGCATCATCACGCCGCACATCGCCTGGGCCACGCGGAATGCCCGTCGGCGGCTGATCGAGGTGACCGCCGCCAACCTCCGGGCCTTCGCGGCGGGCCAGCCGCAGCATGTCGTCAATCGCTGATCGCCCCCGGCGGCGGAGAATGGACGAAAGGATGACCATGCAACGCTGGACGGCGACTCTGTCGATCCTCTCCTGTTTCGCGGTTGCGGCGGTCCGCCCGGCCCCGGGGGAGCAACCCGCGGCCGCCGCGCCGGACCGGGACCGGATCACGCAGGTGTCGGTCATCAATGCGCTGCTCCTCGGGCAGTTCGACGGCACGGTGCCGTTTGCCGACCTGCTGACGGACGGCGACTTCGGATTGGGCACGCTCGACAGGCTCGATGGAGAACTGGTCGTGCTCGACGGCAAGGGCTACCAGATCAAGAGCGACGGGGCGGTGGTCGAGGTCGGCCCTGCGGCGACGATCCCGTTCGCGGTGGTGACGCCCTTCGACTGCGATGGCGAACTGCCCTGCCCGGCGGTCGAGTCGCTCGCGGACCTCGAGCACCGGCTCGAGGCCGCGGTCGGCCATCCCAACAACTTCGTCGCCCTGCGGATCGATGCCGAAGTGGCGGCGATCACGCTCCGCAGCGTGCACGCCCAGTCGAAGCCCTACCGACCGATCAATTCCCGCAAGGATTTTCAGTCTGTCTGGAAGCGGGAAAACCTCCGGGGCACGTTCGTCGGCATCCGCAGCCCGCGGTGGGCGCAGGGGATCACCGTGCCTGGCTACCACTGGCACTTTCTGGCCGCCGACCGCCGCAGTGGCGGCCACGTCCTCGACTGCCACATGCGCGGTGGTACGATCCGGTACGACGTGTGTGGCAGCTGGCTGGTGAAGTTGGAAGAGTCGGCCGACTTCAACGGAGTCAACCTGTCGACCGATCTCCGTGAAGAGCTGGAACGCGTCGAGCGTCTGCGGACAACTCCCGCGGCTGATCCCTCCGGACCGCAGTGATCGATCCGCGGCGTGTCGCCGGCCCGCACCGCTCCCACCTTTCGCTCTCCCAACTTCCGCTCTCCCAACTTCTTCTTGCGCCCCCCGTCATGAAACGTTCACGTCAGTCACCCCGTCGCCCCGGGCCGCAGGAACGGACGGAGGGATCCGCCGGCCGACGCCCGGCGCGAAAGCCACCGGCCGGGAACGGTGATCGTCCGGCGGCCCGCCATCAGGGCAAGGCCGAGGAAAAGTATCACGGCGTGCGGGCCTGCGAGGCGCTCTTTGCCCGCCGGCCGCAGGACATCATCCGGGTCTACGTCGGCGACGAGCGACGCCGACAATTCGCCCGCCTCCTCGACCACTGCGCGAAGGCTCGCCTGGGGTTTCAGGTGGTCGAGGCCGATAATCTCGCGCGGCTCAGCGGATCGATGCATCACGAGGGGATCGTGATTCTCGCCCGCGCCCTTCCGCGTTGGGGGATGCCGGAACTCCTCCAGAAGCTCGACGAGCAGCGGTTGGCGGGCCCGCTTGTGTATCTCGACGGCGTCCAGAACCCGCATAATCTCGGCGCCATCCTGAGGACGGCTGCTCACTTCGGGGCGGCCGCCGTGCTCGGCGCCGCCGGCGAACTCCCGCCGCTGTCGCCTGCGGCAGTCCGCGTGGCGGAGGGAGCGGCCGAGTACGTGCCGGTCTGCGCGCTCGCGGATCCGACCGCCGACCTCGCCCGGCTCAAGGAGCGGGGGTTCCGCGTCGTGGCGACGTCGAGCCATCGGGGCGGAGACGTCTCCCGCAAGGCGCTCGGCGGCAGGGTCGTCGTGGTGCTGGGAAGTGAAGGGGAGGGCGTCTCGAAGCCGATCGCGGCCCTGGCTGACGAGGCCGTTCGGATTCCCGGCACCGGCGCGGTGGAAAGCCTCAACGTGTCGGTGGCGTGCGGCATTCTGCTCGCCGAAGCCTGGCGGAGCCGCGGTGAGCCCATTGTCAGCGAACGCGGGGCTTGACGCTCAGGCATTTGAGCGTGTGTTCGTCGCGGATGTAGAGCCTGCCGGCCGCGAGGGCGGGGAGGGCGCGAATCGTCCCCGGCAGCGGGCGGGCCCGCGCGACCACCTGCAGCCCGGCCGCGTCAGGTTTGATGAGCACCAGTTCGCCATCCGCCTTGGTCGCCAGAATCTTGCCGTCGGCGAAGATCAGGGTGCCGTAGCCGAAATTGTTCTCCTTCCAGATGACCTCGCCCGTCGACTGCTGGATGCACTTGAAGTCGGCGGGCGGAACGTCGTCCCGGCCGTCGATCGCGAAGAGGAAGCCGCCGCGGGCGATGGGCGTGCAGTATTGCGTGGCCAGCGACTCCGTGCCGCCCCAGACTTTTTTCATGCCTGACTTGTCGAACGATCCATAGATCGATCCCACGCCATACGACGACGTCACGAGCAGGTGCGGCTTGCCGTTCTTGTCGGCGAGTACGAGCGGGTTGGCGGCGTTCACGGTCGGCCCCCTGGCGCCGAAGGAGAACTGCCAGCGGATCGCTCCGGTCGCCGGATCGAGCAGGATCACCCGGTAGCGGGTGATGATCAGCAGGTGGGGCATGTCTGCGATCACGACGGGCACGGGTGAGGAGTAACTCGCCCGCTCGGCCGTCTTCGTCCAGACGGTGTCTCCGGTCGCCAGTGAGAAACCGACGATCCCGGCCTCGTTCTTGGCGCCGCCGACGTTCACGATCACGATTTTGCCCATCACGATCGGCGAACTGCCCGCGCCGAAATAGCCGGCTTGGGCGCCGAAGTCGGCATGCGTGTTCCGCTGCCAGAGCCGCTTGCCCGTGGCGGCGTCCAGGCAGGTGAGGATTCCCGTCGCACCAAACGTGATCACGCGGCCACCATGAATCACCGGCACGCAGAGCGGACCATCGCCGCCGCCCACATCGGGTTTGAATTTCGTGTCGTGCTCGTCCGTCCAGAGCGTTTTTCCGGTGGCG
>JBILWX010000266.1:0-2977 GCA_044369655.1 Pirellulales bacterium
GGAACCGCATCAGCGTGCCGATGATGAAGTCGCCCCGGTAGACGAGGCGTTCCTCCAGGCAGATCGCGAGCATGGTGAACCACGTCCGCAGGCCGGCGAATGGGCGGCTGGCGACTTTCACAGGGAGTTCGACGGCTGCGTTGGCGATGCTCATGCGGTGGCTCCCGCAAGCGCCGGGGCAGCGCCCGCGCGAAACAGCGTCGCCACGATCTCCTCGAGCGGCACGTCCTCCACCGACACGTCGCGGACGTTCTCGCTGCGCAGGATCTCCGGCAGCACGTCGGCGATCCGCGTGCGGTCGATGCGGAGCGTGACCCGCGGGCCGCGGATTTCGCAGGGAAAGCCGAACCGTTCCATCCGCCCCGCGGCCGGCGTGGCGTCGAGGTCGAGCGTCACGATCTTGTGCGTCGTGAACCGGTCGACGATCTCCTCCAGGGGCCCGTCGTGGAGGATGCTGCCGTGCGTGATCACCACCACGCGCTCGCAGAGTGCGGCGACGTCTTTCATGTAGTGCGTCGTGAGCACCACGGTCACGCGCCGCTCGGCCTGCACCGCCTTGAGAAAGTCGTGGATGGTGTGCTGGGCGACGACGTCGAGGCCGATCGTGGGCTCGTCCAGGAAGAGCACTTCCGGCTCGTGCAGGAGCGCGGCGACCAGCTCCAGCTTCATCCGCTCGCCCAGCGACAGTTCGCGGACGGGCTGCAGCATCAGCTTGCGCACCCCGAGCAGGTCGACCAGTTCGTCCCGGGTGCGTTCGAAGCGGGCCGGCTCGATCCGGTAAATCTCCTTGTGCAGTCGAAAACTCTCGGCGGCGGGAAGGTCCCACCAGAGCTGGTTCCGCTGGCCCATCACGAGGGCGAAGCGGCGACGAAAGTCGTCGGTGCGTTCCCACGGCACGTGGCCGAGCACGCGGGCCGTGCCCCGGGAGGGGGTGATGATCCCGGAAAGCAGCTTGAGGAACGTCGTCTTCCCGGCCCCGTTGGGGCCGAGCAGGGCCACGAACTCGCCCCGGCCGACCGACAGGCTCACGCCGCGGAGCGCCTCCACCAGCCGGCTGGTGCGGTGAAAAAGGCCCGTCACGCTGGCCAGAAGCCCCTCCGGCTTGTCGTAAACGCGGTATTCCTTGGCGAGCGAATCGACCGTGATGACGGCGTCGCCGCCGCGATCGGCAGCCCCGCCACGATTGGAGTTGTGCATGCCGCAAGTATAGGGGAAAACCTTGGCGATTCTTCGTGGAGAGGTTTTCCGCAATGCCCGCACACTCGACGCTCCGCATCGGCCTTGGGCACGACACGCACCGGCTCGGCCCCGGCTCGGGCCTCGTGATCGGCGGCATCACGATCCCGCACGATCGGCGGGCCCTTGGACACAGCGATGCCGACGTGCTCTTGCACGCGATCACCGACGCGCTCCTCGGGGCCGCCAGTCTGGGTGACATCGGCGAGCTGTTCCCCGACAACGATCCGGCCAATAAAGGACGGGATTCGGCCGAAATGCTGCGACTGGCCGCGGACCGTGTGGCCGCCGCCGGCTGGCGGGTCGTGAATCTGGATTGCGTGATTTTCGCCCAGCGGCCCAAAATCCTGCCCTACCGACAGCAGATCCGGCAGCGGGTCGCCGCCGTCCTCGGCATCGACGAGGGAGGCGTGTGGCTCAAGGCCAAGACCGGCGAGGGCGTCGGCCCGATCGGCACCGAGGAGGCGATCGCGGCCGAGAGCGTGGTGCTGCTGGAACGATCACCGACAATTTGACGCGGCGGCCGCCGCACCGGTGGCCGCACGAAGCGACCCGGAAGATCCCGACGAAGAAGATACCCCCAGAGATTGGAGCGGAAACGAGCGATGGCGACGACCGAAGTGAAGCAGGCGGCGGCGGGCACGGGCGAAAGCCTGCCGGCTATCGAGGTCTACAGCACGCTCACCAAGAAGAAGACGCCGCTGGTCACGGTGAAGCCGGGCCAGGTCGGCATGTATCTCTGCGGACCGACGGTCTACAAGCCGAGCCACATCGGCCACATGGTCGGCCCCGTGATCTTCGACACCGTCAAGCGGTATCTCGAGTATTCCGGCTGGAAGGTGACCTGGGTCGTCAACATCACCGATATCGACGACAAGATCATCGCCGAAAGCGCGGCGCGGGGCACGACGATGGCGAAGCTCGCCACGGAGATGACGGCCGACTACCTGGAGAATCTGGCCGTGCTCGGTGTCGAGAGCATCGACGTGATGCCGAAGGCGACGGAGCACATCGGCACGATCATCGCCTTCATCGAGGGCCTGATCGCCAAGGGCTATGCATACGCGTCGGACGGCGACGTCTATTTCGACGTCACCAAGGACGCCGACTACGGAAAGCTGACGAACCGTTCGGTCGAGGCGACTCAGGGCGAGGGCGGTTCCACCGCGGAGCGGAAGCGGTCGACGGCCGATTTCGCGCTCTGGAAGAAGGCCAAGCCGGGCGAGCCGTCGTGGGAGAGCCCGTGGGGCCCGGGCCGGCCGGGATGGCACATCGAGTGCTCGGCGATGAGCCGGGCGATCCTCGGCGAACGCTTCGACATCCACGGTGGCGGGCTGGACCTGATCTTTCCGCATCACGAGAACGAGATCGCCCAGAGTGAATCGCTTCATGACTGCCCGATGGCCAGCTACTGGATGCACAACGGCCTGATGCAAGCGGCGGGGGCCGCCGGGAAGGTGGGCGGCCGGCCGCGGGGCTCGGAGGGCGCAGCCGACGATGCCGCGGCGCAGACCGCCACCAAGATCAGCAAGTCGACCGGTGCCGAGCCGTTCAAAAACCTGCTGGCCCGCCATCGGCCGGAGGCGATCCGATTCCTCCTCCTCTCCACGCACTACCGCAGCCCGATCCACTTCGGCGAGGAGCCGCTCGGCGAGAGCGCCCGGGCGCTCGAGGCCTTCGAGCGGCTCTTCGCCCGGTATCAGCGGATCGGCGGAAAATCGTTCTACACCCTCCCCTCCCG